>JBFLVQ010000210.1:0-13413 GCA_040758525.1 Acidobacteriota bacterium
ACAACTAGAACTGCGTTGTCAGTTGATTTCGACATTAGAGGGCGCAGCGCAAGTACAAGGTGAAGCTCGTATAGCAGGAGTATTAGCAGCACGTGCCATATTGATGTTTGTATTACGCCAGATATCGTCTGAAAAGGTTCACCAGCAGAGGAAGGAGATCTACCAAATATGGACGCGCAAGCTGAAGCTGGATTTCCAGATTCGATAGTTGTAAGTGGGTTAGGCGCCGTAGTTCTCAGTCCCAAGCCGTCATCATATTCACTACCTTGCAATACAGAATTGGAGCTACTTCCTTGGCTGAAATCTAAAAAGACTCGTAAGTTTATGGGCCGCCAAGATCAACTTGCCGTTATTGCGGCAGGGTTGGCAGTACGTAGTGCAAGCATAGACGAGCCGATGTTACGCGATCATACCGGTATTTATACAAGTATTGGTTATATCCCTTTCGACCGTAATGATATTGAGTTGATTGCACGAAACTCTCAAGAGAATGGCAATTTTTCAATGGCACGCTTTTCTGTTGATGGATTTGGACAGGTTAATCCATTGCTTACTTTCCGTTGTCTTCCCAATATGCCTGCCTTTCATATTTCTCTTAATTTAGGTATAGAGGGGCCATATTTTGTTGGTTATCCTGGGGTAGGACAATTTTATATAGCTTTGCAGCAGGCAGTATCAGCATTGTTGCAAAATGAGATCGATATCGCACTAGTTGGTGGTGTCGCGGATCAGAATAATTTTCTGGTTTTGCGTCATTACCATAGATTTCCACATTTTCAGTCACGTATCTGTGCAGATGCAGCAGGATTTCTCTGTCTGGAACGGCATCAGGATTTGGAAAAGCGTGGTATCACAGCGAAATTGGTAATGAGTGATTATGAGATTGTCTATGATCCAGTAGATCCTATGAATATTGATCAAACACATTTTGAATCATTAAAGATTAATAATGATACATTTGATGTTGAGGTAGCCGGATATCTAGGCGCAGCATCGCTTCCTGTCTTTTTGAACTGGCTATATGCCGATAGAAAGATAGGAGAGGCAATGCATAGGGTAGCAGCAATGGATGGTATCTACGCAAGCAGTAATTGGAAACTATTATGAAGAGACGTGTGGCGATTACAGGAATCGGAGTGGTATCGCCGCTTGGTTGTGAGCTTGAGCGGTTTCGCAACAATCTATTGGAAGGAGTGTCGGGGGCGGCAGCGATCACACTCTTTGATCCTGCTGCTTTACCAACAAAAATTGCTGCTCAAGTAGATGCAGAGTCTCTACCATTACAGATGCGGGATCGCAAAGTTGCTTTTGCAGTTATTGCTAGCCGTTATGCGGTTAATGATGCTCAATCTATAGGAGTGTTGTTGGCTAACCATTATCGGCAAGGCAGTAGTGGATTGAGTCTAGGAATAGGTTTAGAACTCTTCTCTATGCCAGATATGGTCTCGTTTCTTGCTGGAGAAGATTGTCCAGATAATATACATCCTCTTACATTTCTACAGACTCCCTCAGATATCTGTGTACATCTTATTAGCCGTGAACATAATCTACATCGCCCTCCACTTACACATATTTCTGCTTGTTCTGCCGCTACTGATGCAATTGGTAGTGCTTTCAAAATGGTTCGTGATGGTACCTGTGAATGGATGCTTGCCGGTGGTACAGATTCAATGATCAATCCAATGGGATTGGGTGGATTCTGTAAGATCGAGGCTACTACACGTAGAAACAATGATCCTAAACGAGCATCACGCCCTTTTGATCGCGATCGTGATGGTTTTCTACTTGGTGAAGGCGCAGGAATAGTCGTGTTAGAACCATTCGCACAGGCACAAGCGCGTGGTGCTCGTATTTATGGCGAGATACTTGGTTATGGGAACTCCTTTGATGCACATGGAATCAGTGAACCACATCCAGAAGGCAGAGGCGCATTATTAGCGATGCAACGCGCACTCAATGATGCTGGACTGACAGCATCAGATATTTCTTATATAAATGCACACGGTACTTCTACACCAAAAAATGATCTAGTAGAGACCAAGGCAATAAAGCAGTTACTAGGTATGCGTGCTCAACAAGTACCGATCAGTTCGACCAAATCCATGATTGGCCATCTGATTTCAGCGGCTGGCGCAGTTGAACTTGCTGCTGCGATCATCTGTGCTCGTGCAGGTTGGATTCATCCTACTATTAATCTGACTAATCCTGATGTAGCTTGTGATCTAGATTATGTAAGAGAAGGTGCTCGCCCTGCTAAGGTTGATGTAATGTTAAAAAACTCTTTTGCTTTTGGTGGTCAGAATGCTTCATTGGTGGTGAGAATTAATCATGCTGCTTGATGGTAAAACAGTTGTCATCACAGGCGCATCCAGAGGTATTGGTCGAGCGATTGCTTCTGCCTGTGCTCGTGAAGGTGCTAATGTAGGAATCAACTATTTACATAACCAAGAGCAGGCAACTGCATTGGCTGAAGAGTTGAAGGAGAATTATTCTGTTTTAGCATTTCCTTTGAAATTTGATGTAAAGCAGCCAGAGTTAATTGTTGAAGGTTGCCGGCCATTACTGGAGAGTATCGGTAAGATCGATGGATGGGTAAATAACGCTGCTATCAATCTGGCTGGATTACTACTGTCACAGACTGATGAGATGATTTATCAACAGTTGGCAACAAATATTGCTGGACCGATCTACTGTTGCCGATTTGTTATCCCACATATGATGGAGCAACGCAATGGTACAATTGTGAATATTGGTTCAGTAGTAAATAGTCGAGTTGCTCCTGGGCAGGCTGTCTATGCTGCTACCAAAGGGGCGCTTGCCGCTTTGACACGCGCGCTTGCCAAAGAGTATGGTCGTAAAGGTATACGTGTCAATTGTGTTGAGCCTGGACCAATAGATACAGATATGATGAAGCAGACATTGGAGCTTGTCGGTGAACAGATCAGCGCACAAATTGCAATAAAACGATTAGGCTCTCCTAATGAGATTGCTGAACTGGTAGTCTTTCTTCTTTCTGCTAGAGCCTCCTATCTGACAGGAGGAATATTTACTGCAGATGGGGGCTATTCATTGGGATAATGGTAGCTTAGTTGAAGCTACTGATTGCAGTTTTGGTACAAAATAATCCCAAAAACGAACACTATTCTGCTAATTGATATTTAGTCTAACATTAGCAAACCTAGTAGTTTTCGATTGGCATAGAATTTGAGGTAGCGATCGGTCAGGGTTAAAAATGGTTAAAGAAGAGGTTGATAATGAAGATTCTCTGGCAAGATATCAGATATGGTCTACGGATATTAATTAAGAATCCAGGATTTACTACGATAGCAATAATAACTCTTGCCCTTGGAATAGGCATAAACACAGCAGTTTTCAGTATTGTTAATGGAGTTTTGCTACGTCCATTACCATACCAAGAACCAGACCGACTGGTTATGCTTGAGGAAGTACATACAGAGAAGACAACACCGGTCTCGTTGCTTAATTTCTCAGATTGGAAAACCAGAAGTCAAAGTTTTCAATACATTATTAGCAGAGTAGTAGATTCAACTACAATAACAGATGCAGATCGATCTGAAAATATCTCTAGCACTGCGGTATCGTGGGAATTTTTTAATATGTTAGGAGTTGAGCCAAAATTAGGTCGCTGGTTTCTTGCTGAAGAAGATCAAATTGGTGCTAATAAAGTAGTAATTATTAGCTATGGATTTTGGCAACGACACTTTGGTTCAGATCCAAATATTATTGGTAAAATAATACATCTAGAGAAGACTGGCTATACTGTGATTGGTGTCACTGCCGAGACTTTTCAGCCACCTGAAGCAATATTTTATCAACGTACGCCAGATGTCTGGTTACCTTTTTTAGCAACCATAGATCAAGGTAGTCCTCATTTTAGAGATAGAAAACACTCAGTATTGCCGGTGATTGGACGTCTCAAGCCCGGCGTATCAATTGCTCAAGCAACAGAAGAGCTGAACTTAATCACAGCTCATTTAACACAGCAATATCCAGAACTAGATGAGAAGATGGGAGTAAAACTCACTTCTCTGAAAGACTATACAATACGAGGCTATCGCCAATCACTACTGGCATTTTTTGGTGCCGTCTGGTTTTTATTACTAATTGTTTGTACCAATATAGCCAACATGTTACTGGCAAAGACAACTGAACGACAAAGAGAGATTGCTCTACGACTAGCGCTAGGAGCAAGCAGGTGGCATATTATTAGACAATTACTGACAGAAAGCATTCTGCTAACAACATTAGGAAGCGCGCTTGGCCTATTGGTAGCGATTTGGGGTATTGATCTATTGGTATCGCTTAGTCCTGATTATATTCCTAGATTAAGTGAAGTTCATTTAGATAAACAGGCACTCGGCTTTATATCACTAATTTCCATTATTGTAGGTCTGTCTGTTGGCTTGATTCCATCTGTTCAAGCTTGTAAGACAGATATTAACAGCTCGTTAATATTAGCAGCTAATACAACATCAGCTAACCCATACAGTAGTCGTCTACACAGTATATTGATTGTTTCTCAAGTAGCTATAGCATTGGCACTTTTGGTGGGAACTGGATTTGTGGTCAAGAATATAGTTCAAATGATGCTAACCCAGCCAGGATTCAATCCTGAAAATGTCCTGACAATAAAATTGCCTCTCTCTCCAAAGTATAGTGAAACAAAACAACGAGCTGGTTACTTAAAACAGATAATTGAGAGCGTAGAAACAATTCCTGGAGTAAAATCTGTTGCAATCGTTGATGCTCTACCATTAACGATAGATTTTTTGGCAGTTGCAATAGATCTAGAAGATCATCCATCACTAGAGTTTAATGAGAAGACATTCTCGATAATAAATGCAGTAAGTCCAAACTACTTCCGCACAATGGGAATACCATTAGTGGCAGGACGCGATTTTACTCCACAAGAATGGAATCACAACGAGCCTGTTGTTGTGATCAATAGAACAATGGCTAAGCGTTTCTGGCCAGATCAAAATCCTATTGGTAAACAGATCAGAATCGCAAATCCTGATCCTACTTTGAATGGAGCTTGGATGAAAGTTATTGGAGTAGTGGAAGACGCAAAGCAACTTGATCTAAGAGCCAATACAAAGATAGGAATATATCTGCTGCCTGTTAATAACTTTTCTACGATCAGACCATATTATTTGACTGTTGCCACCTCTGCCAATCCAGTCAATCTAATCGGTGCAATAAAAGAAGGGATCTGGAGCATAGATAAAGGACAATCTATTACCGGCATTGAGACAATGAAGCAGATCTATTACAGATCGATCTTCAATCCACATTTTTATAATCTAGTGTTTGCAGTCTTCTCCATTGCCGCAATGATCATAGCGATGGCAGGAGTTTATGGAGTAGTATCTTATTCAGTAGCAAGACGCAGACACGAAATAGGTATACGTATTGCTATGGGAGCACAGCCGCTAGATGTGCTCTGGTTGGTGCTTCGCAAAAGTATGTTTATGGTTCTGCTAGGAATCGGTTTGGGATTAGTTCTAGCGGTAACTTTAATAGATATTGTTGCCAATTCTTGGTTTGCAGATATTTTCAAACAGAGTACAGATGATAAACTCACATTTGTGATAGTATCATTACTATTTGTACTTGTTGGATTGTTGGCAAGTTACATTCCTGCGCGTAGAGTTACTAAATTAGATCCTAGTGTGGTACTTAGATATAACTGAGTTTATGATTGCAGAATTGATGAGATCAAGAAGATCGGTACGCTGTTTCAAGAGAGAAAAGCCTAGCCGGCAGATGATTGAGGATCTGATCGATATTGCTATCACGGCACCTTCAGCCAGTAATAAACAGCCTTGGCGATTCTTTGTTACTGATAGCAGTGAGACAATAGACTGTTTAGCAGTTGCCGTGCAAGTAGCAGTCGATCGTATTGTCGAGCATATAGACAAGGGTTTTATCGAGACTTTTCGTGCCTATGGAGACTATTTTGTACGTTTTCGCACCGCCCCGGTGGTAATTGTGCCGGTATTTCGCGAGATCGTAGTGTTATCAAATCTAGTGAATAAGGATATTTCATCTAATGATCTTGCCTGTATACGCACAATGGAATTTAACTCGGGATTGGCAAGTACTGCATTAGCAATACAAAACTTGCTATTGTATGCACACGAGATCGGTTTAGGGACATCTTGTATGACTGGGCCATTGGTAGCACTAGACAGTCTTAAAACTATTTTAAGAATACCTGACGGCTGGCATATCGCTGCTGTGATAGCAGTAGGTTATCCTGATGAGGAACCGAAATCGCCAGGCAGAAAATCTGCCACAGCAGTGTTAAGATGGGTCAATCAACCAACAGAGGAATAGAGGGCATGGAAAAAAGTTTGCAAAGAGAAGAGATCTTTAAAACTGTACGAGCTTGTGTAGCAGATAGCCTTGCTCTTAACGAAGAGGAACTTACTTGTGATGCACGTCTGATTGATGATCTGGGCGCCGACTCATTAGATTTTCTTGATATTATTTTTGGCTTAGAGAAGAGATTTTCCATTAAATTACGTGATCCTACGGTAGAACTGCTTGCCCGTGCTGAGTTTTCCCAGTCGCGATTGAATGAAGGCGGTTATCTTTCTAGTGAAGCGCTAGATAAACTGGCACAATGGATACCCGCCATTAATACTTTAGAGAATCGTGATCAAGTCAGTCCACAACGTCTCTACTCCTTGATCACTATTGATATTCTCGTCTTATTAGTAGAGAAAAAGATGTCTGAGAAAGAGCTAGCAAGCGAGTAATTGATAAATTGTCTGTCTGCTTACAGACCAGGTAGACGCTGGCGAAGCGGCCGCACTTGACGTTCGCTAACGACAATTTCGGTAGCCGCAAGATCAGACATAATTAAGAGAAAACCGCTTTTGAAGTAAGGCTGGATCTCTTTGATCTTGGTGATATTGACAAGCACTTCACGGCGTGCACGAAAAAATAGTTCTGCTGGTAAGGCTGCTTCTAATTCGCCAAGCTGATAATTTACCCAGAAGGAATCGCTAGCCGTTTTTGCCTTTACAATACCATCTTCTACTTCAAACCATAAGATCTGTTCAGGTGACATAAGGACAAGACGGTCACGTTTGCGACAGACAATGTAGCGAAGAGAGCTAGGCGACTCTCGGGCAATACGTAAGATATTCTTTTGCTCAACCTCTTTCTCATCAGTAAATGCATTCAATTTTCGGGCACGTTCAATAGCTTGAGCCAATCGCTCAGATTCAACAGGTTTAAGTAGATAGGCAAGGGCATTGGCTTCAAAGGCGGCAAGAGCATGTTGATCGTATCCAGTGACAAAAATTACTAATGGTAATGGAACGGTTTGTGAAATTGATTGAAGTACCTCAAAGCCGGTTAGTCCAGGCATCTCGATATCAAGGAAGAGTAGATCAGGCCGCAGTTTCTCGATCTTTTCTACTGCTTCCAGACCATCTTGAGCTTCTCCAATCACAACGATACTAGCATAGTCTTTAAGCAATCGTATAAGTCGTGAGCGCGCGGCAGCTTCATCATCAACTATGAGACTTCTCATAATCCTCCAATCTGCTACCGCGTGGAAGAGTGATTGTTACTCGTGTTCCACCGCTTTCTCTAGGTTCGAAATTGATGCCTGCGCGGTTCTGGTAAAGTGTAGCAAGACGTTGGACAATGTTTGTTAATCCAACTCCAGCAGGTGGTCTACGATTACTAATCATCTGTGGGAGCAAATGGTTTCTATTTGCCTTTGTCGCCACAGCTAAATTGGCACCGACACCATCATCCTCGACCTTTAAGTAGACTTGATCTCCTTGGGTTAGGGCTGAGATCCATAGGTGACCAGGACCTAGCTTAGGCGCTAGACCATGCTTTAAGGCATTCTCGACTAATGGTTGTAGGATCAACGAGGGAATAAGTTCTCCGGCAATCTCTGGGGCAATATCGATTTCAACTTGTAGACGATCACCAAACCGTGCCTCTTCAATCTGTAGATAGGTACGCAGAAATTCAATCTCTTCACGAATCGAAGTCAATGGTCGAGCAGAGTGGGCAAGCACATGACGGAATACTTTAGCTAGATGCAGTGTCATGGTTTCTGCTCGGCTTGGATTCATAACAATTAGATCGGCGATTGTATTAAGAGAATTGAAGAGAAAATGGGGATTGATTTGTGCACGTAGGGCACGAAACTCTGCTTCAGTTACCTGTTGAAGCAGTAAAGCCTCACGGTTTTGTCGTTCAATCATCTCGTGTTCCACTCGTAATAAGTCTAGCCGACTACCGAATTGGGCAGCAACTGTGCGCAAGTAGTTCACTTCATGGCTAACAAGGCCACGACGCGCAGGTCCTGGCGAGATCGCAAGAATATCAGTTACTTCTCCTCCTGTGCGTACAGGAACAAGCAATTCGATATCTGGTAGAGAAAGCAGACAACGCAATGGATCCTCACTATCAAGTTCAAGGATCTCTCCATCATGAATTTCTGAGGGCCACAATGGTGCTGGTAATCTGCCGAAGGTGATCAAGCTTATGTCATCCAATTCCAGTGTCTTTCTAGTATCTTCCTCTACTACTTTTCTGATATCATCTTCACTATGCAAACAGCGTAATCTTTCTCCTAGTTGGCGAGCAGCATTTCGATAATCAGGAGCGCGCAGAATCCATCGATTCACAAGTATACCTATACTTCGATCTAGTAGCGCAAATGAGAGCAACAACACAGTTGTGGGAATACTTACTGCGAAATTATGAGCAGCTCTAGGATATGCGGTAAGGTTGGCTATTTGCCAGACAAACTGGGCATCAATGATCAAAACCAGTATCACTGCTAATAGACTTGCCAACAAGATGCGAAAGCTATAACGGATAAAGATATCAGCAAAGCGAAAACGGGCAAAAAGGAAGAATGCACCGAGAAGAATGAGCAGGACCGATTGCTTACTCATAATCATCAGTGCTGCACCAAATTCTCTACTAAGGGTAAAGTTATTTAGAATGATGATTGTGAATGTAGTTCCAAACACGCCAAAGAGTGCTGTTAGAGAAGAGAACCAGACAGCCCGTGAAGCCAAATGGCTTTTCAGCAAGACAACCGCTCCCAAGGTTAGCAGTATTGAGCCATTGTAGGAAGTTAGCTGTTTCGCGTTCTCTTGTGAAAAAAGCGTAATATCAAAAATAGTTGTTGACCAGAGTGAGAACACAATCACTGTGGCACTAAGAAAGGCAAAGATCTGTAAGATTCTTGAAGCCATCTTTTGCCAGCCAAGCACAGCAAAATCGCGCCAGATGGAAAGCATCAAAATTGGCCAGACCGCTCCACTAGTGAATTGAATTGCAATGGCTATTATGGCTGGCTGAGACTCTCTTGTCTGACCAAAGAGAAGTACAAAAACACGAGCCAAACCTGCTAGATTCCAGATCAATGAACAGAGCGCTAGTAGATTATTCGCAAATGGTGTTCCTGGGAGCTTGGCAGCTCGTAATGTAAGAACTGCAAGCAGCACGGTTATTACCAATCCCGCGCTAAAACCTATTAGATCGCCAATAATATAAGAGTCAGTTAAAATTGTTCCAGCCATAATAGTGTAGGTACACCTTTACAGTTAAGAATAACACGCTCACCTATACACGTATACATCATAGGTTGGGACGCAGAAAATTGCACTTCAACGCGAATCATTGCTAGTGAACGCGTATAGTTGGAAACCGCTGCCTGCAATAGTTTCAATTGAAAGATTCTCAGTACAAATTGGTGAGTTTATTGTCTAGCTGGATCGCAGTAGCGTAGATCTTCTGCGTCTATTGGCACTAGTCCGCGTTCACACGATTCACCTAGACGGTGCTGAAAAATAGGCTCTAAACTGAGGTCATTATGATTCAACTTGCACTGAAAATGCTTTTTGGAGATCGAGTAAGATACCTGACACTTATGATTGGGATCTTTTTTGTCTCATTTCTCTTTATCCAGTTAGGATCTGTATTTTGTGGAATCATGGCTCGAATCATTAAACCTATAGAAGCCATTGGCGCACCAATTTGGGTTGCAGATGCAAAGTTACAATCGATCGATGATTCGAAACCGCTACTTGATACTGATCTAAATCGGATTCGTAGCATTCCTGGAGTTAAATGGGCAGTGCCTCTATTTCTACGAACTGTTCAGGTACGTTTACGGGACGGTAGATTTCAAGTAGTTCGGCTGTTTGGATTGGATGATGCCTCTTTGGTTGGGCGTCCTGCACATCTGTTGGCGGGTGATATTTCAATGCTTAGTGCGCCTGAGGCGGTCATTATTGGACGGGCCGAGGCAGAGCGGTTGGGGAATCCTAAAGTAGGCGACACATTTGAAATAAACGATCACCTAGCAAGGGTAGTAGGGATTGCCGATGTGCCTCGTGATTTTGGCTCAAATCCCTATGTCTACACTACCTATAGCCGTGCGCTGGAGTATACCCCTAGGCAACGAAAACAGATGAATTTCATCTTGGTGGCGCCCAATGATAGCAAAGACACACAGGCGCTGACAAAACGTATTCAAGAACTCTCTAGATTAGCCGCTTATACAGAAGATGAGATGCGCTGGCTCTCTATGAGTTACTATATCAGGAATACCGCAATACCAATCAATTTCGGAATTGGGGTATTAATGGCGTTTGTGGTAGGAATGTCGATTGTTGGACAGACTTTCTACTCTTTTGCACTACAAAACGAACGTTATTTTGCCGCACTAAAAGCAATGGGTGCTGGCCCCGGCACCATGGTCACTATGATGATAGTGCAAGCGCTTAGTGTAGCTCTGATCAGCTTTGGTATAGGGGCTGGAATGGCCTGTCTTTTTGGCTTTCTTACTGGAGCAGGAACAGGCAAACTGGCATTTTTCACTCCCTATCAATTGGTAGCGGGCAGTTTTCTGATAGTGATCTTGATCTGCCTGAGCGCCAGCCTCTTTAGTATTCATAGAGTTGTTCGGCTTGAGCCAGCAGTGGTGTTCCATAGTTGAGGTAGAGATGTCTATACAAACTGTTGAAAATAATTCTGCGGTCAGCCTGGCTGGAGTGACAAAGAACTTTGGTGCTGGCGAAACCCAGGTACGAGTCTTAAAAGACATTAATCTTGAGATCTATTATGGTGAACTGTTTCTCTTGGTAGGCCCTTCAGGCTGTGGAAAGACAACACTGTTGAGCATACTGGCAGGGGTGCTAGACGCAACCAGTGGCTTCATTACTGTCTTTGACACACGCATTGATAAGCTCAGTCAATCTCAAAAGACCGGCTTTCGTCGTGGCAATATAGGTTTTATCTTTCAACAGTTCAATTTGGTACCAACATTAACAGCGGCAGAGAATGTTGCCGTTCCTCTTTTACTTGCTAAACAGCCCTATACAAAAGCACTGCGTGCAGCTTGCAAGCAGCTTGAGATACTGGGATTGGGAGAGCGTAGAGACTTTCGACCTGCACAACTTTCCGGTGGTCAGCAACAGAGAGTTGCGATTGCTCGCGCCCTGGTGGCACAGCCAAGGCTTATTGTTTGTGATGAGCCTACTGCTGCCCTTGATGGTGAGACTGGTCAACATGTGATGAGCTTGCTACGTAGCATTGGATTAAATCGAGACCGTGCGGTTGTTGTCGTTACTCATGATAGTCGTATCTTCCACTATGGTGATCGTATTGCTGAGATGAATGATGGCCGTATCCTCTCGGTTCGCGTTGCTCAACATAGAATAGATGAATTTTCCGGAGTAGAAAAATGAAACGCATACTATTTATTGGGTTACCTATCTTGGGGCTATTATTCTCGGCTTGGTGGATCACTATTTCAGCAAAAAGAGTTGAGTCCGCGCCACCATTACATGAGCCTGCTGTCAGCTCTTTCTCAAACACAATAGCGGGAACTGGGATTGTTGAGTCAAGCACTCGTGATATCAGCTTAACGCCAGCAATTCCTGGACAGGTTGCGGCAATATATATAAAGGAGGGCGATCTAGTTGGTAAAGACGCGCCACTCTACAGAATTGATGATCGTGAACAACAAGCACAACTTGCCACTGCTACCGCCGACTTAGTGCGTGCAGAAAAGACGGTCGAGACAGTGCGTGGAGAGATTGTTATGCTGGAAGCGGCAAAAGAGAGCGCTAAAGCCAACGTCATGGCGCTAGAAGCTACGCTGTTAGACGCTGAGCAGATCGCTAAGAGTAATGAGGCTCTTTGTAAAGAGGGAGTTGTTGCCTTCTTAACTTACAATTCCGCTTTGCAAGCGAGAAATGTAGCACAAAGTCGTGTTGATCAGGCAAAAGCCCTTTATACACAAGCAAGCGCGCAACTTTCCCATACTGCCGATCGCTTGCAGGAAGCGATTGCAAATGTAGCTGTGCTAAAAGCACGCCAAAATGAGATCGAGGTACAACTAAATCGGTTGTTGGTAACAGCACCATTGAATGGACGAGTTCTGCAACTAAATATCCGATTAGGAGAATATATCTCCTCAACACCCTCAGCGCCTCCAGTCCTATTTGGTAGTACTGATATTATGCAGGTTCGTGTTAATGTCGATGAAACCAATGCTCCCCGTGTAAAACCTGGGAGCTTAGCGGTAGCCCATCTTAAGGGAGATTCTAGTAAGCAGTTTCCTCTCAAATTTGTTCGCATAGATCCCTATATTATCCCTAAGCGCAACCTTACAGGCGATAACACAGAGCGGGTTGATGTTCGTGTATTACAAGTAGTCTATCGATTCCAACCACCCCAGTTTCCCGTTTATGTCGGTCAACAGGTTGATGTTTTTATTCAAGAGTTCCAATAATCTATCGAAATAAGGTAATTGAACAATATTAGCACCATTGTTTAAGCGATAGTTGCCGTATTAGGCTGGATTTCCACATCTATTCCGGATCTATGATAAAGATTATCTGTTCCGGTTGTGGAAAGATCCGCTTCAGACCAGCTTCCCGTGTCACTATACATGACTATTACCTCTGCTTAGCTTGCGACCGCAAGGGAGATTATCTACATCCACTCGAACCTACTGGACAGATACGCATCATTGACCCATTCGCAGCCAAAGGCTTCATAGGTTTTACTACCCGTTTTCCCACTGCCCAAGAACAAGCGCTGATAACGCAGGCAGAAGCTTTACGCAAAGCCGGTAGCAAGAGAAAAAAATAGATTTTTGATTTTGCTAAGATTGGGAGAAGCGTAATTATTCGCAAAGGACTGTTGGTGACTTCCTCCCTTCAATAAAATGAAGGGCATCCCTGGTGCAGCACTTGAGAGCCCCGGGTAGAACAGTTAAGAGCAAGAGCATAAGGGATGATCGAAGATCGGTTAGTAGACCATATGTTAATCAGAAGCATTAACAAGACTACAGGGGCAGCCACCGCCCCACTACTCCTTGTCGTAGATACC
>JBFLVQ010000211.1:0-13388 GCA_040758525.1 Acidobacteriota bacterium
TGGGATATTGCCCATACTACAGCGGCAGCACTGCTGGCACTGGCCGGTGCAGCATAACCTAAAATTTTCTCGCTAACTCAGCAAGACTTGCGATAACGGTTACTAGTTCATTAGGCTCGATCGGTTTGGTGATATGCATCTGAAAGCCGGCGGAGAGTGCACGTAAACGATCTTCAGCCTTGGCATAAGCAGTTAGAGCAATAGCAGGAATACGGCTACCTAGCGCTGTTTCCATTGTTCGTAGTTTGCGGATCAGACTGTAGCCATCTTCGCCCGGCATAGCAATATCAGAGACGATCACCGCCGGTTTCCAGTGCTCGATAATCTTCAATGCTTCTGCCGCCGAAGCGGCTGACTTTGTTTCTGCCCCACATTGCCGTAGTGTAGTCACCAGCATCTCGCGAGTATCCTGTTCGTCATCGACAATAAGTATTGGCAGACCCTCTAACATCATCTGATATTCTAATGATGGACAGGCTTCAGGTATATCCACATCTCTGGTAATTGATGTTTCAATGGGCAATGGTGAGAGAGGGAATTTTACGGTAAAGGTTGCTCCCTGCCCTTCTCCCTGACTGTCGGCATATGCACTACCTCCATGCATTTCTACTAGGTGGCGCACAATTGCTAATCCTAGCCCTAGTCCGCCATGCTCACGAGTGCTGGTGCTATCGGCTTGGCGGAAGCGGTCAAAAACATAAGGTAGGAATTCAGCTTTGATACCTTTACCAGTATCACGTACAGAAATCTCTATATAATCACCGGCGCGCTCAAGCCGTACCTCGATCTTACCGCCATTGGGGGTAAATTTGATCGCATTAGAGAGAAGATTCCAGATCACCTGTTGTAGACGATTAGGATCGCCCGAGATTGGATTGATCCAGGGATCGAGCGCAGCCTGCAGCTCTATCTCTTTAGCATCTATAGCTGGGCGTAGCGCATCAATAGCTGCTTTCACAATTGTTATCGGTTCAACCAGTCTTATATCTAGGTGTAGCTTGCCGGTGACAATACGTGAAATATCGAGTAAGTCTTCGATCAGTTGCGCCTGTGATTTAGCATTGCGCTCGATTGTCTCAAGAGCGCGTGTTGCTTCAGTATCTATGAGTTTGCCAGAGCGTAGCAGGCGTGTCCAACCAAGGATCGCATTAAGGGGTGTGCGTAATTCGTGCGAGACCGTAGCCAGGAAATGATCCTTGAGACGATTGGCTTCCTGTGCCTCACGATATAACCGAGCATTATCGACAGCAATGGCAGCTCGATAAGCGAGATCTTCAGCAAGGGTAAGATCATGATGCTGGTAACGTCGTCCTGACTCTGAAGAGACAAATGTAATGGCGCCTATTGTACGACCACGTGCATGCAGTGGCACAATCATATGTGAGCGTGAACCTAATTGATACAACATATGCAGATGTTCATTATCACGTGCAATTGAGAGAAGCAGTGAATCGGGAATTTCTGGGACAAGTTCCGATTTGTCATCATAGAGTGCCTTGAAGACTGGTTCGGGCTTTTTTAGATCAGGAGGAAAGCGCTGCCACATTTCGCGCAATAACTCTTCCATCTTTGGATTCACATGGGCAACCGCAAGTCGGCGAATAGATTGCTTATCCTCAATCATATCGATCGTACACCAATCGGCCAGATAGGGCACAATCAGGCGTGCTAAATTGGCCAATGTGATCTGATAGTCGAGTGAGGCAGATAGTAGTGTGCTTGCTTCTGCAAGGAAACAGAGTCGTTGTTGTATAGCATTGGCCTGTGCCTCACGCTCCCCTTGTCGTATCAACTCCTGAGTCTTTTTGAAAAGATCGACAAATACCCCAACTTTGGCACGCAGTATCTCTGGCACAATCGGCTTAACAATATAATCGACAGCACCCAGTGAGTAACCCTTAAATATGTGCATATCGCTTTTATTGAGCGCAGTGAGAAAGATAATGGGGGTATGGCGGGATTTCTCACGTTCTCGGATCAGTTCGGCGGTTTCGAAGCCATCCATTACCGGCATACGAACATCCAGGAGTATCACAGCAAAGTCTTGGTGTAGTAGATGCTTTAAGGCTTCGGCGCCGGAGTAAGCCTTCACCAGATTCTGGCCCAGGCTTTCTAATATCGCCTCCAGCGCAATCAGGTTTTCCGGATGATCGTCAACCAGCAAGATGTTTGCCTTGTCTACGAATGGGGTCTCCTTGCTGATAACAGAAAGCTCCTTATTCATGGGAACGAGTTCCCCGTCTTTGCTCAAGTATGTGTTAGAAAAGGGCCATTTCGCTATTGATGTAGCCTGTATCACGCTACCCTTCCAGATTCCTAGTCTAGACAAAGCCAATTTTGTCTATAACAATACTGCTTACTCTAGCCTGATAGATCGATTTTGCCTACTTCAATTATCGTGATTTGACCAGAAAAAAGACTATTGTAGGTCGTGACTCAATGATGCATTATTCCCGTGCACGGTTGTCAAGCGCAGTTAAAAGATTTACCGTAATAGGGGATGTAGCTGATATTTTTTGAAACATTGCCACTCTTTTCACCACTTACTTGTTAGAGATGCAGGACCGGCAGTAAAGAGGACAGGTTGGCCAACGCGGAACTTTCCATAAAAGAGGAACTCTCTTCGGCGAGCGAATTTTATGAGGTCGTAGTACGTAGTCAACAAGGTGATGGAGAGGCATTTCAGCTACTTTTTCAGCGTTATAGCAAACCTATTCTAGAATTCATTTACAATATGGTGGGTGAGAAGGGATTGGCAGAAGAGCTTATGCAAGAATCCTTTGTACGTGCCTACCGCAACCTTGCTAATCTCAAGGAGCCAGCAAAATTCTCTACCTGGCTCTTTGGTATTGCCAAGAATACTGTACGAGAGACCTTCAAGAAGCGGGGAGAGGCTAACCGCAAAGTGGCGCTAGACGAGCCGATCAGCCTACAGTTAGAAGACAGTAAAATAAGGCCGGACGAGCGTATCTTCCAGACGGAATTGAATCTTGCCCTACGTCGAGCATTGCTGGCACTTAATGAAGATTGGCGTACCGTCTTTGTCTTGAAAATACTAAATCAACAGAGTTATGAGGAGATCGCAGAGATTACTGGTTGGTCGATTGGTAAGGTTAAAACCGATCTACATAGGGCACGACTAGAGATAAAACGCAGGCTAAACGCCTACTTGAGTTGAGAGCGAGATTTATGAGGTGTCAAGAGGCATTAGTAAAACTAGAAGACTATTCTTACGGTGAGTTGGGTGTTGCGGAAAGCAGCCTAATAGCGATGCATATAAGAAATTGTCAATCCTGCAACGCTGCTTACCAAGAGATTCTTAGAGACAATCAGGTCTTCGCTAGCCTGCTAGGCGAAGTCGAAGTTACGCCACAAATGTGGCAGCAAGTGCATACACGTATACAGGCACATGATGATATAGCAGCCAGAGAGGCAGATCTTACCTATCAGGATGGATTACGATCAGTACTGTATAACCACCTAGAGATAAACTTCACATTAATAGACTACCGCTCGATCTGGATCTGTATGGTTAGCGAAATCCTTGCGGCTAGCTGTGAGTTTGCCCAAGACCCCAGAAAATTCTTAGCTGATCTACTTCACACTGATCCTTTGCAAACTCGGCGTCAGCGTTATCTACGAATGGGTTTTGCCAGTGCCATAGTGGTCTGGCTTTCTACTTCTATATTGTATGCAGGATGGCATCAATGGCGGCTGGTGGCAGGCACAACCGGCGAGCCAGAGAAAATATATAAGATTACTGATGTGATACCCTTTCCCTATGAGCCTTTTTCATCCGGCTCGAATAAGCGTGCTGGTGGTGGGGGTGGTGGCGGACAACGAGAACAGACCCCGCCCTCACAAGGTCGTCTTCCTGAAGCTGCTCTAACTCCGCCTATAGTGGCTCCTACAACACATCCACCAATAATCGAGAGACCTTCTCTGCCCACTACGACCTCTGTACAGGTGCAGCCAGAACTGATTGCCAAACAGCCTGATGATATCCCTTTGGGTGTGTCTAGTGGCATTCCTGGTCCACCTTCAGATGGCAGCGGCAATGGCAATGGTATTGGCAATGGTTCAGGTGGCGGCATAGGTGTAGGCAATGGTACCGGCGTTGGTCCCGGACGTAGCTGGAACACAGGTGGCGGTGGTCCTAACTTGGGTGGTGGAAGTGGTGGGAATGGCGATGAAGAGATCTATCTAGCAGGTGCAACAGGAGTAACCTCTCCGCGTATTATTAAGAAGGCCAAGCCAAAATATACTGAAGAGGCGCGCCGCAATAAGATTGATGGATTGGTAGTGCTTTCTATCGTCTTTCGTAAGAATGGTACTCTGGATGAGATTAAAGTAATTCGTGGACTTGGTTTTGGACTTGATGAAGAAGCGATCAAAGCGGCCTTGTTGATTAAGTTCAATCCTGGCGAGAAAGATGGCAAACCAGTAAATGTACGTGCCCGCCTGGAATTTACCTTCAGTCTGTTATAACTAGTCTGCTATAAATTTAGGGTTTAATAGCAAAAGGCTCACGGCAATAAGCCGCGAGCCTTTACTGTGATTACGAGAATGGGCCTTTGCCTACTGTATTACTAGAGTAAGCGTGGCAGTACGCACACGACCAGTATCATCTCGACCACTAAAGGTGAGTTGTTGTGAACCGGTGGGTGCCTTCTTCTTGATCTTAACGTCAAAGGTAACATTGGTGCTGGTAGTGGATTGAGAAGGCGGCGTGATCTTAACCTTAATAGCCTTGGTATCAGGCGCCGTCACCGTAACATTACCAGCGAAGTTTCCTGTACGGTTAACATTGACCTTAATCTGTCCCTTCTTTCCACGTTGCAGACTGATTGTTCCAGGATCAAAGGCAAGCGCGAAGTCGGGCACGACAACATTAACAGCTACAGTTCCTGTCCGTACAATGTTACCAGATGTACCTGTGATAGTAATGTTAAAGGTATTAGCAGGAGTAGTAGCAGAAGTACTTACTGTCAAAGTGGCATTGCCGCCAGGCATAACACTGGCTGTAGAGAAATTAGTAGTGATGCCATTACCTGGTGCAGAGGCGCTTAGGTTAACCGCCTGTGTAAAGTTGCCAATCCCTTGTACGTTCACAGTGAAGCTGGTCGATGCTCCTGCTGTGACAGTCTGGGCAGTAGGATTGACAGCAAGCATGAAATCACCTGTATTGACAGTAAAGATACCACTACTTACCACTGTGCCAGCCGCAGTAACAACTGTGATTGGACCAGTCTGTGCACCTTGTGGCACCTTCGTAGTAATTCTTGTGAAGTCTGCTGAGACAGTCAAATTTGCTGGCGATACAACTGCGTTGTTAGAGAAGATCACAGCCGTGACATCCTGGAAATTAGCGCCGACCAGAGTTATATCTGTACCAACTGCGCCACTTGTAGGAGTGAAGCTATTGATGATTGGCTGTGCCTTAAAGAAATTGATGGAAGTAAGAAATACCTCATCATTAGCGGTTGAGTCATCGGTCCAGCCAATCAGTAGGTTGTCATTGTTATCAACGGTACCAAATGAATCGACTGAAATACCAGAATTATTTGAGAGGTTGACGGGAGTCGCAAAAGAGAGGCCGCCATCAGTCGATCGTGCTAACAAGATATCAAGCTGATCATTATTTGAGGGGTCATCCCAAGTCACGGTTACGTTTCCACGTTTATCAGCAAGCACAAATGGAGAGAAAGAAGTAGCTAGGTTGTTTGACACATTGATTGGTGTACCAAATGAGAGGCCACTGTCAGTTGATCTGACAAGGATTATTTCAAAGTTAAACGCATTTGGTGGAGTGTCACCCTGACGTAAGGAGAAGGCGACATATACGTTGTCATCCTTGCCAATTGCTAAGTGTGGGAAGAATGCTCGATTAGCCCCAATGGTTCTCGGTTCAGTGAACTGCTGACCATCTGCTGCAACGGCAAAATTGACATTGCCCGGTGCAGTGAGCAGACTGCCTGTCCCGGCATCGTTATAGACTAGGAAAGCCGCGCCTTTCGAGTCGAAGGCGATCACACTGTCAAGCGCACGCTCGCCCGCCTTTGAGATCTGTGTTGGCGTCGAGAAGGTTGTTCCGCCATCAGTAGAACGAGTAACAAAGAGGCGCGGACTCATAGAAAGCTCACTAAAGGAGATGAGTAGATTTCCTCTCTGATCCAGAGCAATAGCTGGTCGGGAAGCATTCAAGGAGTTAGCGGTAACAGCTACTGGTGCCGAGAACGATTTACCACGATCGGTAGACTTTGAGAAGAAAATAGTGTTGCCAGGCGCTCCTGTCCTAGGACTTACCCAGACAACATAGATATTGCCAGTAGCATCAAGGGCAAGCCTGGATCGGAAAGAGAAAGTTGCATTAGTAGAGACTTTAATCGGGTTGGTAAATGTCTTACCATTATCAACCGATTGTGTGTAGAAGATATCATTACCATCTATATTATTGGTATCATCCTCGAAAACAAGGTGGACTGTGCCGGTTTTATCAACCTGTACACCTTGGGCTGCTCCTAACGAGAACCCCGGTGTCTTGGTAGCATTGATGGCTGGGCCAACAAAGTTATTTGGATCAAAGACACCCAATCGGAAACTGGTCTTGCGTGTCAAACCACCGCCATTGGCGCTTACCGTGATTAAGTAAGTGCCTGGTTGTGTATTGGCAGCCGTAGCAATAGTAAGCTTAGCCGGCTGACCAGCATTAACCGACGAGTTGGGAAGATTGAAACTAACACCACTAATATTAGGCGTGATAGAGAGTGAGATAGGACCATTGAAATTGTTCACGCCACTAGTTGCCATATCAAAATCTACACTGTTACCGGCAACCACAGCATCATAGGTCTTCATTACTGAGATATTGAAGTCTGCTAAATTGGCGTTGCGGTTGGTGGGAATCTGGGTAAAGAAGACGTCTGGATTGTTATTACGCTCATCGCTCCAGCATAAGAAGAAATTATTGCCAAATGCCTTGATATCATCATAGTCGCCGTGATAGCTGCCACCTTCTGAGGGGCCAAAGACCCAGTTCTGATCGGTGATACGGAAGTTCTTGTTAAAGGAGGCGCCACCATCGGTTGATATGGCCATATAGACATCTGTAAGACTGTCACTAAATGGATCGTTGCGGCGATCCCACCATTTCGCTCCTAATGTACCATCTGCTGCTGCAGTGATAGAGGGCAAGAACTGCATAGTCTTTGTACCATCATCATTGAGCTTCTTTGGTGCTGCAAAACTGTTGCCACCATCTGTAGAACGTATATAGAAGATATCGCTGCGATCTGAGGTCGAGCCGTTGCTAATCCCAGCATAAACGATATGCACAGCACCATTGCGATCTACTGTGATGCTCGGGAAACTGTTGGTTCTTACTGCACTGCCACCCGTAGCTATCCCAATCGAGCTAAAACGTGTTGCCACTCGTGAAGAGCTGAAAGTTCTGCCACCATCGGTTGACTTAGCCACAACTATACTTGTGCCACCATGTGCGTCGAAGTAAGCGACATATAGATCGCCATTAGGCGCCACTGCGGGCATCGAACCCTGTACTAGGAAAGTATTGTCACGAGGGGAAAGCGACATAGGCGCTTCGAAAGTGGCTGCGCCATCCGTGGAGCGAGCGAAGGCAATAAACGAGCCAGTGTTGGTAAAATCGGTCCAGCTTACGTAGACATTACCCTTAAAAGCTGAATTTGTGCCAGTATCGACAACCATCCACTCCTTGTCCTGAAAATCGACATCGTTGGTTAGTGCTGTGCTGCCATCTACTGGTGGAGTAAAGGTTGCGCCATTATCGGTAGATTTAGCCACACCGATAATACTCTGGAAGTTGGCATTAAAAGCGAGTGTAGCGTAGTAAAGCTCACCATTAGGCCCAAAGGCGACTACACCATCACCCAGGTTGAAACCACCCGGAATAGTAGGAATACGCTGATGAGTGAAGGTGTTGCCGGCATTGGTCGAGAAGGCATATCCCGAGGTATTATCATTGAAGTCATTAAAACTAACGATAATATTATTGCCATTGATAGCAATGCTACTTTCACTCTGTGTCACCCCGCCCTGATCCACACGAGGATCATTTACACGTATATTATCGCCTGGATTGGCAAGCGGTGAGACTCTGTTGGTAGGCCGATCTGTCAAGATAGGACTTTCTATAGGGGTGCTGGGTAGAGTAATTAGTCCATTGATCAGCAATAATGCTCTTTTACCACTTATAGAAAGTTGATCGAACACCTCTGACTGGCGTAAGAGTGGATCAAACCGATCGAAGGCAAATGCACCTTCGCGCTCCCTGGTACCCAAACCGAGCAAGCGTACCTTAGTGTCAAAACGGCCCTGGGAGCGTCGGAATCTACCCCTGGCTCGGTCACGTACACTTTCTCGTTGGAAAAATGCCTGCACATCATCAAATACCATCGTGAAGGCAATTCCCAAGGTCAAGGTTAACCCAAGAAATATTGCGAATCCTCGTCTCATAACTTCTCCTTTTTTAATTTAAAGATCTTTTGGCTCAATGATTATTTTTCGCCATATTGAGATGCTTTACCATTAAACTGGTTTACTGAGCCATTACAGAAAAAGTTTCCCAATGGAATAAAAGAAATATCATTTTACAAGGGTGAAATCAGTAGCACAAGATTGATAAAACTGCCTCAGCAATTCCCGATCAATTACCGCTATTGCTTAGAAATGGATCGAGAATTGCTGCAATTTTTCCGGTGAGCTATTTAATAATGCCAGCAAGTCTCAGCCTTCTCGTCATAAATGGAGCAAGGCCTTTATATTTAGTTGACTCATAAACATTCACATCTGCGCCGGCGGCTACCAACTTACGCGCCATATCCATATCATTGAATATGATTGCCATCATAAGTGGTGTGAATGGCATATGAGCTGGTGCTAGATTAAGATCTGTTACATTAGGATCTGCACCAGCGGCAAGAAGTCTGTCCACCATCTCAGCATTACGGCGCCTTACGGCTGCAAACAATGCTGTCTCGCCCTTTTCGCATTTTGCGTTTACGTCTGCGCCTGCCGCTAGCAACTGCGCTACTATTTTGCTATGGCGCTTCCAAACTGCCGCCAACAGTGCGGTATTATCAAATTTATCCTTCTCATTAGGATTAGCGCCCGCCGCCAATAATCGTGCCACTACTTCACTTTGGCCATTCTCAGCGGCAAGCATTAAGGCCGTGTAACCATAGCGATTTTTTTCATCTACTGCGGATCCCGCTGCTAGTACCGTATCGATCACTTCTAGTTGACCATTGTGAGCTGCCCACATTAAGGCTGTCCATTGGTGGCTGTCATCACGAGGCTTAACATCTGCAAAGAGCTTCTCCTGAGGCTGAGATTTTTCTGCTAGAGATAGGAGTTCTTGGAGCTGGTAAAACTCTTGCTGGTAAAACTCTTTTGTGCTCTCGTTAAACTCTTTAATATTCTCTTTCGAGATAGTTGTATTGGGAAATTTCTCTGCACCATCTTGGCTAAGAGTTAAAGAGAATGTTGAAGTGAATATTCCTGCTATACACAACAACAATGCTGCTACCGATAGTGATAGTTTGGTACGTAACTTGGTAGTACCTGATCTATTAATTAATCTCATAACACGTTCCTCCAAAATATTGGCGTCCATTGCGCCTATTGAAAAACTGGCGTGACCTAGTGCGGCTGTGGTATTAGCAAAATCGACCAGTGAGCGCGCATAGGCATTAGGATCAATAAGGCTCTCCGCTACCATATCGTCACAGACCATTTCGCGTGTTCCATCGATCTTGCGCTTGATTAGTGTGGCAGCAGGATGGAAGGATAAGAGCATATACAAAAGCTGGTAGACGAAGTTGAAGAGAAAATCACGACGTTTGATATGTGCTAGTTCGTGTCCTAGCAATGAGACTAAGGCTTCTTGAGAAGTTGATCGCAACAGATTTTCTGGCAATATTATCACAGGCCAGAACGTACCTACGGTAAGTGGTACATTGATCTTCGATGAATAGAGCACCAGGGGAGATTCCAATTTTAGGGCATCTTGGCAGCGTGCCATTGCTGCTACTAATGGTGCAGGAATATTACAAGCATAAGCTGCCCGACCAATCTGATAGGTCTTACGCCAGGCTGCTAATAGTCTGCCGGTACGATAGAGCAGCATAAGCAGGTATAATCCCGCTAGTGTGTAGGCCAGTATAGGAATAAAGGGTATCGACTGGTGATACTGTGGCAGCTTATCTGTCCAATCGACTAAACGCTCTGCTGACTTCGGCGTTGTAGTAGTGGCAGTTTTTGCTACCGGTACTATGTTTGATTGTGTTGGCTGTGCTGGTTGCACAGATTGTAATACCATTGGGGTTACAGGTGTAGGCTCACTACTCCCATAACGATATAGACTTGCTAAGGGCAACAGCAGGCTGAGCACCAGTGCCATTACCCAGAGACGATGACGATAATATGCCGGAGCATTACGCAATAGGGCGGTCCCACCCATTGCCATTAGTGCTACTGCCATTACCTGCCAGAGCGCATTTAATAAAAATATCAGCGCTAGTTCACTGATCCTCTCCATCTCTCTTCTCCTTTGCTTCATCGACAAGCTTGTTGATACGCGCCAGTCTTTCTGGGGTAAGCTGACGCGTCTCTAGTAGACTCATCACCAAGCTCTCCGCTGAGCCGCCGAAGAGCCGTTCAATGATATCTGCCATCTGTTGACGAATGGTGTTACGACGGCTCACCGCAGGTCGATAGTAATAGGCGCGATCCTTAAGGGTGCGCTTTACCTTTCCCTTTGCATGTAAGAGATTGAGCATTGTCTGCACCGTTGTGTAAGCAAGCTGTCGCACAAGCTTCTGCTGTACGGTCTGCACATTTGCTACCCCTTCCTCCCATAACACGGTCATTATCTCTAGTTCGAGCGGTGTTAATTGCTCGCCCTTCTTTTTCTTCGCCATTATGTATCTCCTAATGTTTTAGGAGATGCTATCGCTACTAAGCTACCATTGTCAACTAAAAAATTAGGAGACCCCGGCAATAGTATCAGGTTAGTTAGGATCTGCCCCTTGTTCCAGAGTAAGTGCGATGATAAGTTAATTAAAGAGGGCCAAGCCACGGCTCATCAAATCAGCCCGGGAAAACAGAAGGAGTATTGGAAATGGATCTGAGAGGTAAGCGAGTAGCTATTCTCGTTGAAGACCAGTACCAGGAGATGGAGGTCTGGTATCCACTCTACCGTTTACGTGAAGCTGGTGTAGAAGTAATTACACTAGGCACCGGCAAAAAGGAGTACAAGAGCAAGCTAGGTTATCCAGTGACTGCAGATCGAAATGTAGATGAGGTATCGGCCACCGATTTTCATGGGGTAGTAATTCCAGGTGGGTTTGCTCCAGATTTTATGCGGCGTCATGAAGGACCAGCACGATTTGTACGTGAGGTATTCAATGCTGGCAAGCCCGTCGCCGCGATCTGCCATGGCCTTTGGATACCAGTTTCTGCCGGTATTCTTAAAGGGATTACTGCCACCAGTTATTTTTCTATCAAAGATGATGTGATTAACGCAGGCGCCAAGTATGTTGATCAAGAGGTTTGTGTAGACAGAAACTTTGTCTCTTCACGCCGACCTGATGATCTACCTGCTTTTATGCGGGAATTCATACGCCTACTAGCGGAGCGCTAAAGTCTGTTCACAGAGCACTAGAGATCTCTATGTGCTCTGTGAACTATCTGCCGCCGAGCCACCAATATTTTTTACCTTAGCATTCTTCAATACTTCTGGTTGGGGATCCAATTGTAGAAACTTGGCACCAGCATCTTTACAGGCATCAGCAAAGCCAGCCATCTGAGTGGGTGAAATCATTGCCACACCATGGCCACGCACACGCGAGCGCTCAAGAAAACCTCTTGCTAGATCGACCGAACTGAAGATCGGTACAGTTAGACCCTCAGAGGCATCGTAGGCATAGACCGACTCATTTGTGTCGCGTTTTATATAATAGAAGATCTGGCTGGTAACCATATTCTCTGTATTGCTCATATTAAACTATTTCTCCTTAAGCGCCACCGGTAGGCATTGGCGGAGTTGGCGAGGCTTCATCGGCAAGGAAAGATTCCGCCAACCGTTTAGCGATCTCCTGGTCATCAAAGATCTCACCAAGTTCGCGATTCTTAATCAGGCCACCACTAGTAAAATTCTGCGAGCCGATAAAAGTCTTATTATCGGCTAGGATCGCCTTAGCATGTAAGTACTGTCGTGTAAAATACTGTGCAGCAATACCCATCTCTTGCAACTGCTTGAGGGCGATCTGATTACGATCAGGCTGGCCATCAGTGCTCTCTTGTTTAGATACTAACACACGAACATCAACACCACGCTGTTTAGCGGCAATTATTCGATCAATTACATTCTGATCGCTAAGAGATTGATTGTAAACATAGAGCCGTTCTTGTGCAGAGTCGATCAGATTGAGTATTTGTGTATTGGCATTATCTGGTGTCACCACTAAATGTTGGAATTCTATGTTCTGAGTGCTTTCTCGTCTCCAATCACGATCAAACAGTTGTGCTGCCTCTCTTACTGCGGCTTGGCGTGTATCATATACCCAGAAGTCTCGATTATTCCATTCTGGCTTGGCACTTTCGCCTAGACCGCTCTTAACAAGATTACCAGTACCAAACAATAGATCACGCCCATCAATAACCATAAACTTGGCATGGTCAACATTAGAATTTGAATTGAACTCTGGTGGTGTCTCCTTGACCTCTACTCCAGCAGCGCGTAACTCAGTGGCCTTCTCTTCATAGTTGTTGAACTCACCTACCGGTTTGGGTTCAAGCATTACACGTACCTGTACACCTCGTTTCGCTGCTAGCTTCAGTGCATCTGTAACCGTGGGATCAGTGAGTAGATAGACTTCCAGGTCAACACTCTTAGTAGCACTATTGATCGCGCTGACGATCGAGTAACTACCAGATTCGGGCATCCTAAGCAGACGTACCTGCTCCAGTTCTTGTGGGCGATCTCCTGTGATCACACCAGTAGATTTAAGATCTTCAATAAAGATCTCCTTGAGCTGTTGCACCACTCTGGGATTGTTAGTTATCTCACCCAATTCACGATTATTATAGAGACCGCCAGAGGTGAAATTCTGTGAACCTATAAAAGCCTGATCATCGGCTACCATTGCCTTGGCATGTAGAGTGTTATATTTTTGGTAGAAACCGGTTTCAATGCCAGCCTCGACAAGCTTTTCACGAGTCTGAATTACTTTATCTGTGCTTGAACGAGGGGCATTCATTATCACCTTAACATCTACACCACGCTGTTTGGCAGCAATTAAACGGTCGATCACAGGCTGGTCGGTAATGTTCTGGTTATAGACATAGAG
>JBFLVQ010000212.1:0-13386 GCA_040758525.1 Acidobacteriota bacterium
CAGATCTCTGTACAAAAGAAGGCTTGGGTCAGCGTACTAGAGTTAGATATACAGTCACAGCAATCGATAAAGAAACCAGCAGAGCAATGGTTTGCTTTACTAGGTGGTCCAGCAATACGTGATGGTGTCACAGAATTAAATAGAGTAGGCCGCTGTCTAGAATGGCTCTATCCAGATGAACTGGATCGTGTAATCTGTCGTGATTGGGAAGTTGCAGAACTAACCAGGCTGCTGACTGCATCAGATAAACGTCCGGTAATGCTAATGGGTCCACGTTTAGTTGGCAAGACGGCGATCATTCATGAGTTTGTCTATCAGAGAGCGGAAAAAAAGCGTTCGCAATATACTTCACAGCAGAATGTCTGGTTACTCTCGCCATCACGTTTGATATCAGGAATGTCTTATGTTGGACAATGGGAGAACCGACTGCTAGCCATTATTGAAGCAGCAAAGGAGCGCAAACACATACTCTATTTTGATGATCTGCTGGGACTATTCCAGGCTGGCATCACGCGCGATTCTACCCTCAGTGTTGCGCACGTCTTAAAGCCTTATATCGAGAAGCGCGAATTTCGTATGTTGGCCGAGATCACTCCAGAGGCTTGGCGAGTCTTTCAAGAACGTGATCGCGGCTTTGCCGACCTATTCCATATTATCCCGATTCGTGAACCTGGCGAGAATGAGATATTACGTATGCTAATTAGCCTGGCAAGGCGATTAGAATACCAGCATCGTTGCAGTTTCGATCTAGATGTATTGCCTACGATTATAGATATACATCGACGCTATGTGCGTGATGCGGCTTTTCCTGGCAAAGCAGCCGCCTTTCTTAACAAGCTAGCAGTGAAATATCGCTATGGCAAGATTTCGCGAGCCAATGTACTGACAGAATTCCAGGCTAAAAGCGGCCTCTCCGTCTCTTTTCTGGATCGTAGCGCAAAGCTTGAACGCAAAGAGGTGTTGGATGCCTTGGCCAAGGAGGTAATTGGCCAAGATGCTGCACTACAAGCTACTGCTGATCTAGTATGCATTGCCAAGGCTCGTCTCAACGATCCTGATCGACCATTGGCTTCACTATTCTTTTTAGGTCCCACTGGAGTAGGTAAGACTCAATGTGCCAAATCACTAGCTGCTTATCTATTTGGCGATGCTGAGAGAATACTACGCTTTGATATGAACGAATTCATCTCGCCTACTGCGGTAGCACGATTGGTAGGAACATTCGACAATCCTGAAGGATTGCTTACCAGTGCAGTACGGCGCCAACCTTTCTCGGTCGTTCTGCTTGATGAGATCGAAAAGGCTTATCGTGATGTCTTCGATCTATTGCTACAGGTTATGGGTGATGGACGTCTGACCGATGCGTTGGGACGCACAGTCGATTTCACCAACACAATTTTGATAATGACATCGAATCTAGGTGTTAAGGAAGCGAATACCAGACTTGGTTTCCAGCAAGATGAAGTTCAGCAGGCGCATCTATATCTGCAAGCTGCAGAAAAGTTCTTTAGACCAGAGTTTTTTAACCGGCTCGATCGTATCATACCATTCGAGCGACTACATCGTGAGGAGATTCAAAAGATTGCCAATCGGCTCATTCATGATATCTTTGCGCGTGAGGGGCTGCTACGACGTCGCTGTATATTGCAGGTTGATAGTGAAGCGATGCAGAGAATAATTGAACAGGGTTATCATCCTCAACTTGGTGCACGTGCAATGAAGCGTGCGATCGAACGGCAATTGACACAGCCAGTAGCAATACGACTAGCAGCAATGACACCAGAGACTCCCACTGTGATCAGCCTATACCCGAGTGTAGAAGGTATTGGTGTGCATGTAGAGGGACTCAGCGAGGCAAAATTAGAGAAACGTGTCTGGCACACGGCATCTACCATTGATTCAAAACTTCTTCTTACCCAGGTTGAGTCAGCCATTATCGCGGTAGAAGAGCGAGCTATGCGGCTACGTCCTGTAGGAGCAATCAATCCTGCCGCACTTACTGCTGAACACTATTGTTACTTTGTTATTCAAGAACAATTACGCCGTGTGCGCAGTATCTCTCAACGATTGAGCGAGCGTTTGGCAAAGCCAAAACGCGCTGCTGTTCCTGCCTCCCTGGCTTTTCGTACAAAGGCACGTAGTATCACCGCAAGGCAGTTGAAAAATGGCCGAGAGAGAAATGAACGAGTATTATGGAATGAGATTATTGCAGCACAAGACATACATGCCTATCTTACCGAACTGGCGGCTGACGATGCCAACTATCAGGATGAATGGGAAGCACAACTGTCTAATCTGATGCGCGAACTGACACTACTGCAAACACTGGCAGCAAGTGGCAAGACAACCACTACCAAACAGGTACTTATCTATGTACATACACTCAATGAGATAAGGCAAGCAGAGCGGGAGATGTTGGTCGGGCGTTATCAACAACTTTTCGGTAGTCAGTTGATCCTTGAGACGACAGTTATTAATGAAGGAGCAGAGACACTTGGCAAGAGCGCAGATCTACTTCTAGTAAAGGGACTGCATGCATTACCACTGGTTAGAATTGAAGAAGGAACACATCTATTTTTTATTGCTCACGATAATTTTGTGCCTGTACAGGTGAATGTCTTGCCACTAGATGATCAAGAAGATCCTCTCACACGACTGAAAACTTATCTTGAGGCTCGTCGTCACGGACGGCAACAGCCTGCTTATGGCAAAACTGTCATAGAGGAGCAGCCATTACGTCTATTGCCAGTGATTCGCATATACGACCAACAGGGGATAACCCTCGATCTACGGTCTGGAATTATTACTACAAGACTCCCCTCTGTCGGCGATATGCGAACTTTTCTACTTGCTGCGCTGCCCATGGATGGCGACATTAGAACAAATTAGGGGGTAGCAATGCCGACCTATCGATTTCCTGTGCTGGTCTGGCGCGATTATGAGAATGGTTTTACTGCCAGCTTAGTCGAGAGCGAGGACAGTATTGTTGGTGTTGGCAAAACCGCTGACGAAGCACTGTTACAAGTAAAAGAGTGTTTAAGCTGGTATTATCAAGAACTCTGGCGGCCTGCACCAGACTTTCTTGAGCCACAACTGATCACTTTCAAAGTTGAAGTCCGACCCGAATATCGTATCTCAGAGCGCGGTTTAGAGCGTATCTATCCTTGCCAGCATACTCTCTCCTTACGTGTCGCTTGTGTCTATGGACATCAAGAGAGCGGCCTGTTAGTGGCAGTATTGCCTACCATAGGAATACATTTCTACTATTATGAAGCTAATGCATTAAAAGGGTTGGTCACACACTATGTGCAAGAGAAATTGCGTGGAATGACGCCACAACAGTTGTCACGCTATCTTTTGCCTAAGCAACTCACCCTGGAAGAGATTGTCTTACAGGTCACATCCAGAGAGCGACGGCATCAACCACAGGCGCCGCCAACCCTTGATATAGTTGCCGAACCACTAGGTGAGCGTAGTTTGCGTAAACAATTCTCCAAAGCTTGGGAACGCGAGCGTGAGGTAGTTGACCTAGTGCAACGTTTAACTAAAGAGCGCGCCAATGTAATTTTATTAGCAGAGACAGGTGCAGGTAAGACAGCTCTGCTAGTCGAATCGGTGCAACAGATCGAACGCGAGTTAGCACAGACAGAGGCAGATAGTGAGAATGAAGGGCGCCGCTATAAGCATAGGTATTGGTTAACCAGCGCAGCGCGACTGATCGCAGGTATGCAGTACCTAGGTCAATGGGAGGAGCGGTGTGAGGCAGTTATTGAAGAGCTATCAAATCTTGAAGGGGTGCTTTGTGTAGACAATCTACTCGATCTAGTACGTACAGGTGGCGAGGGTACCTCTGATAGCATTGCGGCTTTCCTCTTACCCTATTTGCAAAGAGGAGAATTACGTCTGGTTGGTGAAGCCACTCCAGCCGAACTGGATGCCTGTCGGCGGCTATTACCAGGTTTTGTAGATCTGTTTCAGATTCTCAAACTACCTATCTTGACCCGTGAGAAAGCGATTTCGGTGCTTGAACACGTAACCACAATATTAAAGCGCAACCTGCATATTGAGATGGCTAGTGGGGTAGTTGAACTGGTCTACCGACTCTTCCAACGTTTCATTCCTTATCATGCTTTTCCTGGGCGAACTGTGACATTTATGCAAGAGCTTTTTGAGCAGGCTAGTCGCAAGCATCTCGAGGCAGTGACCAAATCACAGGTGATAGAACAGTTTGTCCGTCAGACAGGATTGCCGGAGCTTTTTCTACGTGACGAGATTCCATTAGACGCAGGAGAAGTTTACCAGACCTTTTCCAAACAGGTGATTGGCCAAGAGGAAGCTATTCAGATAGCAACAAGTCTGGTTACTACCTTTAAGGCGGGTCTCAATGATCCCAATCGTCCCATTGGGGTACTACTCTTCTGTGGTCCTACAGGGGTAGGGAAGACCGAACTTGCTAAAGCGATTGCCAGTTTCTTTTTTGGACATGGTGAAAAGGGAGATCGGCTAATACGTCTGGATATGAGTGAATATGGTGGCCCAGGAGCAGCTACTCGACTACTAGGTCAGCCTAGCGGTGAGCCTAGTGAGTTGATCAAGCGAGTACGTCAACAGCCTTTTGTGGTATTACTGCTGGATGAGATTGAGAAGGCCAATCCGGAAGTATTTGATGTGCTGCTTAGCCTCTTTGATGAAGGGCGTTTAACTGATCAGTATGGTCGCACTACCAACTTTCGTAGTGCAGTCGTTATAATGACTTCGAATCTTGGTTCTGATAAATTTACCGGGATAGGTTTTGGCAAGCCTTCGTTACCATCTTACGAGGCTGAGGCAATGGCCTTCTTCCGGCCTGAATTCTATAACCGTATTGACACAATTGTGCGGTTCAATCCGCTTAATGAAGAGATGATTCTTGCTATCACAGTCAAGGAATTGACAGAATTAGGGCGTCGTGAGGGACTGACCCGAGTGAGAATATGCTTGAGTTGGACGCCACAACTGGTAGATCAACTGGCGCGGGCAGGATTCGATTTTCGTTATGGTGCGCGGCCATTGCAGAGAACGCTAGAGCAGTTGATAGTTGCTCCACTCGCCCGTTACCTGGTTGAACATCCTACCATTAAGGATGCTGCGCTACAGTTACAGTTAAACGAATTCGGCGCAGTTATATTTAACGTTTTGGATGGTAATACTTAACCAGTGTCTGGGCACTCCTATGCGACGCTTTGGCGACACTTTTGATAACTAGATGTAAGCTTCTTGGTAAAATCAAAGAGGAGAAGTATAATCGTAGGTCAGACAGGAGAAGAAGATGTCTGAAGCCAGCTGTAAAGCCAGCTCTACCCTGCCCGGCTGTGATTCACACGGGCATCAACATAATCATCAAGAGCATTCGCATGATTTCCATAATCATCATGATGATCATGGTCATGCTGGCCACCAACATTTCTTTGATCTGAAACAGATCAGCTTGAAGCTGAAAGTCTCTTGTGCTGTTACCATCCTCTTTGTTATTGCCGGAGTAGTAGCAGGTTTTTATGCTAATAGTTTGGCGCTAATCTCGGATGCTGCACATAATTTCACTGATGCGCTAGCTCTGATTCTGGCACTGTTTGCTGTTTGGTTGCAGGGGCGACCGGCGAGCGCAACAAAGACCTATGGCTATCATCGCGCCGGTATTCTGGCCGCTTTTATCAACTCCTCTTCACTATTGCTAATTGCAGTTGGCATCTTCTATGAGGCGATTGAACGTATCATCACACCACGCCCAGTAGAAGCTGGTTTGATGTTCTGGGTAGCAATTGCTGGGCTAGTTGTTAATATCGGTATAGGATGGGCACTACATCGTGAGAGCAAAACTGATATCACAATTCGTAGCGCCTATGTACATATGCTTGGTGATGCTGCTGGTACAGTCGGTATTATTATTGGCAGTCTAATCATCAAGTATACCAATAGCTGGGTACTTGATCCACTCATCAGTGTTGCGATCGGCCTGCTGATCCTATGGACCTGTTGGGACATTCTTAAAGAGACTGTCAATCTATTATTGGAAGGCACACCCAAGGGGATAGATGTTGATGCTGTCAGTGATGCAATCCAAGCTATTCCTGGTGTGCGTGCGGCTCATCATATACACATCTGGGGGATTGCTTCACGCATGACTGCGCTTAGTTGCCATCTACAGGTTGATGATACTAATCTCAGCCACTGTCAAAAGATTGTCTTTGATGTCAATTGTATGCTTAAGGAGCGCTTCCGTATCGATCATGCTACTCTGCAGCTTGAGACACAATGTTTCGAGGATAAAGTAACCATCTGTCAGCCGCGCCTACACGAGCGTTACCAGCCAACCAACAATTACGGCAAAGCATCTTAGGGTTGCTTTGCCAAAACAGCTTCGCAGGCAAGCCACTCCGTCAATATGTTTTGAAGCTAACCAATCACCAGCCAGACTGATCTGTGCGCCTGCTGTTATGGTAGCTACAGATCACGTCAATATTCAGGCATTAGCTAAATGAGGGTGCCAATGGCTGCAGTAAAAGCGCGCTCCATTGGATCGGTATCCATTAAGCAGATCCTAGACAGTGTCGTTACCAATGGTATTACCATTTGTGCTGCCTTGGCGATTGCGACACTGATGCGACGGCATGTACGGAAGTGCGTTTCCTGTACTGTATTAGGACAACGGTCAAGATAGCAAGCACAAAAGTAATGGCTTTGCAATCGTGGCACAGCAATTGATTATAAGAAAGTAAATCGGCAAAAACCTTCAGCCGACAATTATCTTGGAAAAGATGCTGAGCAAAAAACTGTGTTAATGGGAGACTATGATGAAGCGACATTCACAGCTGAAGATACTAGTGCTCGAAGATGAAGCCTATCGTAGAGAGTTGATTGAACCCATAATAGAAGGGCATCAGATCTATTGGGCAAGCAATGCTGATGAAGCACTAGCGGTATTGGAGAATGAGCGATTTGACCTGATTCTACTTGATCATGACCTTTCAGCGCGTACCTGCGGCTGTCAAGTAGCAAGCCGTTTGGCTCAGCGCGAATGTCTTAATCACAATACCAAAGTGGTTGTACACTCAATCAATCCTAATGGCATTAAGCGAATGATGCGGCTATTGAATAATCTGCCGCTGCGTATCCCTGTTTTCAGTCTACCGGAGGTACTTCCCGAATTACTCTTATCGTTGCCGGTAGCGGCTTGATAGCCGATTTTAGTCATTTCTTGATAGCTCTTTTAGATTGAACTTGATGGTAGCAAATTTAACCTTTTCACGAATAATTTCACGCTCACGCTCACGTTGACTGCGCTGTTTGCGTGATGCGTTAGGCTGCGATTTCGCTATGGCTTCATCTTTTTGATCATTTGCAGCCGCCAATTCATCTACTAACTCGTAATAACGTTCAGTCAAATTATCTTCATCGGTTGATCTTTGTATTACTGCACCAAGACCAGATAATCCCGAAAAACACTGATCAAACTTATCTTTTGGCACTTTGATACTGATATAAGCGATACGCCCGCCTTCCTGCTTAGCGACCTGTTGATCTACAATCGAGCCATTGAATGTATGTACCAATTCCATAACACGCTCTTTCGCATCATCGAAATTGTCTGTTTGTACAGTAAGTTGTGCCGTTTTTACAATGAACTGCTCAGCGGATCTAAGCGCGCCAGCCACACGCTTGCTAGGAGGCGGTTCAGGAGCGATGGCAGCACTATTGTCACGTTTTGGTAATGGGAGGGTGGCTAGGGGTTTTTCCGCTGCCACTGTGGGATTATCCGCAGGAGAGGTTGGTTTTGTCCGCTCTCTAGCCTCCTCTTTCTCCTCGGAACGTTTTCCCGCCGTAGTATCAACTTCGGCTGCTGATGGAGCAGTAGTTATTTCGCCAGCTCTACCACCTGCTCCTATGCCTACTATACCTCTAGCAACACCCTCTGGTTGATTTGGCTCTCTGCTAGACGGCGCTCTAGTAGTGCTGGGATAATTCGGTTGCACACTGGAAGCAACCGGCGCCACTTGATCAGTTCTCTCTGCTACACCATCTCCAGATGTGGAGACTTGCTCCTTGAGAGCTTTGGTCTCTGCTGGTGATTTTGCTAATGACCTATCATCAGCAGAAGCATCAGCATCATGGGCCACTTCATTACTGGATAGAGGTTTTTGAGCATCTTCGGTATTGTAGGAGAAGGCAGCAGGTTGAGGCGAACTGGGAGCATATCTATAAGCGAGTTGATTACCATTGATAAGAACCATAAAGACAATTGCCGCAACGGCACTAACAAAGATCGGTATCTTAGTGCTAAGTGGCAGTTCATAGATCCAATAGAATACACGTTGTAATAGACCACGTTTGGGTTGGGCTTGTGCGAGCAATTGACGACCAGCAGGAAGATTGGGTGTCGGCGCTTCCCAGTTCTGTAGCAGTCCTGTCACGTTCTGTAGATCCACTATCAACTGCTTGCATTCACCACATTCACGCAAGTGCAGGGTAATCTCGTTCTGACGCGCAGCCAGCAAGTCATTATCGAGGAATGCCTGAAGGTCTTCAATTATCGTTTCGCACTTCATATTGGTCCTCATATTCTCTAAAAACTTTTATCATACCCTTCCCAGTCCGGCAATAACACCGCTTACGCAATCGGCGAGGATATCTCCGAAGGCGAACTGGGCGAAGGCGGGCCAGCATTGCGGACCTGATTGAGACCTGCGCTCATTACTGGTGTAAGTAGCCGTTTCAGTTCCAGCTTGCCACGGAAAATACGTGACTTTACTGTCCCTACGGCAATACTCAGTATTTCGGCGATCTCTTCATAACTGAGGCCCTCATATTCGCGTAGAATGATAGGGTCACGCTGCTCAGGATCAAGTCTTGCCAATGCACGCTGCACTTGGCGCTGTAATTCTTGCTGTTCTACTGCTGCTGCAGGCGAAACACCATCACTCGGTACACGTGCGGCACGCTCTGTATTGGCTTCGTCATCGCTCTCTACCATAACCTTATACTCACTGCGACGTGCTTCCGAAGCGCAGCGGTTAAAGGCAATACAATAGAGATAGGTTTTGAAAGAAGCTTCTCGACGCCACTCTTTATGGTGCTGAATTAGTGCCAGGAAGACCTCTTGTGTCAAATCTTCGGCCCGCGCTTGGTGACCCAGCTTGCGGTAGATAAACCGATAGATAGGGAGCTTATAACGCTCATAAAGGGTAATGAAGGCAGACTCATTCCCTTCCTGGAAATCCAGCATCAGCTCTTCATCAGATTTGCTCATCCATCTGTCTCCGTATACGATGACGTTATTATAATACCTTGAACGAGATATCGGTTCCTTCTTTCTCCAGAAAGAGAATTACAAGGTATCTGCTTAATTAACGCTGAGACCTAGTTGATCAGCGCATTTAAAAAGTGCACGACCAAATAAGCAAGCTGCCACAGCGTTTAAATAGTAGATCAGTAGTCCAACCAACAGATAGACTGGTAATCCCAAGATAAAACCGAACAGTGGTATTGTAATTGTCAGAATCACCAGAACTATTGATCCACCCAATAGGCAAAGGCTGAGATAGATCAGTAGAGCCTTCAGATAAGTATCACCCATGCTATGCATTGTCTGCAGGCCAACCAGGGGATTAATGATCGCACGGGGCTGTTGTGTAACACCACCGACAATCAGCGCAAGTGGATAGTAGAAGACTGCCCATAATAGTGAGAGGAGCAGGAGGAGTTTGAAGGGATTACTCAAGAGCAGATTCAGATCTGACGTACCACTGAGTATTCGCAGCGCACCTAATATTATTACTAGCACTATAGTAATAAGCGGTCCTCCTGCTACTGTTGTGATCGCTAGCCCTATCGACATAGTATGAGCAATATCAGCTAACAGCGCACTGAAATCAAATAGATGATGTGTATCTAAATTACCGACCGAGACGCGATTAATAATCGCGCAGAGACTGGTAAAAAGTACTGCATTACCGATCACACCAACAATAATGGTTAATAGTGAGGCAAAGATTGTCGCTGCCGAGAATGCTAGTGAATTCGAGATCGTCTGCATAAAGCCAAAAGACACGGTAGGCATCATTAATACAACACCATAGATCACAGCCGCGAATAGTAATGCAAATGGCTCTTGTAGCGAATAGCGCAAAGCAAGCTTAAGATCGGCAAATCCTAAAGCTGTCTGTCGATCGGCAAGCTTTAACACCTTCTCTCTCACTTCTGCATAAGGTCGGCAGAGATTGCCACAACCCACACAGATACTTGCGCTACCGCTTCCTAATGATTTGGTGCAGTCGCGACAGTAGGCTGCTACACAAGCAGCACAAATAAAGTCAGGTGGCAATTCTTGATGATACTGGCAGACCGCCTGTAATACAGCCGCACGCTTTTCCGGTTGGTAGACAGTAGTTAAATCTCTCAATGAATGGTTGAGTTGAGAGAAGGCTTCACGTAAAGTCGGCACACGTTGTGCTTCAATCCACTTAAGCGAACCCTTTCTCACTTTGTCATTAGGTAGTATACGACCTTCACTAACCCACTGCCTTAGCGTTGTAGTATCGGTTTCACAGATCTGATCGTTGACTTTTACCTGCCATATTTCATTCATAGATATATAACCTTGTCCCTGGCGGCACTCTTAGTCGATCTCGATATTGAGCCGATGTGCACACTTGAAGAGCGCGCGCCCAAGCAGACAAGCGCACACCAGACTTAGATAGAAGATCACCATACCATGAAATGTACTGACGATAATACCTCCAAAAATAGGGAAGAAACTGAGCCCACTAAGAAAAGCGGCGCGCTCGATTACCATACTCAGTATTGAATAGATCGCCAGCAGACTCAGACACATTAAGAAGACTTTCAAGTAGACTGGGCCCATACGTCGCATAGTATCTAAGCCAACAAGGGGATTGATAATGGCACGTAGATCCTGTGTATAGCCCGCCACTAGCAACGCCATTGGCGCATAGAGAAATAGCCAAGCGCCAGTAAGAAGCGCAAGCACTGTATAGAGTGAGCCGCCTTCGCTAAAGAACTGCACTCCAATGGGCATATCCGTGGGTAGCATTCCCAACAATGTCTCTGCCACCAGCATTCCCAGTGATGAATTCCCAAGTAGTTTTTCAATAAGAAAGAAATAGACTATTAGGTAAGGTCCCAATGTGATCGACGCAACCCCAAGTCCTAATCGTACAGCATTAACAGAACTCTCACGAATATCGCTGAGATCTGGTATAAGCTCACCAGTCATTTTCCCTACTGCCACTTGGTTAATCACCAATGAGGTACTACCAAAAAGCAATGTATAAGCGATCAGGCTGCCAACCCGTCCAACTGCGGAAAGCAATGCATAGAAGCTTGCCGCAACCAGCAGCGCAATCATATTTTTCAGTGGATAGCTGATCGCTAAGCCAAACTCGCTTAAGCCAAAGCCAGATTGCTGATCGGCGCTTCGCTCTGCACGTTGCTGCACTTGTGTATAAGTATCACAAGGCTCACCACAGAGTTGGCAGATACCAAGTGTGCTGGTACCAACAAACCTGGTACAACTATGGCAAAAACTTGTACCACAAGCACGACAAATGTAATCGGGTGCTAACAATGGATGGAAATAACAGACTGGGCCATTTGTCGCCGTCGCGACAGGATAATTTGGAAAAAGGTTGCGTAGCGTGGGTACGCGTGCCGCCTCACGCCACTCTAGTGAGCCTTTTCTCACCTTGTCAAGTGGCTGTATACGACCTTCGGCAATCCATTGTTTGAGCATTTCGAAATCATCAGTCTGGAAGACCTGGTTATTGATGGCCACCTGCCAAATCTCCTTGGCTGTGCTCATAGGCCTACTCCTGCTTATGAAATCCTCAGTATTTAGGGGTCCTGCAATGGGGCTTTTGCAAAACATACACCCGTCTCATTATCCCATAAATCAGGCAGAGAAGAGAAAATCTTTCTTAGAGAGTCTACGCTTGGCGAAGTTAATGTTACAAGGCGGAGCAAATCGGTATAATTAAGGCAAAATTAATAAGGAAAAAGTCATATGGTAGTTCTTGAAACGGATAGATTACGTCTTCGTAGACTCTCGGTTAATGACGCCGCCTTCATTCTTAGGTTGCTCAATGAACCCTCCTTTATTGAGAATATTGGTGATAAAGGTGTGCGAACAATAGATGATGCGCGGTTATATATTTTGAATGGTCCAATTGCCAGTTATGAGAAGTTTGGCTTTGGTCTCTATTTGGTTGAGATGCTGGAGTCTAATACTCCAATGGGAATGTGTGGGCTATTAAAACGAGATGTGCTTGAAGATGTCGATATCGGTTATGCGCTTGTTCCAGAGTTTTGGTCTAAAGGATATGCACTAGAATCAGCATTAGCAGTAATCTCTTTAGCCAGTAAAACACTAGGTTTGAAACGTGTCCTAGCTATTACCAGTCCCAATAATCAAAGCTCAATTCGTGTGCTGGAAAAGATTGGTTTCCAGTTTGAGAGAATGGTTAAATTGTCAGATGAGGCTGATGAAATTAAGTTATTTGCTTACGATATGTAACTAAATTAATCCCACCATAAGCGTGTCTTTTTAAGAATCAAAAAATTCACAAATACCCCTTATTGAGGAGAAGTTTCTAACATAAACTCCACCCTACTAGAGAATAAGTTTGTTTGGAAACAAAGGAGAGGCTGTGTTATGAAACGTATGCTGTTTTTCGTTACATTAATTGCTGTATGTATGTCAACATTGTTTGTTAGTCAAACTCAACTAGCTGCTACAGTCAAGCGCCAAAACGAAAGGGGGATTAGAGTTCTTAATAATCCCACCATGCCCATCAAGATTGAGAAAGCAGGTGTTTCTAGAAGTAAGGAGCAAACCATACTGAAGTACTCTGTCACTAATTTGAGTACAGAAAGAATTGATAATGCGGAATTATTTCTGATTACCCCAGGGGAAGAGTGTGAAATAGTAGTAGATTCATTCAGACAGAATCTCAACCTAGCTCCGGCTTCGACAGGAGAGGTTGTATTTGTATTTGACAAAAAAATCAGAGCGACAGAGCAACCCGTTTTAGTAATCGAAGCCGCCAATGGTCAAGAGACTAGATGGTCTGTTGCTGCTGCTACTCTGGTTCATATCGTCAAGGCAAATGGTGGAAATAGCGATACATATCTTGGTGATGTGGTTACTGAAGCGAGACCTTCTAAGATAGAACCTGCATTCTTAGGACCATTTTGCACTTCATGCTTAGATAAGGCGGTAACCATTTGTGGGCAAGGGCGAGTAAAAGAATTTACCTGTAACGAGTTCTTCAAATACTGTTCTTTTGCTTGTAAGTGTAAAAATGAATAACACTGATCAGTTTTAAACATAATAGT
>JBFLVQ010000213.1:0-13277 GCA_040758525.1 Acidobacteriota bacterium
ATGTTGGTAACCGCAGTATGGCCAAAGATGAATTTAGCAGAGCAACAATATGCTCAACAGTTAATCGCATTTTCGAAGTTTGTTCCTCAAGTCATATTTAGTCTGATAATGTTTCGACTAGCTTTTATCGCTCAGAAGCAGACCTATGATAAAGTCGCTTATGCGACAGATCTAGTAGCTCCGTCTGCTACTACACCTGAGGGGGTAATTGCAATTCGTGGTGTATCTACTGCTACACGCTGCGATATTTGTCATCAGGCAGATAAGTTTGATGCTACGACAGGCTACTGTTCCCGCTGTCAGTTGCATACCTGTTAAATAGCAGAGAGATTACAGGTAGTTTGGCAATAAATCGCTTTACCATCTGTCGCTCTTCAACGGGAAATATATTTAGCCAGATTCCTATTAGCAAGAAGGTTGTTGCGTAAATAGGGGCAGTAATAATAAGCATCAGTTTTGGTGATACGGGCAGCTCTACTATCATCAGAGTTACCAATGCTGCTATTGCTGCGGTAAGAATAATCTTACCAAGCTCTTGCCAAGGTAGTAGTGACTTTATTCCTGTCTGCATTAATATGCTGATACGAGCCAACATCGTAATGCGCATCAACAGTAGCATAAAGACTGTGCTTACCATTCCTCCAATCATTCCAAACATTGCTAATGTTCCCATTACCATTGGTATTGTGAGGGGCAGACGCAATGCAGAGATCATTAAAGTAAATCGCATATCACCATAAACACGCATTACTGGATCGGTAAGCAGGACAGCGAGTGGTAGCGCCAATAGTGAGACAAAGAAGATAGCTGCGCTTGCTTGGTAGCGTGTTGTGAATAGAGCAACAATAAACTGATCATTGACTACGGCCAGATAGAATGCCAGGGGATAAAATATTACTGCTAGTTTAACGATTGCCTCATGCCAAGTAGCGCGAACTGCTGTCTTATCTCCATCACGTAGATGCTCTGTCATTTTAACCATTGCGATATCACCAATAGAACTATAAAAGAGATCTATCAAAGGTAACTCCAGACAACCGACGGCATAGATAGCAAAATCGGCAGGACTAAAAGAGTAGGAGATATAATATTGGTGAAAATAGTCTTGAAAAAATCCTAGCAGTAACATCAACCCAAATGGCATAGCGTAGTGCCATTGGTTACGTAATAACTGTAAATTAGGTCCTTGCAGAACTCTTTTCAGATCTCGACGAAAATATAGACTGGTGAGAAGAAAGCGTACGGCGGCGGCGGTTGCGAGTCCCATTACGATCCCCTGGAAGGAGTGCAATAACAGAGCGCTGCCAATTAGTGCTACAGCTTTGGTAACTTCATTAAGCAGAATCAGCCAGGCTGCCTCGCGTACACGATTTTCTGATACTAGTGTGATCTCTCCATAGATCGAGGTGATCATAAAAAAGATGTATAGTCCTAGTATGGGAGAATTTTCTGCCAGTACACTGTTATTGAAGTAGCGCTGCAATAGAGGTCCACCTAGGACAAACCCTAGCAGTACCATCAGTCCTACAATTAGCAAGAAGAGAAAGGTATTGGCTAGGTAGCCACTACGATATTCTGGTTGTTTGGGAATAAAGTAGTAGAGGCTTTGAGACATTCCCCAGGGTAACAGGCTTACTGCGGTAGTGTAGAGTAGTATGCTCTGTTTGTAGGCGCCAAACTCAGTTTGGGTAAGATATCTTACTAGGATTAAAGGGATACTTAATGTTACTAAAAAAGCGATACTACGCGCAGTTATCAGCATTATCGCCTGTTTGGCGAGATTACGAGTCTGATTCATCCCAATCCTCCAGCAATAGCAGTAAGTTTTCTGCAAATTGAGTTCCGGAGTGATCAGGAAGTACTAGTGAGGATAAAGACAAAGAGCCCTACTCATCGCTCTTTGTCTTAGGTCAGAAAGGTTTTACACTTCACTCTTAACACTAGCAGGCCGTTTGAAGGGTGACGTTAGGCGATTTATCAAGTCTGAAGCCCAATCAAGGCCAAGTTGGGCAAGCAGTTGAGTATTCTCTACACCGAGTTTAGCCGCTAGTTGTGATAATCGTACTAGGACGTCGCGTAGTTCCCAGGTAGTGATTTGACTAGGAAAGTCGCGCGACCAAGGCGAACGTAACAGCCGATTAGGTATTTCACGTAAGATCTGACCAAGTAATGAACGGGTCAGGTGCCAATCAACATCAAAATTGGCATCAACATCATGTAATACCCCAAGCAGAGTAAAGAGACTCTTACGGAACATCAGTAGTTCTGCAGGGAATTTTATTCCTGCTAAGATTAACTCATCCAGCAACCGTGTCAGTGGTTCAAGACGGACCAAAGGAAAGAGTGGTAGAGTATGGAAAATCTCTTCTACCTTCTCTTCAATTATTGCTACCTGAGCACGGCTTAGTTTGCTATTGGTGAGATTACAGGCTGCTTGGCAGGAACGTTTTAGATCATGCAAGATAAAGCCAAGAATAAGTTGTACCAGTTCACGTCGGTTACTCCGCGAAAGCGTACAGCTTAAGCCCCAATCAAAAAGCACTAAGGCATCTTTATCATTGCCATAGAAGAGATTGCCAGCATGCGGATCGGCATGGAAGAGTGCCTCTGCACCAGGGTGAAAGAGTACCGATACAATCAATTTGTTAAGAATCAATTCTGCGATACGGCTGCGTTTGTCTGGATAACGATTTGCTGCTGCAGTAACTTTCAACCCATCAACAAACTCCATACCAGTCACCAGTTCAGTACGCATAGGTAGCAGGGTAGGCACCTGTACATTAGTGTGTTGAGAATAGAAAGACTGTGCCTCTTGCAGACGGTTCTGCTCAATAGGTAGTTTTACCTCACGTTTAAGCAGTTCACGTACCTCGCGTAGTAACTCACGGAAACCGATTGTAGGTAGTCCATAACGGCTACGATGTCGATCTAGATAACTGGCGAGCTTATTGAGTATCTGTAGTTCTTCTGCCCAGTAACGACTAATAAAAGGTTTTAGCACCTTAAATACACCACGGCGTCTTTCTCCATCGGGAGAGCGCCAAGTAAAGGGAAGTACCGCACAAACGCTGGCTTCGGCAAGAAAACGCGAGCTTAATTTGATCTTGTAAGTCTGCATCTGGTTCTTCAACTCTGATTGAATGCGCTCAAAGATCGATTCATAACTAGCATCGCGTATACTGTTTTCTAACTTCTGTAAGCGACGACGAAACTCCGGGTCAAGATTACGGTTACGGGCAATAATCTGTCCCATCTTTTGCAACGTAGGCATACGTGCAATCAGCATCAGCAACCGCTCTTGTAGGGAAGCCTCCAGAGGCAACATCAATTGTTCAACCAGTTTTATACGTAGGCGTTCTGCGCTTAAGTGGCTTAGGATAAGATCTGCGGCATCTCTTACCATTGGCCGATACTTTTCGTAAACAGTTGGTACTAAATGTTCTACTGGAATCAATTCAAGTAAAAGTCGGACTATCTCTTGGCGTTGACTTTCTAGATCCAGAGAGGTAAGCAGAGAGAGAAGTTCCTCACGTGTCCGTTCCGGCTCATTAAGGCGGGCCTCATCAAGCATTAAGCCAATTAAAGGAGCTTGCTGCTCGGCTGGTACAAGCGCCAGCAATTGCATAAAGACATTGGTTGCACGTTGATTGTTTTCTGCTTTTAAGGCTGCGTCTTGAGGTTTCCTCTGCTTGCGAGATTGTTTGGTCACCAAACACCTTTCTTTCTGAGCTTGATCATATCGCTCTACAACAGTAAGCTACATGTTCAAAAAATAATACCAGATTGATTATATTGGTTTGATCGTACCCTGACAAGGGTCGCTAACGCGCTTAATGATATAGCATCGATAGCTGAAGTTTTACAGGAGCCATTATGTCCCCCATTCACGAGTCTGATCCGCTAATAGGCCGTACTCTCAAAGAATATGTAATACGAGAAAAATTAGGTGAAGGTGGTTTCGGAATAGTCTATAGGGCTGAACAGTCCATACTATCGCGCGAAGCCGTTATTAAGGTATTACATCAAAAGCATTGGGAGAATAGGCAAATCATCGATCGCTTTATGCGCGAAGCAAAACTCGCCTCACGTTTGGAGCATCCTTACACTGCGCATATCTATGATTTTGGCGCGGAAGCAGATGGCTTGATGTGGATTGCAATGGAATATGTGCGAGGCACACCATTGGACAAACTCTTGAAGGCACAAGGACCATTACCATTGGAACGCTTTGTGCCATTGCTTGATAAGCTTTGCCAGGTGATTCATACCGCACATGAGAGTGGTATTATTCACCGTGATATCAAGCCTGCTAATGTAATGGTAGTTTCACGAGCCGGACGATTGCTCCCCAAACTACTCGATTTTGGCATTGCTAAAGGACTTGGTGCTAATGCTACATCAGTATTAGCGCCTGCTCCTGCTTTTAATCTGCCTGGGCTTGCTAGCGGCGATACAATGGAAGTTGCCGCTAAGGAAATTCCTAGCGATACCGCTGGTATGCTCAATTCTGTCTCTCCATTAGCTAATATTAGCGAGAATCAAGCTACTCAAGTGTTGGGTTCACCTGCTTATATGGCGCCAGAGCAATGGGATAGCAATACCATTGTGGATGCACGCATGGATATCTATGCAATTGGTGCGCTCACTTATGAGGCTCTAACAGGAAGGCCGCCATTTCAGGAGACAGGATATGCGCTTATGTATGCGCATATGATCAAAGAAGTACCTTCGCTAGGGCCAAGCTTTCCTCCTGTCCTAGATAGTGTGATTGCCAAAGTGATGGCAAAGAGATCAGAAGACCGCTATCAGACTGCGCTGGAATTTGCTAATGCATTTCGTGAGGCAGCTGGTTTTAGTGAAAAACATGTCAGCCTTCCCCAGTTGGAAGAGTCGTTACTCGATAATATTCTGTTTAGCGCGCCACAGCCATTAGCTGAAGCGGCTGCTAATTTAAGAATGGCGCGTAATGCTCGGCAGGCGCGCGACAGCATGCTGGAGATCTTCCGTATCATAGTGAGATTTTTAGGACTATTTGCGCTTGCTGCCCATGCACAAACAGCAACTGATGATAAATCCAATAGCCAAGCAGCAACAGCAATTCTGCTGCAACTGCGTAAAAAGGGGCTTAGTGAAGAAGAATGGCTGGAAGCAACGCGCAAACTATCTCTTCCTTTTGTATCCCGGCCAGATGCCCATCCCATTCCAGAAATGGTTTTGCTCTTGTGTAATAAAAAAGAGGCTGATAGAGAGACTGACGATCTCTTTGAGCCGCTTTTAGAGATGCAGAGAAGATCTCTACAAGGCGCCGCTAGCAGTGAAGAACAGATCCTGGCAATGCTCCACCAATATTTGCCAAAACTAAATACCCTACTTACTGCTACACGCTTCCTATGTGAGTACCAATTGATCGTACCTCGCGAATCTTGTATGGAAAAATGGATGGGGTTACGTAAATCTCGTTATGATAACGTAACCTCTCGTAGTGAGACAATTGCTGCTGGTCATCCCTGGTTGGCCGATAGTGAAGGTCATCCAGTATTATCACTTTGGCCATTCTTTCAAGTCGCCGAGCCATCGCCAGGTGTGCCGGAACTACTCTTTTTCCTTGATGGTAAAGGTCGCCAGGGTGCCAAGTTGGTTGCTATGCCTTTTGGGTTTGAGCATCATGATGCGGCTTTGTGGGAATGGCTAAGGTCAAACTTCTTTACTGCTGAAGATAAGGCTGCCACAGCGATTCAACAAGAGAAGACACCGTATCTAGGCTTAGCTGCGTTTACGGCATCGGATGCAGATATGTTCTTTGGACGTGAGCGTGAGGTAGAGTCTTTTCTTAACAGATTACGTACTTATCCATTACTTGCCGTAGTAGGGGCTTCTGGAGCAGGTAAGAGTTCCTTTGTACAGGCTGGTGTTATCCCGGCATTACCAGAGAATTGGCGTGCAATAATAGTTCGCCCAGGAGCAACGCCGCTGGCCAGCTTATCAGCGCAATTTGCTAAAGAGAAGATCAAGCTTCCTGAACTCACATTATCAGTATCGCCTGATACAGTTGCTTTAGCGCTACGTGAAGCTGCAGAAACCAGTGGCAAAACCTTTCTCTTAGTGATCGATCAGTTTGAGGAACTGTTTACTCTCTGCCTCAATAATTTGGAACGTCAACTTTATGCACAAATGCTGGCACGGGCAGCACGCTCGGCACAAGATCCCGTACGTCTGATTTTGACATTACGTGATGATTTTCTGATGCGGGTAAAACAGCTATCCGGCCTTAGTGATAAAGTCGGTTTGGGTTTAGAACTATTAGCTACACCTGCGCCTAGAGATCTATTGCGTATACTTACTGAACCCGCTAACCGAGTTGGTTATGAGTTTGAAGATCCCCAATTACCACAAGAGATAATTGATGCTGTTGCCGATAAACCCGGCGCATTGCCTTTAATGGCTTTTACAGCGGCAAAACTTTGGGAATTACGCGATCGCCAGTTCAAGCAATTGAAGCGTAAATCTTATGAGGGTATGGGTGGCATAGGTGGTGCGCTAGCCCAGCATGCTGAAGAGATGATGTCTCAGTTGACACAAGCCGAACAGCGTTTGGTACGTGAAGCGTTTCGCCATTTAATCAGTAGTGAAGGCACACGTGCGATTCTTACACGCACAGAATTACTACAGGTGCTTGGTCAGAGTAGGGAAGCAGAGAGGGTAGTAGAGAAGTTGATTGGCGCACGTCTACTTGCTGCTAGTGAAGGTGAGAATGGTGTAGAGCGTGTTGAGGTTGTCCATGAAGCATTGCTTTCCGCTTGGCCTAGACTGGTTAAATGGCGGCGCGAAGATTCAGAAGGGGCGCGTATGCGTGATCAACTAAGATCTGCAGTACGCCAATGGGAAGAGCGTAACCGTCCACAAGGGTTACTCTGGCGTGATGAGGCGCTGGCTGAATATCAGTTATGGCGTTCCCGTTATACTGGTAAGCTTACTGAGAGTGAAGAGGCATTTGGTCAGTTAAGCGTTCTACAAGCGCAACAATCTGAGCGTAAACGTAAGTATCTAGTACGTGGCGCACTGGCTGTGCTAATGGCAGGATTGATTGTGCTTGTGTTTATGTATGACCGTACACAAAAGGCATTAGCATTGGTGCAAGTTAATGCTCAGCAGGCACAACTTAATGCCCAACAGGCAAAAAGTCAGTTGCTAGAACTTTATGTAGAACAAGGACGACAAGAGTTTCTTGCTGGTAATCCTTTACGTGCTGCTGTCTATCTTAATGAGGCTTACAAGGAAGGCCAATATGGCGCCTCTTTACGCTTTCTCCTAACACAGACATTAAAGCTAACCGATGCTCAACTTGCTTCGCTTGATGGCCATTTAGATGAAGTCGTCTCTGCTAATTTTAGTTCGGACGGCAAACTGCTTGTTACTGCTAGCACTGATAAGACGGCTAAACTATGGGATGCAGAGAATGCTAAATTCCTCTTCTCATTTGAGGGTCATGCCGCAGCAGTAAATTCTGCTGTATTCAGTCCCGATGGTAAGCGAGTTGTTACCGCCAGTAAGGATAACACGGCAAAAGTATGGGATGTTGCACAGGGCGTGTTGTTATTTTCATTAGAAGGGCATGCTGGCGAGGTGAATTATGCTACTTTCAGTTTAGATGGCAGCTATATTATTACTGCCAGTAGCGATCGCAGTGTGAAGGTTTGGATAGCGCGTGATGGCACGCCAGTAACTACTTTGAATGGTCATGATGGTGCTGTCAATTACGCCAAATTTAATCCCGATAATAAGCGTGTAGTAACTGCTAGTAAAGATAACACCGCAAGATTGTGGGACATAACTAATGGACAACTGCTGCATTCATTACAAGGCCATACCGGAGAAGTGAATATGGCGCTGTTCAGCCCTGATGGTCAAAGGGTTGTCACGGCGAGCAAAGACAATGCCGCGAAAGTTTGGGATTGTGATAGTGGTAAACTGCTATATTCGCTTGATGGGCATAATAATTGGGTCCTCAGTGTCTCTTACAGTCCCAATGGCAAAAATATTGTTACTGCTAGTCAGGACAGCACAGCAAAAATCTGGGATGCTTCCGATGGCAAACTTTTAGTCTCCCTGGATGGACATACCAATCTATTAAATACGGCATTATTTAGTTCTGACGGTGAGCGTATTGTTACTGCTAGTCAGGATAAGACCGCGAAAGTTTGGGATGCTGTCGATGGTAAACTGCTGGCTTCCTTAAATGGGCATGACTATCCAGTAAATTTCGCAATCTTTAGTCCTAATGGTGATCGTGTTGTTACAGGAAGTTATGATGCCACAGCAAAATTATGGGATGTACATCTAGAGACTCGTAGCGCCAAGGAGATTGCCGAGATTGTTACTCGGCGTGCGCCTTGGCGATTTGATCATGGCCGTCTAATTCCTGTTAAATCGGGCGCAGGCCGCTAGTCTCCAATTTAATCCTGTTTAATCCTAAGGAAATAAAAAACCCGCTTGACCATAACTGTAAGGGAAAGGTGCAAGCGGGTCCCCCTTAATCATTGGAAGGAAAGCTTACGAAGTTTGTGACAGTACCACCGGTCTAGCAAAGTAATTTACTAACCCAATTGGGAAGGTCGAGCGATTTAGCGTATCCAACGCTTGTAGTTGGGTAGTATTGAGATTGTCTACCACAGTAATAATGTCGAGTGCTAAACCAACCTGTTGATATAGATCTAACACATCTGGGACAATTGGCGAACTGGCATTGAGTCCATTTACAGCATTCTGCAGTGAGTTGATGGTATCGTTAGCAATTTGTTGTACGACTACATTGCTAGAAGTCTTTAACACTTGGAAACCAGCAATCAGGTTATTTAGATTAATTATATAAGCGGCTCTGGGACCAGGATTGTTTACAAAGAATGTCTTGAGCCGTTGTGCAGTCGCAGGATCATTGTCAGCAATTCTCGCAAATACTCTTGCGCCTTCATCACCACTAAAGACTATTTGCGGCGGAGTTGTATTTGTTACTGGGAAATTACCATTGAAAAAGACTGTCATCGTCTGGTTATTGAAAATTAGTGATACCTCGACACCCTGTACCTTATCAGCAGAATTGATCTGATACTGTCTTAAGAATGGAATATCCTGTATTCCTATTGACAGTAAGTATGTGCTTACGGCATTACCAAAGACCTGATCAGGAACTGCCTGTGCTTGTGATAATGCTTTAGCAGCATTAAAGGCAGGCAGGGCTGCCGCATTAGTAGCGGTTGGATTGTTAGTACCATTGATTGGTAAACGGTTAAACATGTAGTTGGCATAACCGATTCCCAAAATATTTAACGCCGTGTTAAGGCTATATGTATCTACCGCAGAAATATTGGTAAGCGTCCTTAAGGTATTGGCAACCTGCTTATAGACTGTATCTGGATCAGGGCTACGACCATTGAAATTGGCAATCTGATTATAAGCATTACCCAAGAAAGCGATAGTATTGTTGATTAACTGAACAGTTTGTGCATCTAGATTACTGTTATTTTTGATCTGTGTTAGCGCACTGGCAAGATTCTGAACATTTACTCCATAGTTGCGGCGTGAAGCTCGATCAATAGCATAGAGTTTGGCTATCTGATCGCGTTGAGTGCTAGTAAGCGGCTGAGCGTTTTTGGCATAAGAGAGCACCCCAGATAGGGTTAAATAGACTCTAGGGATTTGGGCGGTGCTCTGTGGTGGAAATGGATTTGATGGCGGTAAATTATTAAATAATCTCATAACCCCACCATCATTGAAGACCACCTCAACAGATTGAAGCTGATTAGCAGAGTTTACCGCCAAACTTGTGTTGGCATTATTGATTGTAGTGTTAGGGATACGGAAAGTGTTGGCAAGAAAGGTATTCAATGCAGCTTGAAAAGCCCCTCTAGGATTAAGCGCAGGGCTCGACTGGGCTTTACTTCCAGGAATAGCTCCTGTTAGTAAGATAAAGACGAACAGCAGTGCAAAGGCCGCGCTATTTTTTATTGATAGATTGCCAGAGGATTTCACCTTTCTGACACCAGGATTTGCTCTAATGGTCATAATTATCTCCTTTAAATAATTTAAGATACCCACACAGAAAGAGTTTGCACAGGATTACCCTTAGCAGCGAAATACTGCCCACCATTTTTTTAGATTTTTTTGTTATGCCAGAGTAGACAGGTATTCTACTTTGTCCTCTTTAAATAAACGCGAAGATTACCATCCAGAAGGACCAGCTAATTTAGCAGGTTGTCTACGGGGCTGTGGTTTTGGTTGATTTTGTGAGTGTTAGCAGAGCACGATATTGTGCTGTCTTAGCGGGTTTGTTCCATCCTTGATAGAGTTTGATGATACGGTTTAAGGCTTGTAATACGCGTTGGCTTCTTTCTCCTCCACGACTACTATTTATACGGGGGTAACTAGCTACTAAAAGCTCTTCTGCCTCTTGATAACGTTGTAAGGCGGTTAAACAGCCACCCAATACACTCTCAGCATCGGCAATTAACCAGTGATCTTTAGGTAGTCGTTTGCGCCGAATTGCTAATGCTTCACGTAGCAGCGGTTCAGCTTCATTAGCGGCGCCACGGTTGGTAAGCAAGCGACCCAATTCAAGTAATGAAGTAGCAATGGTTGTATGTTGAGCAGGCAATGCTTCTCGACCAAGCGCCAGCGCTTGACGCAATAAAGACTCGGCAGCGTTGTAATCACCTTGGTTAGCTAAGAGTGTGGCAAGATGGTTGAGGATTAATACTGAATTGGGATGTTTATCACCAAGAAGGTGACTATTCATTGAGAGTGATTGTCGATATAAGCGTTCTGCTTCTTGATAGTCTTGATTGGCCTCTCGTACTCTTGCCAGGTTCTTCTTGCTAATAGCAGTAAGTTGATGTTCTCTCAATAGCTTCTCAAACATAGCGATTGTTTCTGTCAATAACGATTGTGCGGTTGCATAATCACCTTTCTCATAGCATACCATTGCTAGTCCATTTAAGCTTCTGGCAATTTCAAAATGCTCTTTACCTAGCAACTTGCGTTTGATCGTAACGGCTTGGCGAAAAAGTGGCTCAGCCGTATCATAATTGCCAATCTCCATCTCTATTGTAGCTAGATTACTTATCGCATTTGCCATACTGGTACTAATACCATCTGGGCCAAGCGATTTTTTATATATTGCAATAGCTTCGCGAGCCAACTGTTCAGCTTCTCCATATTCGCCAATTTCGCGTAATGCGCCACTAAGATTATTTATTGTTTTCGCTACATCAGGATGTTCATTGCCTAATAGTTCACGTCTGATTGCTACGGCTTCACGATAGTAGGTCTCAGAAACTCTATATTCACCTTTGTGTTGAGAGACTATTGCCAAATTATTGAGGTTGGCGGCAACACGTAGATCTTTATTACCAAAATATTGTCGGTTGATTGCCAGCGCTTCATGTAAGAGCGGTTTGGCACGCTGGTAATTACCTTTTTCCATAAATAAGAGTCCCAGATTATTTAAGCAGGAAGCCACCTCTTGATGCTTATTACCAAATGTCTGGCGATTGATCTTCAGCGCACCTTCCAGTAGTGGCAGAGCTTTATCATATAATCCTTGTCTAAAATATACCGTCCCCATTGTCCCCATCAGTTTCGCCTGTATCTCTGGTTGATCATTAAATTCGTTGATAATCCTTTCTGCGCCTTTATCGAGGATATCTTGTGCAGTAATAACATTACCTTGTGCTTTATTGGGTTCAGAGGTCTCAAATAGTTCTACTAGAAAGGCAGACACTCGTTGAGCTTTATCACGTTCGCGGGCAATGCGCGCCGATTGTACTATTATTGTGACAAACACGCCAATAAGCGCACAGAGTAACAGACTAGCTATTGCCAGCGGGAACTTATTTCTACGGATAAATTTCGCGCTACGATAGCTAAAAGTATCTTTTCTGGCAATTACTGGGTGACCGGCAAGATGACGACGGATATCTTCGGCAAACTGTTCAACCGAATTATAGCGCCGTTTTGCCTCCTTGCGCATTGCCATCATTATTATATTATCTAGATCTCCATTGAGGCGACGGCGCAGTTTATCAGGCCAACCTTCGCGTGCCTTGCTTACTAACTCTGGCGTCAGTGTGATGGGGGTAGTGCCATTCTTATTTGGCATTGTCTCTACACGGTTGATAGCTAGACTAGGCTTATCCGGTTCTTCTTCACATACTGCTTTTAAGATATCATTAGAGAGTCGGCTCTTGATACGGTAGGGGCGATGTCCTGTAAGTAGCTCATAAAGCAGAACGCCTAATGAATAGACATCGCTAGCAGCAGTAATGGTTTCACCCCGCACCTGTTCTGGACTGGCATATTCTGGTGTCATCAATCGGAACATTGTTGCAGTTGGATCAATGGTAGCATCAGAAAATTCGGCATTGAGTACTTTGGCAATACCAAAATCGAGCAATTTGGGCACACCATCGTTAGTGACAAGAATATTGCCCGGTTTCATATCACGATGCACAATAAGATTCTGATGCGAATATTGGACACCAGAGCAGACGGCAAGAAAGAGTTTGAGTCGCTCAGTAATAGAGAGTTGATTGCTATCACAATATTCGTCAACCGGTTTGCCTTCTATATACTCCATTACAAAGTAAGGCAGACCGTCAGGAGTAGTACCACCATCAAGCAATTTGGCAATATTGAGATGATCTAGATTGGCAAGGATCTGTCGTTCTTTTTGAAAGCGACGAATGATCTCCTTACTATCCATACCACGCTTAACCAGTTTTATTGCAACACGTTTTTGAAAGTCATTGGCACGCACACCTAAATAGACTGTGCCCATTCCTCCATGCCCAATCTCACGTATGATTTTATATGGGCCAATATGCTGCTCAATGGTTTTAGTCTCTGTGTCTACAAGCAGTTTGGCAGCGCCAGCAAAGATCGGTGTAGCAATAAAATCTTCTTCCTTTTCATAAGCGGCAATGAGTGATTCAACCTCTTTTCGTATTGATAGATCATCACCACAAACCTCTGCTAGGAATGCGGCTCGCTCATCTGCCTGTTGTGCTAACGCAGAATGAAACAGTTCTTTGACTCGTTGCCAATCTTCAGGAGTCATACTTAATGCGATCTTTTCAGCTCACGACACAGCCAAGCTCTTGCCATCGTCCATTCACGCTTGATCGTGGTAGGTGAAATTCCTAACACTTCTGCCGTCTCTTCAATTGAAAGCCCGCCAAAGAATCGTAGTACAATACCACGACTCTGTTGTGGATCGAGCTTCGCTA
>JBFLVQ010000214.1:0-13251 GCA_040758525.1 Acidobacteriota bacterium
GGGTGGAAAGCCGTCTCTTAGCACTTCTTTAATTCTGCTGGGTCTTATCTCTTAACAATGCGCCATAATATAAGGAAGATTATACATAAGATAGGAAAATCAATATAGTTCGCAATCTTACCACCGTATTTTATCGGAGCGTCTTTAAGTTTAATCAGATCAGAAAGTAACGAAGACCTGTGGGAGCGGTTACAAAACTTTTACATATCGTTAAAACTTCTTTTACTTCATTTTGCTAATACTTATCTCATACCGAAAACACCTATTAGGGTGCAAACACTCTTTACCATTAAGTAACAGAAGTAAATTCTGGAGGTAATTATGAAGAAAATAACGAATATCTTGTTGTTGTCAATGTTAACTCTCACAATTGGAGTAATCACTGCGCAAGCACAGATGCAGAGTGAGAGAGTGACCTTCTCAAGAGATTTTTTGGTCAACAATACCAGTATCAAGAAAGGCACCTACAAAGTGCTTTTTGATCCATCCAGTAGTGAATTAATGATACTGGATGGTAAGAATGAGTTGATCAAAACAAAAGTCCGTCTAGTAGATCGAGCCATCAAACCAGAACGAGTAGAGACGGTATTTGCTCATAAGAGTGAGGATTATGTCTTAATGGGTATCACTTTTGCTGGTGAAAACAAAACCATGATCGTTGACAATGGTGATATTCATGTTGCTCTTCCTCAACAATAATGACAAAGAAAATTTTCCACCTGTGCGGACGAGATCTTGAGCCGCGCGGTGGTGAAATATCTTGAGCCGCATAGTGGTGAAATACCTTTAGGCTGCACAAGAGAGGATGAGGTCTTGAGCTGCGTAGCGGCGAGATACCTTTAGGCCGGCGCGTAAGCGCCGGTGCCGATCAATAAATAGCATACTTTCCGGGCTTGCTGGCTACCATTCTATTCACAGGGCTTACGCCCAGTGCTAAAGATCTACCGCTGCTGCGCGGTTCAAGACCTCATCCGCACAGGTAGAAATTTTTGCAGAATCGGCTTCCTTGACACTTTACTATGCCGGCAGACGGGCTAAAATGGCCTGTCTGCTTTCTATCAAGAATCTGCATTAATAGCCCGGATAAGAGAGCCAGCCTCTTGTTAAGTAATCGCTTAGTGTCAACACAATAAGAATACCTAACCAGAAGAAAGCGGCTGCTATTACAACCCAGATAAGCCGTGTGCTGCTATAGCGCACATGCATAAAATAGAGTATTACCAGTAGCGCCTTGCTTACCGCAATCGTAAGGGCAATTACAGTATTGAATCGTCCCAAGTCAACGAGGGCAACCCTCACTGTGACAAATGTCAGTACTAGCAGTGCTGCAAAGACACTAAAATAGATCTTCTTAGGGACGATGTGTACGTTCATCACACTACCTTTCTACTGCTCAGGCACGTCCGATCAGATAGAGTAGAGGAAAGAGAAAGATCCATATAATATCGACAAAATGCCAATAAAGGCCGGTTAATTCTATTGGTGAGAAATATTGTGACGAGAATCGTCCGCGCCATCCTTGCACTAATAGCACTAATAACACTCCTATACCGATCACCATATGCAAAGCATGCAATCCTGTCATAGCAAAATAGAGCGAGAAGAAGAGTTGTACCTGTCGTGCATTTGCACCCTGATAGTGAAAATCTATACCAGGAACGAGATGTTCCTCAAATTTGTGGTGGTATTCATAGGCCTTGACAGCTAGAAAAGTTGTACCGAGTAGAATGGTAAGAGCAAGAAAGATCATTAGCATCTTACGATTACTAGTTTGCGCGCCATAGACTGCCAATGCCATAGTCAGACTGCTGCAGATCAGCACGGCAGTATTAGTAGCGCCTAGATTCATATTAAGTAGATTACTTGCTTCTGCAAACGCTCCTGGATAGGCAGAGCGATAGATAATATAGGCTGTGAAAGCGCCACCAAAGAACATAATCTCAGTAGCAAGGAACAACCACATACCTAGTGTAGTCGCTTCATGCTGTTGCTCTATACTATCGAAATGATGTGCAAGCAGAGAATCTCCTTCAGACAACTTCTGCCTCCTTGGTAGAGTATTGATAAGGTTCTTGTGTTACCAATGGTGTCTCAGAAAAATTCTCCGTAGGCGGTGGCGATGTTGTCTGCCATTCCAACCCTGTTGCGCCCCAAGGATTGGCACCAGCAACACGACCATAACGTAGCGACCAAATAAAATAGATCATAGGAATGAGGTAACCGATTCCCAATATTGATGCGCCTGCCGATGACATCACATTGAGTACTTGAAACTCTTCTGGGTATAGATGGTAGCGACGTGGCATACCTAGATAGCCAAGCAAGAATTGGGGAAAGAAGGTAAGATTGAAACCAACAAAGATCACTAACGCAGCAAATTTTGCCCATCCTTCTGGGTACATACGTGCAGTCATTTTAGGCCACCAGTAATGCATACCACCTAGATAGGCCATCACCATTCCACCTACCATAATGTAATGGAAATGCGCTACAACAAAATAGGTATCATGAACATGCACATCTAGACCTAAAGCTGAGAGAAAGAGTCCTGTAAGTCCACCTAAAGTAAAAAGACCAATGAAACCGAAAGCATAAAGGATTGGGGTATGGTATGTGATCGAGCCATTGTAAAGTGTTGCAGTCCAGTTAAAGACTTTAATGGCAGAAAAGATTGCCACCATATAACTCAATATCGAAAAGATCATGGCGCCATAAACAGATTGTCCTGCAACAAACATATGGTGACCCCATACCAAGAAACCGAACATTGCCAATCCTAGATTCGCGAATGCAATAAAGCGATAACCAAATATATTCTTGCGTGAAAAACAGGTGATCAGTTCATTTATTACACCCATTCCAGGCACAATCATAATGTAGACAGCCGGGTGTGAATAGAACCAGAAGAGATGCTGAAACAGCAGTGGATCACCGCCTAGCGAAGGATCGAAGATCCCTATATGAAAAACTCGTTCAAGTGCAAGCAGAAATATTGTGATTGCTAGTACCGGTGTGGCCAGTACCATTATGATGCTAGCAGCATAGATCGACCAGACAAAGAGTGGTAAACGAAACCAAGTCAATCCAGGCGCCCGCATCTTATGGATCGTTACAATAAAATTGAGTCCTGTTAGAATCGATGAAAAACCTACAATAAAGATTCCTACGGCAACCGGTAGCACATGTGTGTTAGAGGTTGAGGTACTGTAGGGAGTATAAAAAGTCCATCCTGTATCCACGCCGCCGGCAATTACTGTATAAAAGGTGAAGATGGCGCCAATCATAAAAATATACCAGCTAGCTAGATTCAAGCGTGGAAAGGCGAGATCTCTTGCACCAATCATCAATGGTAAGATGAAATTTCCATGTACAGCAGGAATCGATGGCAAGAGAAAGAAGAAGACCATTATGATGCCATGCATTGTGAAGAGTTTGTTATAAGTTTCCGACTGCATCAGATCACCTGCTGGCGTCATCAGTTCTAAACGCATCAATACAGCCAGTGCTCCACCAACAAAAAACATTAGTGTTAGCGATAGCAAATAGAGTAATCCTATACGTTTGTGATCCGTGGTAAGCAACCAGGATTTCACACCATAGTTAATGTTTAGGTAATGGACACGATGTTGTACCGGTAATGCTTCTGTACTCATCTTTCACCTACTACTTAGTGGGAGTCTGTTTTGCCGATGGCACGCCTTTCCTGACAGGTTGTGGTGTTAGGGGTTTACTGGTCTGTGGTCCTGTAGGAGTAAGCGCAGGCGAAGGTTGTGCTATACCTGTAGGCGGTTTAGCGAGCGAGCGTATATAAGCGATCAATTGTAGGGTCTGTTCTTCTGTGATCAGTCCTTGAAAAGTAGGCATAATTGAGTCGAAACCAGCTACTACTTTTGCATTCGGGGTGAGAATAGACTCTCTTATATAGCTCTCATCAGCGGTCACAGTACTACCATTCTGTAGTTGTACTGGTTTGCCAAATAGTTCCTTGAGTGATGGTCCACGTGCTTGTGAATCCTCACGATGACAACTATTACAAGCAAGTTCTTGAAATAGATTCTCGCCCTGCGAAGCTAGTGATCCAGTACTGCGGCCACCACTCAACCAATTCTCATACTGTGCCGGCTCCATCACAACTACTTCGCCAATCATTCCAGAATGTTTAGTACCACAATACTCTGCACAGAAGAGGTGGTAGCGACCTGGCTTGGTTGCTTCAAACCAGGTGCGGGTATAACGTCCTGGCACGACATCCGCCTTGACACGAAAAGCAGGTACATAGAAGCTGTGGATCACATCTTCAGAAGCTAGTGTAAGCCGTACGGCGCGACCAACAGGAATATGTAATTCGTTGATCTCACGCTGGCCATCAATATGTTGTATCTTCCACATCCATTGCTTGCCTACTACATAGATCTCTATTGCATCCACAGGTGCGCGAGCCAGCTTAAAGAAGACATCTACTCCCCAGACAAAGACGACCATAGAGATGATCAAAGGAATAATAATCCAAGCTGCTTCCAATACCGTTGAGCCATGGATCGGCTTAGGTATTTCACTTTCTGAACGACGCCGATACTTGATAGCAAAATAGATTATCATCCCTGAGATAAGAATAGAAAAGAACGCAGTTATAACAACAAGAAATATATAAAGTGCATCTACCTCTGCTGCGACTGTGGATGCTTGCTCTGGGAATAATGGTACGCCAGTTTGCATATTGCTATCCTGCCCCCGCTCCTTTTTTATGCTCCCGCTTACGCTCCAATCGCAGCATCATAAGAATCAGTCCGCCTAATGTCAGTACTGTAACAACACCACCAACACGCACCAGATTGATCACAATAGGACTATATTTGCCAATGGTAGGATCATAGTGGTAACAGAGTAGTAGTAACTGATCGACTGGGGAACCAATTTTGTGTGCAGAAGCTTCTACCAGACCAAGTCGCAAGTCACGAGATGAATACTCTATTCCATAAAAGTAACGTGATACTCTCGCTTCCGGCGTCAAAACAATAAGACCACTGGCATGGGCAAACTGATTCTGTTGTGCGTCATAGGTATAACGAAAACCAACCGTCTGAGTAAGCCTTTTAATTGATCCTTCTTCGCCAGTAAGAAAATGCCATCCACGTGCAGCATTGTGTCGTCTGTAACGTTCTAGATAGAGTCTCTTCTTAGCAGCAGCCAATTGGGCGCCTTCACGCGCATCAAAACTTACTACAACCACATCAAAGTGCTCGCCAGCATTGAATGAGATCGTATTAAGGCAGCGTACTAAACCATTCAAGATCATGTTGCAGAGCATAGGGCACTGATAAAAGACAAATACCAATATCACTGGTCGATCACTAAAATAACTACTAAGTGGTACGTTTTCTCCTGCCTCATTGCGAAAGATTAGATCGAGTGGGAGCTGTTCATTAAGCTTCTGATCAATACCAACCTCACGCAGTACAGCAGGCGACTGATTCTGTGCTGATACTGGATGTGCCCAAGCCATTATTAGCAGAAGTATTATTAATGAGAGAAGGAAAGTCTGCTTCATTGTACCCCCTTTTCTACTACACGGCCTGAGCTAGAATCTTTCATGGTCGCCTTGTTTGTATCTGGTGAAGCAGTCTCTGCGGGTGTAGTACGTACAGGCAATCCTCGCTCGACGAGCAGATCGATTGCACGTTCAATAGGAAGTCTTACTACACCCTTGTCACGATCAACCCAGCCATAACTATTTATTATCTCTTCTTCGGCAGCGCGTACATTGCGTAGATCCTTAATGGGATTGATCTGTAGACGTGGGGTAGGTGGTTGACTAGGTCGTTCAACAGCAAGTGGTGAAACTGGTCTCGCTAGCTCTTGTATACGGGCTTTGTCAAAATACTTAAACATCAGCCAAACCAGTACCTGTATGAAAATGGCAGAGACTAGTATCGAAATACCAAATTTGATCACACCGCCAACATTTATATCCTTATGCTCGTGTGCAACATCAGGATTGTCTTTTAGGTTCTCTTGATCAGTGGTGCCCATGCTCTAGTGCCTCTTGCCAATAAGGATCCTTGGTTGGTAATAGTGGTCGTGTACGCAAACGCCAGATAAAGGCTGCCAACCAGATACCACCCAATCCTATCGGTATCGCTAGATCCAACCAATGTAGATGAAAACCTTGCTGATTAAATTCTGGCGCTACCATCCAAAATAGATCGATCATTCGCATAAACACTACTAATCCTGCTACTGCTGCAAGTCGGCGTGCATTACGTTTAACATCTTTGGGTAATAAAAGGAAAAAAGGTAGCGCAAAGTGAAGCACAACTACTGTCAATCCTATCCATTGCCAACCACCATGCAACCTATGTACATACCAAGGCGTCTCTTCTGGTAGGTTGCCCGACCAGATGATAAGAAATTGTGATAGCGCAAAATAAGCCCATAGCATTACAAAAGCCAGTAATAGTTTGCCTAGATCATGCAAATGTGCAGCAGCGATCACCTGAGAGAATGGTTGATACTTGACCAGCAGTGCGGTAACCACAATTATAAAGGAGAACGCACCTAATACTTGTCCTCCAATAATGAGAATGCCAAAGATCGTTGAGAGCCAATGCGGATCCAGCGACATCACCCAATCTACAGAAGCAAATGTCATTGTCAGCACGTAAAGGAGCAGCCCTGGACCGCTAAGACGCTGAGAGCGTATGGCAATAGTATGCGCCTTTTCACTATCAGAATTATCTTGCGCCAATGACCATTTATTGAGTAGATGTGCAGCCACGATCCAAACAGCGAAATAGAAAACGGTTCTTGCTAGAAAAAAAGCTACATTCAAATAAGTGCTCTTATACTGTAATGCTTCATCAACTGCTACTACCTCAGGACGTGCCCAAATATATAGACTACGCAATCCAAGTAACAATGGTAGAAAGAGGATTGCCATCAATGGTAAGGTTTGTGCAGCAGATTCCAGTAATCGACGGATCACTAAACCCCAAGCACCACCTGAGAGATGATGTAGCATCAGTATTGCCAAAGAGCCTAATGCAATTCCAATCCAGAAGACATAAGCAAACAGATATGAATGAAAAAACTGCTGAGGACTGAGAAATGCTCCAATGGCAGAAACAGTCAATCCAATTAGTCCAACTGTAAAAGCCTGTTTCTGGATTCGTTGTAACTGTTCTAAGCCTGCTGTCATTACTGTTGATCTCCCATTGCCGTTTTAGGCTGCTCTTTCAAGAGATTCTCACGCTCTGTTGCTGGCACATCGGCAAGTGTTCCTTGCCTACTCAACTGCAGTGCGCGTAGATAAGCAGTAATCGCCCAACGATCACGTGGCGGCACTTCTACAGCATAATTTGGCATAGCGCCAAAACCATTTGTGATCACATCGTAGAAATGCCCTACAGGTGACTGTTGCAATCGCTCTATATGTAGTGAAGGCGGACGTCGAAACCCACGTTGCACAATCATTCCATTGCCATCGCCTAGGCGATCATGACAGGGTGTACAATAGATGTTGTAACGTTCTTGTCCACGCTTAACCACTTCGCGTGTGATCGGAAATGGAAATGTCTCGACTGGCTTGCTGGTATTGCCAGTATTACCAGTGTTACCAGTGTAGAAATGTCTATCCTCACGTAACTGCCCACGTGCAACTGTGCCAGGCACAACTGGTCGCGCCGATCGACCATCATCAAAGAAAGTACTTGGTTCAAGTGGTCGGTATGCCGGTTGCTCGGCCATATCCTGACGGCAGCCGCTGAGCAAAATAGTAATCAGGCAGATTGTCATATATTTAATATGCAACTTCGCTAACCTCCCGAGGTTGCAAACTATTGAGAAATTCTGCCGTAGCTGTGCGATCAAATTTTGGATCGGTCGCCTCAATACATAAGAAGAAACGATCACGTGTTGCTAACACAAAACGATCTACATTGAAGACAGGATGATAAGGCATAGGTAGACCATTTAACGCTAACATTCCCAAGACTGCGAAGAGCGCTGCCAGCAGTACCGTTGTCTCAAAAGTGATAGGAATAAAAGATGGCCAACTATGCATAGGTCGGCCACCAATGATGATCGGATAGTCAATTACTGATACATAGTATTGAAGCAGGTAGCCGCCAATTCCACCTAAGATACCACCAATCAGCACAATTATTGGTAGGCGATTATGATGAAAACCAAGCGCTTCAGAGAGTTCTTCAACAGGAAAAGGTGTATAGGCATCCATTTTACGATACCCTTCTGCATAGGCGCGCCTTGTTGCATTAACAAGCTCCTGCAGTTGGTTGAATTCTGCCATTAGCCCATAGATTGGCGGTCTGGTGCGCTTCTTGCTCATTTCTGTTCTTTAACCTCCGCCTCAGGTAAGAGTGTGCGCATCTCGAAGATCGAGATCATTGGCAAGAATCGAATAAAGAGAAATAGTAGACTGAAGAAGAGTCCAATGGTGCCTATGTAGGTTGCCCAATCCCAGGCTGTCGGCCAGTACATTCCCCAAGAGGAGGGAAGAAAATCTCTATGTAGACTGGTGACGACAATGACAAAACGCTCTAACCACATTCCTATATTTACAATGATTGCGACAACAAAGAGCAATTTTACGTTTGTACGTACACGTCGTAACCAGAGAAATTGTGGCGTCACAACATTGCACATTATCAGTGCCCAGTACATAGGCGCATAAGGTCCGCGCATACGATTGTTGATCATGTAGACTTCGTATTGATTGCCACTATACCAAGCCATGAAAGCTTCTATTATATAGCCATAAGCAACAATCAGACCGGTGGCGAGAATGATCTTTGCCATATTCTCCAAATGGCGCATAGTAATAAAATCTTCTAATCCATATATGGCACGGATCGGTATGGCAAGGGTCAGCACCATAGCAAATCCTGAATAGATCGCACCAGCGACAAAATAGGGTGGAAAGATAGTGGCATGCCAACCAGGAATGACTGATACAGCAAAGTCAAAGCTTACAATTGTATGTACAGAGACTACTAATGGAGTGGCAAGGCCAGCCAGTAGTTGGTAAGCCGTCTCATAACGGTGCCAATGGTAAGCCGAACCACGCCAACCCATTGCCAAAATACCATAGAAGAAGCGCGCCGGTCGGCTACGCGCACGATCCCGTAGTGTTGCTAGATCTGGAATCAAGCCAATAAACCAGAAAAGAAATGACACCGTAGCATATGTAGAGACAGCAAAAACATCCCACATTAGTGGACTACGAAATTGTGGCCATATTCCCATTGTGTTTGGGTAAGGAAAGAGCCAATAAGAAAACCAGGGGCGGCCCACATGTATAACAGGAAAGATTGCTGCACAAGCAACGGCAAATAATGTCATCGCTTCAGCAAAACGATTTATCGAGGTACGCCAAGATTGACGCAACAGCAGCAAGATCGCAGATATCAATGTGCCAGCATGCCCGATCCCAATCCACCAGACAAAGTTGATAATAGCGAATCCCCATCCTACCGGAATATTAATACCCCAAATTCCTATTCCCATAGAAATCAAGCGATAGAGCGCAACCATCAACACAACAAAGATAATAAAAGAGAGCGTAAAGCCAATGAACCAACCAGGTGGAGTTCGTTTTGCTAACACAATCGCACTGATCTTGTCAGTAACAGACGCAAAAGTGTGACCTGGCCCAATCACTGGTGATATCGATTTTTCTCGTAGGGCTTCGTGTGGGTGTTCTTCTGACATACCTCACACTTCCTCTATTTCAGGATTAGGGTTGCGCACTGCCGATAGGTAGGTAGTGCGTGGTTTTGTGTTTAGCTCGCCGAGCAGTTCATAATTGCGTGATTCGTGCTTCAGTTTTGTTACACGGCTATTGGGATCGTTGATATCGCCAAAGATAATTGCTTCACTTGGACAGACCGCTTGGCAGGCTGTCAATATTTCTCCATCACTTATTCGCCTGTCTTCCTTCTCTGCCTCTATACGTGCATAGTTGATACGTTGTACACAATAGGTACACTTCTCCATTACTCCCAGGCTACGCACCGTAACATCAGGGTTACGCAATAGCTTTAAACTATCTGTGGCATAGTCGGAATAGGAGAGAAAATTGAAGCGTCGCACCTTGTAGGGACAATTATTAGAGCAATAGCGTGTGCCTACACAGCGGTTGTAGACCATATCATTGAGCCCTTCATCGCTATGTGCCGTTGCTGTTACAGGGCAGACCACTTCACAAGGAGCATTCTCGCATTGCATACAGGGAATAGGTTGAAAGTAGACTGCAGGATTATCCAATCCACCTTTGAAATAGGTATCGATTCTTAACCAGTGCATTTCACGCTGAGCGATCACTTGAGCTTTGCCTACCACAGGAATGTTGTTCTCAGCTTGGCAGGCGATTACACAAGCATTGCAACCAATACAAGTAGTCAGATCGATCGCCATTCCCCAAGCGTAGCCTTGATATTTGTGTTCAGGATAGAGTGATAGATGGCGTGAATGCTTATGTTCAGATGTTGATTCAGCAGCGGTATGTTGCTGGTACTCAGTGAATGTAAGCGCATGTACTAGATTACGACCTTCTAGCATATAGTGTGATTGAGTGCGTGCTAGTTGGTAGCGCATACCGGTTGGACGTATCTCTAGACCAGTATCATACCAGGGAGCAATGGATGTACGTAGCAAATAGCCATTAAACCCAGCACCATTACCAACACGCCCTGCTTGACTACGTCCATAACCCAAGTGGATTGTGACACTGTCATTGGCGTGGCCAGGCACAATCCAGATTGGCGCACGCACACTACGGCCTTGATAATGTAGTTCCACTAGCTCTTCATTCTGCAATCCCAAACGTGTAGCTGTAGCCGGGCTGATCATTACCGCATTATCCCAAGTAAGTTTAGTGATCGGTTTAGGTAATTCCTGCAGCCAGCCATTGTTGCTAAAACGTCCATCAAAGATGGTAGGATCAGGACGAAATACGATCTCTAAACCTGCTCTCTTTTCACTCTGTGCATTACCTATATTTGTTTGACTGAGCCAATCAGTCTTTAGTGAAACAGTCTTGATAGATAAAGTGGTATTAGGGATAAGGCCATCGTGTAGCGCTTTACGCCAGAACCTCTCAAAATCTTCACCAGGACGTTGGCGCTGCCAATAGTCACGCACAATATCATAACTAGAACGATCAGGCTGTTCAGTAAAGGCAGTAAGCAGTTCATGTGCTGACTTACCCAGGTAGAGCGGAGCAATCAATGGTTGCACAATACTTACTGTGCCATCATAGGCGCGTGTATCAGTCCAAGTCTCCAGGAAATGTGCTTCGGGAATATGCCAATGGCAGAGCGCTGATGTCTCATCATTGTAGAGACTGAGATGCACTCGCAATTTTACTCTCTCTAAATGCTGAGCAAATTGCAGATCAACGGGTGCATCATAGACTGGATTGATGCTTACGATCACAAGCAGTTCTACTCGACCAGCCTCCATATCTTGCACCAGTTCTGACAAAGACGTTTGCTGATCGACTGACGACGTCTCAATAGGATCAGTATAGAAGACAGTATTACCAATATTACCCAAGAAACTATTAATTGTGTGCGCTAAGGCATGCACAGTGGCAGGCTGATATTGTCCAGGAATAATTATGCTACGGCCACGATGCTCTTCAAGATCATGTATTAATGCTGTAAGCCATTTAACAGGTAATGCCGAGAATGTTGTAGTTGGTATACCTGGTACTTTTAATCCATTTGCTAGCGTATAGGCAAACGCTTCTATTTCACTAGCGCGTAAAGGCCAGCGGTGATCGGCTACTGCGCCAGTACTAGAAGGCATCGTCTCTACGGCATAAAGCCTGTTTATACCACCTGCTTCAGCCAAGTTGCGTCGCCGCGCGGCAAACTGACGTGCATAAGCTAGACTAGCAGAACTACAAGAAAGAAAATCGGCATCAAGCGCGACGATCACGTCGGCCTTATCAATATGATAATTTGTTTCGATATCTTGACCAATGGCAAGTTGAGCGCCTGCCCGTATCATATCGCGGCCTACTGGCTGGTATTGAAGCCATTTTGCTTGTGGGAAATCGCGCAATAGCGACTGTATCTGATCAATCAATGTTGGCGAGGTTACTGTTTCAGTAAGTATGCGCAACCCTGCTCCTCTACTCAGTCTTTGTGCCTCCATTGCTGTGCGTAGTGCGCCTATAAAAGCAGTCCAGGGTCGTATCTCTCCTAAATAAGTGACTGTCTGAGAGCGATCTGGATCATATAGAGTTAATACAGCGGCTTGTGCAAATATGTCGGTTGCGCCAAGACTAGCAGGATGTTCAGGATTGCCTTCAACTTTGGTAGGGCGACCCATATGACTCTCTACCAAAAGACCTATGGCACCACTAGGTTGTGGCATTGCGGTCGCGTAGAAGAGAGGTCGGCCTGGTACGATCTCTTCTGGGGCACGCACATATGGCATTATCTGCTCTTTCGGCGCTTGTGTGCAGGCACTCAAGCCTGCTAGTGCCAGCGATGCACCCATCAGTTTTAAGAACTGTCGTCGCCCAATCGGATCAGACCATTGTGAAGCCTGTTGAGGAAACTCGCGACTAAGCAATTCTACAAAGCTTGTTGTCTCTGCCAACTCTTCTAGACTGCGCCAATAATCTTTTCCTTGTTGCGCATTCAGATGAGCGCGTATTGCAGTAAGATCAAGCTGTTTCTCTTTATCACTTAGCGATGGCATACTGAACAACTGGTCTTTTTATGTATGTTATATTCTTTAACTAATCTTTGCCCTAGAGCAGATTGATCTTCAGATGGCTGCCAATCCATGCTAAAGACGAATTCACGTGGCCGCACATAACGTTCTGGATTACGATGGCAGGCCAAACACCATTCCATCTGTAGTGAGTTCTCCTGCCAGGTAAGCGGCATCAGATCCACACGTCCATGACAGGTGGCACAACCAATCCCTTTTTTCACATGTATACTGTGGTTGAAATAGACAAAATCAGGCAGATTATGTACACGTGTCCAAGCAATAGATTGATCGGTACGAAAGCTGGCACGTACTGGTTCAAGCATAAGACTGGTTGACCAGATCTGTGCATGACAGTTCATACAAGTCTTTGTTGGGGGAATACCAGCAAAAGCTGTCTCCTCCACACTAGTGTGGCAATACCGGCAATCAATACCTAGGCCTCCTACATGATGACGATGACTAAACTGTACTGGCTGTTCGCGGGCAACATAGGTCTGAGTTATA
>JBFLVQ010000215.1:0-13233 GCA_040758525.1 Acidobacteriota bacterium
TCGTCATATGGTCTACAAATCGGTATCCCATACCATCCCTATTGCTAATGCTGTTTCCTGCTCGGTTGGGGCTGCTTAAGTGCTGCACCAGGGATGCCCTTCTATTTATTGAAGGGAGGAAGTCACTGTTTGCTCTACATTTGTACTAACCACTTCTTAAATAACTCCTCAACAAATTTACTTACCAATATAGAAGAAATCGATGCTATCGATTCGGAAGCTTATTGCTAAGCACTTTTGGTTTCAAAAGCGGGTTTTGCTAATCTATTTAAAGCAATGTTTTTACATACCAATAAATTCTTTAAAGTTGGTCATAGTTAAGTATATAGTATATGTTGATATAACCTTCCTATCTTATGCGAACGCTTTATACCTAATATAGGTTTAACGAAGTCTATTGAATTAGGTATTGCAACGAGAAACTTATTAGTGCTCTGATATTGAGGTAGAAATTATCAGCACCGGCGGCTTGCTCTAAAGTAACAGATTTCAAACTACATTAGTGACATTCTACTTCACGCTAGCACAAAGCGATGAGACACTGTTCTATTGTCGCTTTATCACTATGGTAGATAACTATTAACCCGGGAGTGAGCATGGAAGACACACAGAAGAGTCTGATCATAAGTGAAAACGGTCCTGTTAGCACACAGGAGCGCGTCAATGGTTTTGGAGAAGACTTATCTCCTAATCTGCGCGTGTTATTGAATGCCCTGCAGGCAATGCGTGACGGAGACTTCTCTGTACGACTACCAGGAGACTGGCTAAATCTAGAAGGAAAGATTGCTGATACATTCAACGAGATCGTCGCTGCCAATCAGAAGATGGCCCAGGAACTAAAGCGTGTTGGACAGGTAGTAGGTAAAGAAGGAAAGACCAGAGAGCGAACCAAGTTCGACCAATCGAAGGGAGCGTGGGGGGAGATTGAAGTCTCTGTCAATACCCTTATTGAAGATCTATTACGTCCAACCACTGAAGTTACTCGTGCTATTGCGGCAGTCGCACAAGGCAATCTGACTCAAACGGTGCGGTTGGATGTTGATGGACGACCTCTAGAAGGCGAATTCCTGCGCTCTGCCTCAATTGTTAACACAATGATTCAACAACTGGGTGTCTTCACTTCTGAAGTAACACGTGTAGCCCGCGAGGTAGGTTCTGATGGCAAGCTTGGTGGTCAGGCTCAGGTCGGCGGTGTTACAGGAGTATGGAAAGACTTGACTGAGAGTGTCAACTCAATGGCAAGCAACCTTACTGCACAAGTACGCAGTATTGCAGAGGTCACCATTGCGGTAGCTAACGGCGATCTATCACGCAAGATTACTGTGGATGTGCGTGGCGAGATCTTACAACTTAAAGAAGCCATCAACACTATGGTCGATCAGTTGCGCTCGTTCGCATCTGAAGTAACACGTGTGGCCCGTGAGGTTGGCACTGAAGGCAAGCTCGGCGGCCAAGCTGTTGTGCCAGGTGTCGCTGGTACTTGGAAAGATCTGACCGACTCAGTAAATGCGATGGCAAGCAACCTTACTGCACAGGTACGCAATATCGCTGAAGTGACAACTGCAGTAGCACGTGGCGACCTCTCACGTAAGATTACTGTTAATGTGAGCGGAGAGATCTTAGAACTTAAGAACACTATCAACACAATGGTGGACCAACTTAATGCCTTTGCTGGTGAGGTGACGCGTGTAGCCCGTGAAGTAGGCACAGAAGGCAAGCTAGGCGGTCAAGCTCAGGTGCCTGGTGTAGGTGGTACCTGGAAAGACTTAACTGACAGTGTGAACTTTATGGCTGGCAATCTCACTGCACAAGTGCGAAATATTGCTGAGGTCTCTACTGCTATTGCCAATGGTGATCTCTCCAAGAAGATCACCGTCAACGTAAGCGGTGAAATCTTACGACTTAAAGAGACTATCAACACAATGGTGGACCAACTTAATGCCTTTGCTGGTGAGGTGACACGTGTAGCCCGTGAGGTAGGCACAGAAGGCAAACTAGGCGGCCAGGCTCAGGTGCCTGGCGTGGCAGGTACCTGGAAAGACTTAACTGACTCGGTAAACGCAATGGCTGGCAACTTGACCGTCCAACTTCGCGACGTCTCAAAGGTGGCTACTGCTATTGCCAAAGGCGATCTAAGTCAAAAGATCACTGTCAATGTCAGCGGTGAAATTCTACAGATCAAGGATGCCATCAATACGATGGTAGAACAGCTTAACTCTTTCGCTTCTGAAGTAACACGTGTAGCTCGTGAAGTAGGCACAGAAGGCAAACTAGGCGGTCAGGCTCAGGTGCCTGGCGTAGCAGGTACCTGGAAAGATCTGACCGATTCCGTCAACTCAATGGCATCAAATCTGACTGCCCAAGTGCGAAACATCGCTGAAGTGGCTACAGCGGTGGCACGTGGCGACCTCTCACGTAAGATCACCGTCGATGTAAAAGGCGAGATCTTAGAACTTAAGAACACTCTTAATACAATGGTGGATCAGCTTAATGCCTTTGCTGGTGAGGTGACGCGTGTAGCCCGTGAGGTCGGTACTGAAGGCAAGCTAGGCGGTCAGGCTGTTGTACCTGGCGTGGGTGGTACCTGGAAAGACCTCACTGACAGTGTAAATTCTATGGCTGGTAACTTAACAGCTCAGGTACGCAATATTGCTGAAGTCGCAACCGCTATTGCTAGCGGTGACCTCTCACGCAAAATTACTGTTAACGTAAGCGGTGAGATTCTTCAGTTAAAAGAGACATTAAACACAATGGTGGACCAGCTTAATGCCTTTGCCTCGGAAGTCACACGTGTAGCGCGTGAGGTAGGCACAGAAGGCAAACTCGGCGGTCAGGCTCAGGTGCCTGGTGTCGCGGGTACTTGGAAAGACCTTACTGATAATGTCAACTCTATGGCTGGCAACTTAACAGCTCAGGTACGAAACATCGCTGAAGTGACAACTGCGGTAGCACGTGGCGACCTCTCACGTAAGATTACCGTCGATGTAAAAGGCGAGATCTTAGAACTTAAGAACACTATCAACACAATGGTGGACCAGCTTAACGCCTTTGCTGGTGAGGTGACACGTGTAGCTCGTGAAGTAGGCACAGAAGGCAAGCTAGGCGGTCAGGCTCAGGTGCCTGGTGTAGGTGGTACCTGGAAAGATCTTACTGATAACGTGAACTTCATGGCTTCAAACTTAACAGGTCAGGTGAGAAACATTGCTGAAGTGGCGACCGCTATCGCAAATGGCGACCTTTCCAAAAAGATTACTGTGGATGTGCGTGGCGAAATGCTCTTACTCAAAGAGACTCTTAACACAATGGTGGAGCAGTTGCGCTCGTTTGCCGCAGAAGTCACACGTGTGGCGCGTGAGGTTGGTACTGATGGTCGTCTGGGTGGACAAGCGGTTGTGCCTGGTGTTGCTGGTACTTGGAAGGATCTCACCGATAATGTCAACCTGCTGGCCGCCAATCTCACTACACAGGTACGAAACATTGCTGAAGTAACAACAGCGGTAGCGCGTGGCGACCTCTCGCGCAAGATTACTGTAGACGTAAAGGGTGAGATTCTTGAGTTAAAAGTTACCATCAATACAATGGTCGATCAGCTCAACGCTTTTGCTGCTGAAGTTACACGTGTGGCCCGCGAGGTAGGAACGGAAGGTAAACTTGGTGGTCAAGCTCAGGTGCCGGGTGTGGCAGGTACCTGGAAAGACTTGACCGATAACGTTAATGTGATGGCTGCCAATCTCACTGAACAGGTACGAGGAATTGTAAAAGTAGTGACGGCGGTGGCTAATGGCGACCTTAAACAGAAGCTTACCGTCAATGCTAAAGGCGAGGTCGCGGCACTTGCTGAAACAATCAACAATATGACTGATACGCTTGCTACCTTTGCCGATCAGGTTACTACGGTAGCACGCGAAGTAGGTGTAGAAGGACGTCTGGGCGGACAGGCTAACGTACCCGGCGCAGCCGGTACTTGGAAAGACCTTACTGGTAATGTCAACCTGCTAGCTGATAATTTGACCAACCAAGTACGCGCTATTGCTGAAGTCGCTACCGCCGTGACCCAAGGCGATCTGACTCGCTCCATTCAAGTAGAAGCTCGTGGTGAAGTCGCTGAACTGAAAGATAACATCAATACAATGATCAACAATCTACGACTCACTACCGATCGCAACACTGAACAGGATTGGCTTAAGACCAACCTGGCAAGATTTACTGGTATGTTACAAGGCCAGCGTGATCTAGCTACCGTCGGACAGATGTTACTATCGGAGCTATCATCTCTTGTCAATGCCCAGCAGGGTGTGATCTATCAAATAGAGACAGATGAGCCGCATGGTTTAAGACTACTATCAGCATTTGCTGATAGCGGAGAGTTTGGACATCGCTCACATTTGAATATTGGTGAAGGGTTAGTTGGTCAATGCGCTATAGAGAAGCGACGTATGCTTATTACCGAACTACCTGAGAATACCGTGCCAATCTGTTCTGGTCTATTTCAAGTTCTGCCTCGCAATATTATCGTCTTACCAATTCTCTTTGAGGGACAAGTCAAAGCAGTTCTTGAACTGGCTTCAGTGAATGTATTTACCGCTTCGCACCTAGCGTTCCTAGAACAATTGACAGTAAGTATTGGTATTGTGCTTAACAGTATTGAGGCAACAATGCAGACGGAAGGATTGCTACAACAGTCACAGCAACTAGCTGCTGAGTTGCAGGCACAACAGAAAGAGTTACAACAAACTAATGAACAGCTAGCACAAAAAGCCCAACAACTGGCTGAGCAGAACGTCGAGGTAGAACGCAAGAATCAAGAGATAGAACAGGCCCGGCGTGCACTTGAAGAGAAGGCTGCTGAACTAGTGCTGACCTCAAAATATAAATCAGAATTTCTTGCTAATATGTCACATGAGTTGCGCACTCCTCTTAATAGTATTCTGATCTTGGGCCAACAGCTTGCTGACAATCCAGATGGTAACCTGTCAGCACGTCAGGTCGATTTTGCCCGTACAATACATGCTGCCGGCACCGACCTACTTAACCTTATTAGTGATATTCTTGATCTATCCAAGATCGAATCTGGTACCGTTACGGTTGAAGCAGAAGAGATATACTTCAACAGCCTGCTTGATATGGTGGCACGTCCATTCCGTCACGAAGCTGAGAATCGCAGGCTTAACTTTGAGGTAGAGGTTGATCCACACCTTAGCCGCTCATTTATTAGTGACTCAAAACGACTGCAGCAAGTGTTAAAGAACCTGCTCTCCAACGCCTTTAAGTTTACTGAGCGGGGCAGGGTACGATTACGCGTCTTTGGTGCATCAGAAGGTTGGAGTCCTGGTCACCCGATTCTTAAAGGTACCGCGTCGGTTGTTGCCTTTGAGGTCTCTGATACAGGTATTGGTATCCCACTTGAAAAGCAGAAGATTATCTTTGAGGCATTTCAACAGGCTGATGCTGGTACCAGCCGTAAGTATGGTGGGACTGGATTGGGGTTGGCAATCAGCCGCGAACTAGCCAGTCTATTATGCGGGGAAATTCAGTTGCGCAGCCTTCCTGGCACAGGCAGCGTATTTACACTCTATCTACCACAGAGTTATGTTGGTCAATCTACGCCTAATGTAAAGCTAGAAACTACTGCCCCGCAGCCTATTATCTTCTCTAAGTCGCTGGTACAAGAGTCTGCTGTAGAGATAATAGAAGATGACCGTAATAATTTGCAGCCTGATGATGAGGTGCTACTAATTGTTGAAGATGATCCACATTATGCTCGTATTCTCTGCGATCTATCACGCGACAAAGGGTTCAAAGTGATCGTAGCAATGCGTGGTACAGAGGCTCTGGCACTGGCTCGTCAGTATCGCCCAACTGCTGTGTCGCTCGATGTCTTTCTGCCTGATATACTAGGCTGGACCGTGCTCAATCATCTAAAGCAGGATCCCAACACCCGTCACATTCCTGTACAGATGGTAACAATGGATGAAGATCGTCAACATGGATTAGCGCGTGGAGCATTCTCTTTTGTAACTAAACCCACTACCACTGAGGGTCTAGATGCAGCTATCTCTCGCATTAAAGAGTATGCGATACCTAGACGTAAGCGCCTGCTGGTGATCGAAGATAACACTATTGAGCAGATGAGTATTATTGAACTGCTAGGCGATGATGATATAGATATTATCGCAGTAGAAACAGGTAGTCAGGCATTGACAATGCTACGTGAGCAGACCTTCGACTGCGTAGTGCTTGACCTACGATTGCCAGATATGTCTGGATTCGAAATATTGGAACTTATTCGTGATGAAGAGCCGCTTAGCGATCTGCCCATTGTAGTCTTCACAGGCAAGGAATTGACCTCAGAAGAGGATGCCAAACTGCATACCCTGGCCCGTAGTGTAGTAGTTAAAGGTGTCGAGTCACCAGAAAGACTCCTTGATGAGACAGCACTCTTCCTGCACCGTGTGGTTTCAGATCTACCGCCAGAGAAGCAACAGATGCTTGATCGACTACATCGCTCCGACGAAGATCTAGTAGGCAAGAAGGTCTTAGTGGTAGATGATGATGTACGTAATATCTTTGCGTTAAGCAGCTTGCTAGAACGGCGTGGAATGAATGTGCTCACGGCAGGCACAGGCCGTGAGGCAATCACAACACTTGAATCTACTCCTGGTGTCGCTATTGTGTTAATGGATATCATGATGCCAGAGATGGATGGTTATGAGACGATGCAGGTTATTCGTCAAAACTCGGCATTTCGACGCTTGCCTATTATTGCTCTAACAGCCAAGGCTATGAAAGGAGACCGCGAGAAATGCTTGGAGGCCGGTGCTTCAGACTATCTTGCCAAGCCAGTCAACACTGAACAACTACTGTCAGCTTTACGAATGTGGCTGCATCGATAGTGCCAAGCAGATGTCGTGAACAGAGGGGGAAGATAATGATTAAAAATAATGCCAGTAGGGCTGTTGCGAGCAATAAGGTAGTTAAAACCGATAAGGTCAATATTCTCTTGGTAGACGATCAGCCTGCTAAATTACTTAGCTATGAGGTTATCCTTAGTGCGTTAGATGAGAATCTGATCAAGGCTGGCTCAGCACGCGAGGCTTTAGAATATCTACTCAAGATTGAGGTTGCTGTTGTGCTGATAGATGTAAGCATGCCGGAACTTGATGGCTTTGAACTAGCCGCTATTATTCGCGAACATCCACGCTATGAAAAGACCGCCATTATCTTTGTTTCTGGTGTACATTTGACCGACCTAGATCGACTCAAAGGTTATCAATGTGGCGCCGTGGATTATGTCTCTGTCCCCATTGTTCCAGAAATACTACGTGCTAAGGTTAGCGTCTTTGCCGATCTATATCGCAAGACACAACAGTTAGAACAGTTGAATTGTGAACTGGAACGGCGTGTTGAAGAGCGAACCGCAAAACTAGGTGAGAGCGAGGCACAATTCCGCGCTATGTTCGATATGGCAGCCGTCGGTCAGGCACAATTAGATGTGGCAACAGGCCGTTTTGTCCGTGTAAATCAACGCTTCTGTGCAATAACTGGCTATGAATTAGATGAACTGTTGAGCATGACAGCAACAGACCTTATTTACCCAGATGATCGTGATGAGGATATTACCACTTACCTATCTGTGATAGAAGGTGAGAGCGAGGAATATCTTGGTGAAACCCGCTATGTTCGTAAGAATGGCGAAGTCATCTGGGTAAATATTGCTGCCCGACTTATTCGTGATAATGATGGTCGCGCACTAAGAACAATTAGCACCATACAGGATATCACTATCCACAAACAGATCGAGCAGGAACGCGAAAAGATGCTTATTCGTGAACAGCGAGCACGTAAACAGATAGAAGAGGCTAGTCTGCTCAAGGATGAGTTTATTGCTACCATCTCACATGAATTACGTACACCCTTAACAGCAATGTTTGGCTGGATACGTCTGTTACGCACTAGCAAGCTTGATGAAAACAGTAGAGAACGAGCAATGGAGACGATCGAACGCAATGCCAGAGCGCAAAATCAGCTTATTGAAGATCTCCTTGATATGTCGCGTATCATTAACGGCAAACTGAAGCTTGATATTCAACCTGTTGATCTGAAATCAGTGATTGAAACTGCGGTTAGCTCAGTGCGTCCAGCGGTGGATGCCAAAGAGATCAATTTGCAAATGTTTATCACTTCAGTCGGACCGGTTAATGGCGATTCTGGCAGGCTACAACAGGTGATCTGGAATCTGCTTTCCAATGCGATAAAGTTCACCCCTAGGGGGGGGCGGGTAGAGATTCGACTTAATCAGATCGATTCTCAAGCGCAAATTACTATTAGAGACACTGGTCAAGGAATAAGTTCCGATTTCTTACCTTATGTTTTTGATCGCTTCCGCCAAGCGGATGCCAGTATTACGCGTAGTGTAGGCGGCCTAGGTCTGGGTTTGGCAATTGTCCGCCATCTGGTCGAATTGCATGGCGGTACCATAGAAGCGGAAAGCGATGGTGTAGGTAAGGGAGCAACCTTCCGACTAAAATTGCTACTTAAACCTGGTAATTTAGTTTCAAAACTCGAGGATGATAGACCGTTGATCTCTGATAATAGCGCCCTCTTTGGCCATCAGATATCACTAAAAGGCATTAGCGTGCTGGTGATTGAGGATGAAGCTGATACACGAGATATGCTGGCATTGATTCTTCGACAATATGAAGCTGAAGTAAGAGCCACAAGTTCAGCTAGCCAGGCAATAGAAATTTTTAAGCAATGGTTACCCGATGTGTTGGTATCTGATATTGCCATGCCAGAAATAGATGGTTATGAGTTAATACAATTGATCAGGGATCTACCTGTACATCAGGGTGGACGTATTCCTGCTATTGCTTTAACTGCGCATGCCAAAAGCGAAGACCGACTACGCGCACTATCGACCGGTTTTAATATGCACGTTGCCAAGCCAATTGAGCCTATAGAGTTGATTACCGTTATTGCTAACCTAGTGAGCTTTCTACAAAAGTGAACCTGGACATTATCGTCTCACAATTAGATTAACGAACCAGTTTCAAAAACACGATATTATCATTGAAGAGTTGGTACTCGCGTTGTCTTTCAACACGATATTTCTGGAATGCGGAGAGAAGTTCTGCTTTGGTTCTAGGACGAGTATATGAACTAACCTTATATCCAATATCAGTATGTTCAAACAAGAAAATTGTTTCTCCATAAAGAGACATCATTTCTACTAACTTACGGAACTCATTCTCCTGAACATTATGGATTAATACTAATGAAGCAATGATTATTTGATGTGATTTTTCTCGCTGATAATCCTGTGCAAACATCTCTCGATAATTGACGTTTCTAGCTAGACCGGCCAATCGCTGGCGGTTTCGCTCGATCATCTTCTTACTAATATCTATACAAGTAACACTACTAGCATGCAGAACCAGATGCTCTGTAATTCGCCCAATACCAGCACCTATTTCCAAGACATCCTTACCATCTATATCGCTTCCAATAAACTCGATCACTTGTTGAACATATTTCTGCGACTCCTCTCTACAACGGTGTGAGGGATAACGGGCACTCATTACTGCCGATTCATTTTGTCTAAGAGCTCTTCTATTCCATTCTGCCACCATTTCACTTCTTGTGCGCATCTGCACAAAACCTGGATCAATAACCTGCTCTATCTTTTCACGGCCAAACTCTTTTGTACAAAGAGTCAGCAGGCCTACTGCTGCGGCTGGTTCAAAAACTTGATTCTTCAGTAAATTGACTATGGGATCGATCTCAAAAGGCACGGCGATAAGTTCCTGCATCTCTGCATGAAAATCTCTTGCTCGCCTTGCTTCTCTAATAATTTCTTCCGAAGATAGCCCAGTATACTCAAAAAATCCAAACTGGAAGTATAACTTCTTGGTATCAATACCAAATTCAAAGAGGTAGGTATTCTCTTCATTAACCTTATGACCAATCTCTTCATAACACTCTCTCGCTACCTCATTAAATATATGGACATTTTCACTCCAATCCATTGTCCCACTGGCAGAATAGCTCCAAGTATCAGCATAAACCGTTACATCGCGGGAATGTTTTGAAACAATAATTTTGTTATCCCCGGTAATAAGAAATATTCCTACTCCAGAGATGTTAGTAAGGTAAGATCTACTAAATTCTCTCAGTTCAAGCGAAGGAGCATATTTATCTCTAAAAGTACGTTTTGGATCATCTGGCAATGGATCATCTAGATGTTCTCCCGATTTTAGATAGTCTAAATAATTTATCTTAGAAAAAGTGAAAGTGAGAAGGTTAGGCAAGTTTCCAGGAACGATTTCACAATTGTAATTAATTAATCTACATTTATCCTCATAAATGGATTTTGATATATGACAGAGTTGAAAATCTTCCGGTAATTGAAAAGTAGTAATTGTATCTGTGATACAGGTAACCTCACCTCTACGATACTCATTAACATCTCTTTGCCAGGCACCAATCAAAGTAATATAAGGTATGGTTAGAGATGCAATCTGGAAAAGATTTGCATAGCGGTACTCTGATGTTGTGGGTGGTTTGGGATATTTTGTATATAGATCTTGCCAGACAGCACTACGAGAAACTTCTACGGTTACAATATTGGCAGTATGGCTCGGTTCAAAACTGTTATCAGTAGCGCTCTGCTTGCTTTCTTTCTCCGGTGCTGCCGGGTAATTAATCACTCGCGCTAAGGCAGTCCGGACAGCATCAATTCCATCGCCGCTTTCACTCTCTGCCCATTGCAATAAAGCATAAGATCGCTCACCTGGTGTAGCGGTTGGAGGAGGGATAATACTGTTAGGAGGCTTAAGAATAAAAACCAGCTCGTTGAGCTGCTGAACTGTCAATCCATTGATCTGTTGTATTATATTCCAGCGTTCCTCTTGCTGTTTGTCTTGCTGCACAATATCACCCTTTCCTGAGCAGTTAGTTGAACTCTATTATATTTTATAAGATAACGGAAGCTTAAGATTTCGTATTCAGTAAGATTACGGTAGAAAAAGTCTCCTCTCCTCAATTAGCTAATCTCTATATTTGCCATTTCACTATTTTACTTAATGGATTTAGATAGTAGAATCTTAGCAGACAAGGTTATTATAGAAACGGAAGAATAGGCCATAACCCATAGTTAGCAGTGTCTTGCTGAGGTTAACAGGATCTTATGATCTGTCTTAGCTGCCAAGCGGATAATCAGCCTAGTGAAAAAGCTTGTCGCTTGTGTGGCACGCCATTGCTTATTGCCGCTATAGCTAACCCCAACCTTCAACCGATACCTGCTGAAAGCGAAATCATCTGCTCCAATTGCCAATATATAAATGGCTGCAACTGGTATTATTGTTTACAATGTGGCGCACGTCTTTATAAGACCAGCAACCGTGATGGTGCTCAGTCTAGTAATATAGTCTCTTGTGAAAGTTGTGGAAGGATAAATATTACCGCAGACCTTTACTGCGTTGGCTGTGGTCTACCACTGCCAATTAATAACACTCTTACCATGGGTGCACCTAAAGTAGCATCCGTTCGTAAGACTAACCCTAGACTACGTCTGATCAATCGAGAAGGTGAACGTGAAGGAGAAGTGTATAAACTTAATGGCGACCGAACCGTGATAGGCCGCATGCGGGGGGATATACGTTTCCCACAGGATAATTATATGTCTAATGAGCATGCATATATTATCTGTATAGACAGTCGCTACCTACTAGTAGATGAGAAATCACGTAATGGCACTTTTATTCAGGTTGATGGTGAAACTGACCTAAAGCATGGAGATATTATTCTTGTTGGCAAACAGCTCTTCTGTTTTGAAATCAACTGAGTATTTGACTCACACTCTACCCATTACGCTGTTTAAAAAATGTAAATCTAGTTGTTTTCTATTATAGAGCCGTGTCTGGTGCAATCGATGTTAGACGGCAGGCCTGATAGACAGCCCAGCGCTGGCTCTTATGCCGAAGCTCGCTGACAGCTCGCTCTGAGGTAATCCAAATCAGCTTATGATCTGGCTCGCCGGTGTTCACCCTCCCTATTACCTGGGCAAAGAAGAAGACGCCGCGTTTACGGTAATAGTTACTTTCGGCGGCTGCAAAGACAAGTTCATCGGCAATGCCTATACGCTTACCCAGCGATATCTGTAATCCACACTCTTCCAAAGTCTCACGTACGGCGGCCTCCTCAGGTGATTCGGATAGATCTTGTCCACCCCCTGGCAAGTATAAACCTAATGGTGTTGAGACGACTGCCACTTCACCTAAGGAGCTGAAAATTACTACATAGCCACCTGGCCGCAGTATATATTCAACTCCAGAAACAAGAAGACCAAACTGAGGAATTTCTGCTTCCATAATTAAGCTACAATATCACAACCAATAAATAAGATTCTATCTTAGCTAAATTCTTAATTAAAATGATGAAAAAAACCAGACAGATCCTCTCTGTCTGGTGGAGGGATGGATTCTATGAACAAATCTATTTACCTACAATACTATTATCATTTCCAGGTAACCTAACTATTAAGATCATGTAAAAAGTTTGTAACTGGCAAAAAGCTTTCGCGCCTGAAGACTCTGGTTGCATTTATCAAAGGAATAAGATAACTATTAATTAACAGCTTGTTAAAAGCGTTAGATTATCGTAGTTAAAGGTTGAGAAAATGCCATTATCAAATTTAATAGATTTTCAAATTGTTGAGACTGACAATCAGAAAGGAGTTGGTCTATTTACTACAAGAAAGTTCAAAATTGGCGAGGCTATTTACCGTTTTGATTATTGGTCTAAAGAACTTATGCCTATGCATGTAACAAATCACTCCTGTGATCCTAACTCACAGTTTAATGAGAATGGTATGCTTATCGCTATTCGAGATATAGAGAAAGGCGAAGAGATAACTTATAACTACCTGCTGCATCCAACTCCTGCTTCCCCTTGGAATTTTAGTTGTCAATGTGGATCAGATAAGTGTATAGGCTGGATCAGCGTAAATGGCAAATGCTGATATATCACTTAATATACCTTCTATAACAGGCGAATAAGATTGAGTTTTAATAGGGATGATCTATAGTTTAGTTAGTTTGTAGTAGCAGGCCTAACATTTGGATGAATCCGCTATACTAAGAGTTATTAGAGCAGGGCTTGATCGAGAGCTTATCCATCTGGCTGCTATCAGGCTGATTTAGAAAGGAGCAGATATATGACAAGCAAAGCAAAATT
>JBFLVQ010000216.1:0-13230 GCA_040758525.1 Acidobacteriota bacterium
TAAGGAAAGGATGGCAAAACTATTGAACGCTTTCTTCCTGCCAGGCTGAATAGATGTCTTTCATCCCTTGCCATACCAGGAGTACTGCTAATAGCCCTTTGATCGCTAGGAAAAGAACTAAGAAGATGAGAAAAAAGCTCATACTGCCTCCTTGTGCGATCTGCCATCGCTATCATCAGCTCTCAGTGCAACTCACGCGCCAATTCTAGTGATATGGATAAGTTGTTGTGCTGGCTCAGATTCATTATTCAGGCAAGAATCACAAGGAGCATTATTGTAACAATTCAATACGGACAGGCCGAACAGTCAAACTAAGAGACAGGGGTGTACGGAGTCAATGCATACAACTGAATCGGGCACCGACACTACCCAGTAACATATATTCACCTAATAACCCTCCTCAATACTTCTCTAGGTCACTTGTCTAGCTTGCATTTCTACAACTTAATAAAAGGTTTGAGGGTATTTGTCGATAGCAATGGAGGATATTATCGGCTTACTTGGCACTTCTGGCATATCGTTTGTTGTAGAGTCTGTCTAAACGAATTTTAGTCATACCGATTCCAGGAATGGCCAAAAATATTGGAGGATACATGAAAGACGCGAGATTAACGAAGTTATTCATCATACTTATCGCCTGTTTAATGCTAGTCACTTCTGCTTGTGCTACCAAGAAGTATGTGCGCAACCGTCTCAATGAGCGGGTCACGCCACTAGAAGGGCGCACCGCAGAATTAGAGGAAGGATCGAAAGATCTTAAGCGGCGCACAGGCGAGCTAGAGATGACGCAGGATGCACTACGCAAAGATATACGTGATGTTGATAGTCGTGCTGCTGCGGGCATTGAGCAAGCCAAGCTAAAGGCAGCCGAGGCGCAGAACCAGGCAATTGCCGCACAGGATGAAGCACGCCTGAGCAATACACGCGTCGACAACCTAGACACTTGGGAGGAAGCCGATCAGGTGGTGATTAATTTCAAGATAAATCAAGCACGGCTCACGCCTGAGGACAAAGACGCGCTTGATCAATTAGCAAATCAGATCAAGCAAGAGAAAGGCTATATGATCGAGATACGTGGTTTCGCTGATTCCAGCGGTAGTTTAGGCCGCAATCAAGTACTTAGCGAAGCCCGCGCCAAAGCCGTCTTCCAGTATCTTGCAACTGAGCATGACATACCCCTGCACAAGATGAATATCGTTGGCTTTGGTGAAGTCAAACCCGTCTCCGACAATAAATCACGGCAGGGGCGTGCAGATAACCGCCGTGTAGAAGTTAAGCTCTTTACTAATGCAGGCATTCGTCGTACCCCTGTCGCACAACCTTCTAACCAGTCTGGTCGTGGAAAAAGTACTGGTTCGGTCGGCCAGCTTAAACCGTAGTCTCTGCTCGCACCTCCTGTGTTGGACGTCCCGCGCGTGTAACAGCCAGCGCGGGACGCTTTTCCAGATTTGCGAAGCTCGTTACACAATCTGTTATAATTTCAGCTAACGAAACCATTGTAAGGAGACAGCGCGTTGAAAGAGGCATTGAAGATCCTTTGTATCGACGATGATGAACTGATCACTAAGGCACTGCGGCGTATATTGGTCAGTCTAGGCTACCAAGTACAGGTCGCAGAGGGCTTCCAGCGCGGACTGGTACTGATTGAAGAGAGCCATTTCGACCTTGTCTTGACCGATCTTAGTATGCCAGACGGAGATGGCATGGATATTGTACGCAAGGTCAAAGAACTTAAGCCGGATACTGAGGTAATTGTAATCTCCGCGCATGGTTCAGTGGCACGCGCCATTGAGGCAACTAAAGCTGGCGCCTACTACTTTCTTGAAAAGCCTATTGATGCTGAACAGCTCGAATTGCTAGTTGGTAAAGCGCTGGAACGTCGCCGACTCGTGGTCGAGTCTGAGACGCTACGCCAGCGTATGCGCAAGCGCAGTGAATATATGAGTATGGTAGGTGGCAGTCGTGCCATGCAGGAGATCTTTGAGACAATCGAATCGATTGCGGCAACAGATGCCAATGTACTTATCATAGGCGAGTCGGGTACCGGTAAGGAATTGATTGCTAATGCAATCCACTTCAACAGTCAGCGCGCCAAGAAGGCTTTTATCAAGGTCAATTGTGCTGCGATTCCTAAAGAGCTTTTCGAAAGTGAGCTTTTCGGCCATATCAAAGGCGCCTTTACTGGTGCTACTGAAGAGAAACAAGGCCTGATAGGCGCGGCACAGAACGGTTCACTATTGCTTGATGAGATTGGCGAGATGCCAATCGAGTTACAACCCAAACTATTGCGTGTATTAGAAGGGCGTACTTATCGTCAGCTTGGCTCAAGTCGTGAAGAAGCCGTTGACTTCCGCCTTATTTCATCTACCAATCGCGATCCACAGAAAGCGACCCGTGATGGACTGCTGCGTGAGGACCTCTTCTATCGTATCAATACCATTACACTAGAGATTCCTCCACTACGTAAGCGCAGTGAGGATATCTCTTTGCTTGCCGATCACTTTATCAAACAGTTTGCTAGCAAATATAGTAAACCGGTTAATGGGCTCACACCATCTGGCTATGAGCGTCTCTTCGAACATCATTGGCCAGGAAATGTACGTGAACTGCAGAATGTCTTAGAGCGTGCCGTACTGCTTTGTCGTGGAGATGAGATTGATGCTGCTGAGTTGCGTATTGAACCATCTCACACAGAAGTAGCCGTACCAGTCCGTGTTAAGCTAGATGCTGAGGTTGATGGTTCATTAACACTTGATGAGATGGAGAAACAGATCATTTTAAAAGCACTAGAACGTACCAAGTGGAATAAGCAAGCCGCGGCAAAGCTACTAGGCATCTACCGTCCACGTCTTTACAACCTGATGAAGAAACATAATATCGCAGAGGCGATAGCAGCAGATTGACTAAATAGTTAAAACCTAGCAATAAAAAACCGGCTGAGGGGATAAACCCTCAGCCGTTAAGTCTATTCGTTCACGAGTGTGAACGGCAGGGAGACAGGGTTAACACCATTACGGCCAATATAGATGTTTTGCGCTGTATAGCGACCATCCATTCGTAGATCGAAACTTAATGTATCTGCATCTGAGTAGAAGTCTATCCCATCCATGTTTCCTGCGGTTTGGAAGTCAAAGCTAAGTGCGCGATTGCCACGTTCAAGCGTAATATCTAGATCATCGCTGGCTTCCAATCCGACATCGCTGACAGAACGAATCGAACCATTATTGGCAACGATACGTCCCTGGAAATTATGCAGCCTTCCCGCAGTGGTAGTACGTACATGCCACTGATTACCATCACGCCAGATAATGAAACGATGCGTTGAACCAACTCCCATAAAAGTGGGTTGTCCATTTGCATCGATATCCTCGTTACGGGCAATATCATCGCGACCAGGAATTGTGCCAAAGGAGAGACCGAGTTCGCGTGCAGTAGCAACATCTAGACGACCAGTCTCGACCAATTGATTATCATCCTGGAACTCTCTTAATGCCCGGCGTGTAGTAATAGTAAGCATACCGTTGATTGGACCACGATAATAGCCTAGATTACGCAGCCGCTGTTGTGCCCGTGAAATAGCAACACGAGAGTTGAGATCAACATTACCTACAGTGCTTATTGAAAGACCCAGCAATTCTGCTGTACGTGCATCCAGACGCCCAGTCTCTGGCAGGTTATGGTCATCCTGGAATGATTCTAGGGCTTGACGAGTTGACCAGGTAAAGACGCCATTGATTGCACCACGATAGTAACCTAAAGTGCGCAGGCGCTGTTGCAGCAACTGTATTGTATTGCGCGAATTGAGATCAGTAATATATGTAGTCGTGAAAGTGCGTGTAGTAACAGTTGTTCTAGTCGTGCCTGGTAATGTTGTGGTTGAGTCTTGGAAGAAGACAGGTACATTCAATGGAGAGACCAATTCCATACCAAACTCAGTGCCGGCTGGCACTACTACTTCGCGCCCCTTGCTAAGGGCCGTTGCGATCAGACCAGCAATGGCGCCCACACCTGCGCCCACGCCTGCACCTTCGCCACCTTCAACAAGCGCACCGATTAATGCGCCAGCGCCGGCCCCACCACCAATGAAGTAGACATTACGCTTAAATGACGAACCTCCACCCCGCAATCGGCTCTCTTCGTCGATATGCGCACGTACACGCGTATCTAGACTTGTGAGCATTGCGTCAATATTTTCGATACGTTCGCCATTGGGAAAGATTATTCGATCAAAATCGATTCCTAATAGACCTGAGCGGTTGAATCGATCGGCATCTCGTACATTGGTAACATGCCCCTCAACAGTCGAGCCGCGTGGGATCACCAATTGATTGCCAGCATAGACATCCTGTGAGACAGTAGCAATCCACTTTTGCCCTATGGATGCAGTCTCTGACGAAAGAGATGTGTTCATACGTAGTGGCACAATAACACCTGTGGACAACAAGTGATCCGCCAGGGTCAGACTGCTATTGAGGCTAAGCAGAGGAGAGAGGAGAATGGTCAGTGCTGCAAGCGACAGTACCCTGGTTCTAAAGCTTCGCATTGCGTCCTCCTTGATCTAAAAATTGATTTTTTCTTGAATGAAGACAGCCTGCCTTTTCCCTTGCTATACAGCCAGCAGAACTGTTGCAATTGAATCAGAAAAAGCTGTATAGCGTTATTGAGCAAACGCGGCCATTGCCATAACAGACCACAGAAATGCTGGTAAACGGCCTGTCTTCAAAATACCTGAAGATATATTGTGCAAGAGATATGCCAAATAATGCTCAGCAGTACTATAGGTTGTGGTAAAAACTTAATGAGGTCTCGCCCTGACGTACTTCGCGATAACGCCGAAGTACGCCAATAACATCAGCCAGCACGAGCTTGCTGTGGTGTTCAACAATTACTAAGCCGTTTGCAGCAAGCAGATCTTTATTACCTAACGATTCTAAAACCGGTAGGTATACGTGTGAACTATATGGTGGGTCGAAATAGACGATATCGAAGCGGTGTCCACGGTTACTAAGCTGCTTGAGTGCGGTGAGGGCATCGAAGTAGAGCACTTCGGTGCCCTCGTCAATATGGCAATGCTCGATATTGTCATAGATAACACGCACAGCACGCCGCGAAGCTTCAATAAAAGTGACATGTGCAGCGCCACGACTGAGCGCCTCAATACCAACTGCGCCAGAGCCTGCACAGATATCGAGAAATTGTGCGCCTTCAATATGCCCAGTAAGAATATTGAAGAGCGTTTCACGCAAACGGTCAGAAGTAGGCCGTACCGATAATCCTGCTACCGTGCGCAACGAGCGTCCCTTATAGAGTCCTGCTATTACTCGCATAACATCAACATCCGTTAGTATAATTGTAACCTGTAGGGAGATGGTTTTGCCACTTCGACGATAGGAGGCTACGATGACTACCGCACTCATCTATCATTCCGATTACTTAAAACATGATACTGGCGCGCACCCAGAACGGCCAGAACGGGCTACCACAATCATCAATGAATTAAAGCTGTGTCCGGCACTGCAAGGCCAGTTGAAATGGCTTGAGCCTCGCACTGCTGCACCTATAGATATTCTACGTTGTCATCAAGAGTCGCACTACGAACTGGTGCGTAAGGCATGCGAACTGAATGCTGGCGCCCTAGATCCAGATACAATGATCTGCCCAGAATCCTTTCAAGTTTCACTCTCGGCTGCGGGTGGAGTATTAACAGCAATTGATACAGTGGTCTCAGGAGAAGCCGAGAACGCTTTTGTAGTAGTGCGTCCACCTGGACACCATGCCACCTCTGAGCGTGCCATGGGATTCTGCCTCTTCAATAATGTTGCTATTGGCGCACGTTATGCTCAACACCAGCACAATCTTGAGCGAGTGCTGATCCTTGATTGGGATGTACATCATGGCAATGGCACACAGGAGATCTTCTATACAGATAATAGTGTCTTCTATATTTCGCTACATCAGTTCCCACACTATCCAGGTACTGGACGGATAAGTGAAGTTGGTGAAGGAACAGGGCGTGGTTATACAATCAACGTACCATTACCTGCAGGCATATCACCACAAGATTACCGTGTTGCGTTCAATGATACGCTAGCAAAACTACTTGCCAAATTGCAGCCAGACTTAATCCTTATTTCTGCAGGCTTCGATTCACATCGCGAAGATCCATTGGGGGGATTGATGCTTGAGACAGAGGATTTTGTTTGGATGACGACACGCTTGAAACAGATAGCTGGCGAGCATTGTCAGGGGCGAATAATCTCAGTATTAGAAGGAGGCTACAATTTAAGAAAACTCGGCACGATTGCCGCCGCACATGTGCAGGCACTAGCTGATGTCAGAGATGATAAGACTCAGTCTTAAACTGACATAGGCATTAGCGCCGCTCTTTCTTAATCTCTTGTGCGAGTGCCTGAGGAGGGTTGTCTTTTGGACCTAGATAAAATTTGATTGCCATTTTTGCCAGCTTCCAGACTTTGCCCCAGGAGATCTTACCGTCTTCGCCGCGCACTAGTCGGCCGATAATCTTGTCGCGTAGATAGCGGCTCTCGCGCTTGAGCATAAACTCCTTGGCGTAAGGTTTGACGGTGTCAAAGAAGCTGAAAGTAGGATCAACAAGGATGCCTATCCCTTCTAGAGTAGTAAGCGCACGCATAACAAAAGTAAAGTGTGCGGGAATAGTAAAAGGAAGTTGATAGATTGTTTCAGAAATAGCAGCACTAAGCTCTTTGAACTTTAACTGGCCAAGTTTAATACCTATATAGTGAGAGAAGATCTCCTCGACAGCAGGGCGGAACTCTTCTGGATCAAAGCCTTCTTTAAGAAATTTTAGTTCGATAAGATCCTCAACCAGACCATGCACGTCCTTCTCAACAATATGGAAGAAACAGTCTACCAACTTGGTCTGCATCTCTTGGGTAAGGCGGCCAACCATACCAAAGTCAAAGAAGGCCAATCTGCCATCGGCCATTACACGCAAGTTACCAGGATGTGGATCAGCATGGAAGAAACCATCTTCAAGTAACTGTTTTAAATAAGTTCGTGAGATCAGTTTAACAATATCTATTGGTACAAACTGTCTTGCTTCTAGTCCTGCTACATCATTTACTTTGAGACCTTCAATAAACTCTTCTACCAGTACCCGCCGCGCACAGTGCTGCCAGTAGATCTTTGGTACATATATTTGTGGCCAAGCAGCAAAATTTTTGCGGAAGATTTCAGCATTATCAGCTTCTTGTAGGTAGTCCATCTCTTCGAAGATAATCATAGCGAACTCGTCTATGATCGGTTGCCATTCTACCCCAAGAGTCAGTTGAGTATAGTTCTTCTCCAAATAACGAACACATTCACGTAGAATTGCCAGATCTAGATTTACACTGCGTTCCAAGTTTGGACGTTGTACCTTAATGGCAACCATTTCCCCACTTCTCAATTGTGCACGGTAGACCTGGCCAAGGCTGGCGGCTGCGATCGGTTGTGGATCAATATCAGCAAAGATCACTTCAGGTTGCTCACCCAATTCGGCCTCGATTGTTGCCCAGGCAATCGATTGTGGGAATGGTGGTACTTCATCCTGCAATTTAGCTAGCTCTTTGGTGTACTCAATGGGGATTATGTCAGGACGAGTTGAGAGAGTTTGACCAATCTTAATAAAAGTGGGGCCAAGCTTTGCCATACGCCGCAATAACCAGCGAGCGCGACGATGACGATATGCCGCTAGATTCTCTTTTGTCAGACCACTATGCCAACGCCTTGCTAACCAGTGTAGAGCACGTTTGAAGCGGCTTTCATCTTCTGTCAAATCGATCTCTGCAAACCATTCAATCAGTAATGGTAGTGCAAACATTACAAAGAACCATAATATCTGAGCAGTGCGTAGCCAACCACGTAGACCGAAATCACCAATCCTCTTTTCTGGTGTGTAATAGGCTGCCGCAGTAATATGAGCAGGTGGGTGCGCCTCGATAAGAATATCTTCGCTTTCACTTGCGGGCACAAGTTGATACGATTCGGTTTCGTTAGGTTGATAGGCAGGAAGTTGTTTTGGTTTGGTGGTCATTTACCCTGCTGGTCCTCGTTTACTTACTGAAATTCTAACTGATTGTGTACCAATGGATGTTGGAAGTAGCGGCGTGCGCGCTGGCTATCTCGCGCAATCTGCTGCTGTAGTTGAGATATTGAAGTAAACTTCTTTTCATCGCGTAAGCGATGCAACAGTCTTATACGGATCGACTTTCCATAAAGATCTTTTTCGAAGTCGAGTAGGTGGCACTCGACCAAGCGTTGATTAGTATCGCTGAAGGTAGGGCGTAGTCCTATGTTTGATACGCTGCGGCGCCATTTTCCTTCTACTAATACAAGTGTCACATAAACTCCGTCTGCCGGGAGTACGCTGTTTTGAGGGATAATGTTCGCAGTAGGGAATTGTAACTCACGGCCACGCCGGCGCCCTTCCATTACCGTCCCTTCCATTCCATAAGGACGGCCTAGCATACGTCGGGCAAGATTTACACGACCAGCTTTGATCAGACGGCGAACTAAGGTAGAGCTAATACGACGCCCACGCAATACAACCTCAGGCACTTCTGCAGCAAGAAAACCATAGCGGGCGCTGAGTTCTTGCAGCTTCTCTATATTGCCTTCACGACCACGCCCAAAGGCAAAGCCCTTACCTAGATAGATCTCTTGTGCTTGTAGCTGGGTGCAAAGAATGTCACGGGTAAAGGCTTCCGCAGTAAGGTCAGCTAGCTCACGAGTAAACTCTAGCACTACCACCTGATCAATACCCAGCATACCCATGCCTTCTACCTTCTGCTCGAAAGTTTGCAGTAGTGGCGGCGCCGTCTCTGGATGTAGCACAGCGCGTGGATGAGGCGAGAAGGTGAGCACAGTAGCAGGCATACCAGTCTCTTTTGCCCTTGCTACTACCTTGCGCATAATAAGCTGATGGCCCAAGTGTAGACCATCAAAGATACCTATTGTAATTATAGTTGGCCGCTGGAGTTCGGCACAGTTTAATCCATGACAGATTCTCATAAAGGCTTAAGTCTCTACCTGCAAGCCATCATAAGCAAGCGCAACATGGGGTGGTAGCTCAAGGCTAACCGTCTCATATTTGAGATCATGAGAAATATGTGTAAGTAGCGCCCGCTTTGGTTTGAGGCGTTCGATATACTTTAAACTGTCTGGCAACGAAAGATGCGTGGGATGCTCTTTGCGGCCCAAAGCATCGATAATCAAAAGATCTAATCCTAATAACCGTTCCAGTGTCTGGTCTGGAATAATGTTACAGTCAGTGACATAGGCACAGGAGTCTATACGAAAAGCGGTAACAGGCAACCGTCCATGTATAACCTCAAGTGGCTCAACCGTTAGTCCAAAGAGCGAGAAAGGTCCTATTAGAGTATGCGGTACGATCTTTGGTAGTGCTTTATAACTACTTGGCTTGAATATATAACCAAAAACCTGCTTAAGATCTTGCCAAGTACGTTCACTGGCAAAACAGGGGAGTGCGCCGATACGGAAGTTGATTGGTCTAATATCATCTAAACCAAAGACGTGATCGGCATGGCAATGAGTAATAAATATTGCATCAAGGTGATCGAGTCGAATACGTAGCGCCTGTTGGCGAAAGTCGGTCGAAGCATCAATAAGCAACCTCTGCCCATTGTGTTCGACAAGCAAGGAGGCACGTAGACGTTGATCACGCTGGTCGGCAGAGACACAGGTCTTGCACTGGCAGCCGATCATTGGCACGCCGACAGAGGTGCCAGTGCCAAGAAAAGTAATTCTCATACCGGTTTTTTCGCACTCATAGTCATCTGATTGATTATCGTGACATATTCCATACGTAGGCGCGTTACCACATCTTCCAGGAGTTGTTGCTCTTCCTCGTTAAGATTACCTTCTGTCTTCTCTTGCAGGGTCGCAAGCATCTCTATGAAGTGACGTGCTGTATCCAGATCTACTTTCCCTTTAAATTGTGGATCGAGTCCAAGGTGGATAGCAGCATTGGTCATCAGTAAGCCGACTAGGTTGGAAAAATCGGCTGATGCCTCATTATTGTTAGGGCGCGGGCGCCGACTTTTAGTTGTACGTGGTTCTGGGGCAGGTTCAGGCGCAGGCGGCGCGCTTACAGGAGCTGGCTCTTCGGCAATTGGTTGCCGTAGCGTGCCGTCCGGATTAAACATTCGACGATCATTGACGGTTATTTCACTATTGGGATCTTTAGACATACTCAGGTGCTACCCTTCATTGTTTTGCTGTTAAGCCCTTGCCGTATCAGCAATCCTCTTAATCTGCAAAGCTTTCTACGGTGTCCAGACTCATCATGCTATCACTAAGTAGGGAGTAGTGACAACTTTTCACCACAGAGCAGTTGGATCTGTCTGCCTATCATTGCTGGCCTAGATGTTGACGCCAATGCTTTACCAAAGCTAAACTCATCTTTTACTAGTAATCAGTGACAAGTGATGGGCAAGATATGGAAGATCTGGTTCTTCTCTTTATTCATGTATTGTTATTCACTTGTTGCTGTTAGGAGGTTTGTCTTGAAGAAGGTTGCTTTTTTGGCTCTCGCCATCTCTCTGTTTGTCTCATCTCTTGCGGCGGCGCCATCAGAAGATTTAACGACCCTCGTGCCAAAGCGTGAAAAATTGCTCAATGGTCTCTCTGTGCTTGTTATAGAGCGCCCCAATAGTGGCAATGTAGCCTTACATATAGTAATCAAAAGCGGTACAACCTTTGATCCATTAGGTAAGTCAGGGGTAGCCGATCTGACTGCACAGATGATGCTACGTGGTGGGTCAGGAGGCTGGACTGGCGAGCGGCTCAAAGAAGAGTTGTCTGATATCAACGCACGCCTAGAGATCACTACTGGTTGGGATGCTACAGAATTACGTATGTTAGGTCGTAGTGCCGATATAGATGCGTTGGTTAATATCTTAGGAAGAGTTATTACACAACCCCAGTTTGTTGAGCAGAGCTTTGAGCAACTGAAAGCCGAACGGATTAAATCGCTTGAGGTTGCTCCTGTGCCTACGACATTGGCCGATGAGGCCTTCTTTAACGCACTCTACGGCTCACATCCTTATGGTCATAATGTAATTGGTACAAAAGAGAGTTTAGCGCCGCTTACTCGCTTTGATATAAACGACTTTTATAACCGTTTCTATCTTGCCAATAATTCTTCTCTGATTATTGTTGGAGATGTATCAATAGAGCGTATGCTGCCATCCTTACGTAAAGCCTTCGGAGGTTGGCGTAAAGGGAATATTCCACCTTATACTTTCGTGCCACCCAAAGAGAATCCTGGCGTTAATATACGTTTGATTGAACGAGCCGATCAGACAACCACTGAGATCCGATTAGGCAATTTCACTTTGCGGCGTACAGATTCTGATTACCTACCTACCCAACTGTTAGTTGCTATCCTAAATCGGCGATTAGCAGCACATAAAGAGCTTAAACTTGAAGCAGTATTGGCAGCACGTAAGCTACGCGGTCCTTTCCTAGTTTCCGCTAGTGTGCCTGTTAAAGAGGCGCCAACAGTACTGAGCGCAACCCTTGCTGAGATCAAACGACTAGGGGAAAGGATAGAAGCTGCCGAATTGCAGGCTGCCAAAGATCAGCTTATCGAAGAATACAAAGCTGGATTTAATGCCAATACTGAGATCGCAGCACGCTGGGCAGAAGTCGAAAACTACAATTTGGGTTCAGCCTATGTGATCAATTACACCCGTCAAGTCAATCAAATCTCGATAGAAGATCTACGTCGTGTGACAAAATACTTCTCGCCTGATAATCTCACCATTGCTGTATTAGGGCGTGCACGTGAATTAGAGACCGAGTTAAAGAAGTTTGGCAAGCTTGAGATTGCTGGTGTTAATAAGTAGTGATTTGATCTATGAGTGTGGAAGCCAATAAGGCTAGACAAGTACGGGAGATGTTTGGGCGTATTGCGCCTCGTTATGATCTGCTCAACCACCTTCTTTCAATCAATATCGACAAACGCTGGCGGCGTTTTACGGTTGCGCAATTAGCTGATCTATTGGCGCGTAGTGATGCACGCGCACTAGATGTTTGTTGCGGCACCGCCGATCTGGCTATTGAGCTAAATCGACATGCTCACACTTGTGGGGTAGATTTCTGCCATAATATGTTGGTAATAGGGAATGAGAAAGTAGCTAGGCAAGCGCGACCGATCTGGCTATTGGAAGGCGATGCGCTTCAGCTCCCCTTTGCTAATGAGGCTTTTAATGTAATTACCTGTGCCTTTGGATTGCGTAATCTTGCTGATCCAGCCGCTGGTTTAGCTGAATTCTTCCGTATCCTCAAGCCTGGTGGGCGCGTCGCAATCTTAGAATTTTCACAGCCAGTGCTGCCACTGTTTCGCACCATCTTCAATTTCTACTTTCGTTACCTATTACCGCTAATTGGTGGTGCTGTTTCAGGCTCATTTACTGCTTACCGTTACTTGCCTACCTCTGTGGCACAATTCCCCAATCAAGAAGGGTTGGTAGCAATAATGCAGGCTACTGGTTACAAGAAGGTGCGTTATTTCAATCTTACAGGTGGAATTGCTGCCCTACATCTGGGAGAAAGAATGTGAAAATTTGGGCTTGAAAGATTAAACTATATGTGTTCAGCAGATACTTAGTTAAGGTAGAGCGGCCCTGACGCAAGAATGTTTATAGCTCCGCAATTGGAGAGAGAGGCATAGATAAGGCATGAAGCAAGAGGCAATCGATTTCTTCTTTTCCCGGTTCAACATTACTTTCGTAGAGATAGAAAAGTTGCTGGGCGTTGCCCTTTCCAAAGGCGGCGATTATGCAGATCTATATTTTGAATACCGCGTCAATAATGCCGTCAGTTTAGAGGAACAGTTAGTCAAATCTGCCAATAAGTCGATCTCGCAAGGTGTCGGTGTACGTGTTAATGCAGATGATAAGACCGGCTATGCTTTTACTGATGAGATCAGCTTTGAGAGTATACGACGAGCGGCACTGACAGCCGCCCATATTGCCACACAAGAAGAGGCGGTATCGCCAATCAATGTTAGTCAAGCCAGCAATCGCCATAATCTATATCCTGTTGATGAGCCGCCTAGTGATGTGCCAGTAGCGCGTAAGATTGAGTTAGTACGTCAGGCTGACAATCATGCGCGTCAGTTTGACAAACGTATTCGTGAAGTCCAGGTAAGCCTCCTAGATGAGTATAAAATTATTATGATAG
>JBFLVQ010000217.1:0-13076 GCA_040758525.1 Acidobacteriota bacterium
TTGTAAAACATCTGTAACCGAGCAAATGCATACTACGCCTTGATATAAGGAGAGCTGTGGCAGGGAATCAGGATAATCTCATTGAGATTATTTCTCTCTTTCTACTCTCACAGTTTTATTGAAGCAGGGACAGTCTTGCAGAATTCTTTCTATGTTACAAGGCGAGGATTTGAACTAGCGCTACTCTGGACTGACTTGATCTTCCCAGTAACAACGTTAGATCATTTTTCAATTCCACACTGCTCCCACGGCTAATTGTTTGTCTTCCGTTTGCGTCCTTAGCAATTAACTCATCTATATTATTATTCACCAGATACCAACGTTTAGTATTATCATCAAAGTCAAACTGAGCACGAGGTTGATTATTTGCGCCTCGCCCTGGCATCTTTGTTGGATCAATATGCCAGTCATGAATAGTTCGTCCCGGCCAGGCAACGATCATATAATTGCCATCTGGTACTACTTTGGGAGGCTGCCAGCCTGGCACTTGGCGATACATACGCAGAACAGCCAGCGTCTTCGGCTCACGTACTAATGTGTTACACCATGGACAGCGAATATCCCCTGATTCGAGCACGGCAAAATATTTCATTTCACAAGCAGTATTCGCACAAGGGATTAACCTATCATATAGCTGTACTAATGCTTCCTCCCATTGTGCCGCTAACGGGCGTTTTTGTGGGTCATAGAGTCCCTCAACAAACACTTCCTTAATCAATTTCTGCAGGTCCGGCCCGAGAATAGAACAACTAATAAATTGTTCGCGTGGTCGATTCGAATAGTCGGTGGGATGTTCTATAAAGACGGCTGCATCACCGAAGCTACGTTTCTCAACATCTTCTCCCATTCCTGGATGTATCTTAGAACCTTGCAACGCAGACATCCCAGCACCTAATGGATGCACAGATCCCCATCCATAATTAGGAACTTGATGAAACATCAGAGTACGATAGATAAGCACAGCTAAAGCATGTAGATCGGTTTGTACAGATGGCGGAGCAGTTCCCAAGACAAGTTCTGGAGCTTGAAATTCTCTCGTCCCTTCTACCATTGCAGGTAGGAAATTAGGAACAACCAGCCCATCAACATCAATTGCTACTGCCTGTCCATCTCTTGGATCGACTAGGAAATTATTCCAAGAAGGATCAGCATAACACAACCCGGAGAAATGTAGGCGGCTCATCAGGCGTGCCATCTTGATCGCGATCTTTAGATACCCATCCCAATTTCCTCGCTCTGCTGGTTGTAATCTCTTGTTGCGAAATTTGGATAAAAGAAATACATCAAGACGACGAAGTTCTGCAGGGGCACGTGGCATTCTCACTCCCAAGCTAGGCGCAACCACTATCGCATCAGGCCAGCAGAATAATGGTTGCCAGATGGGATCGCTACGAACAGGATTGAACCTGTTGATGATTAATTGTAGCGAAGTTCTGCGCTGAGGCTCTGGTTGATGATACAACTTAATTGCATACTTACCATCAACAGACAAATGTACGTCTCCTTCTGTGCCGCCTCCAATCGGGTTGTCTGCACAGATAATCTTCGAGCCATCTTCCATAGTTACTTCCATCAGCCAGTCACTCCTATCGGAATAAGATGATGATAGTCCGATCATCAAATGAGCCACGCTTTTCGTAACCCAGCCAATCCATTAAGGCATTGTCGCAATCTTGCTTTTGACACAAATCGGTAAGATTCTCAAAGAGCAGTCGCAAATGTTTATTGTAAGGATAGAAATCATTAGCTACACCATCCGTCATCAATAACAGCATTCTAGGCGTGTCTTGGGTTATAACGTGTATGCGATCTAGACACTCCTCAATGATTCCCTGACTAGTCAAAAATAGCGACTGACCCGCATAAATACCACTGTCAGCTTCAGTAAAGATCTCTATACGTTGCTCTTCAAACCAACCAGTAAGCAATGAATCTCCTACATGAACAACAGCGATAAGATCTCCTTGCTGAGAAGGATGGTGTAGTAACAATGCTAATGTAGATGCCAAGTTGCTCAATGGTTCTTTTCTTCGCTCTGCTTCTTCACTCACCGCTTTATATGCTTGCTCAAATCCTTTTTGCAAAGCATAACGCGCTTGCTCTTCAAGAGTAGCATCTTTTAGTGCTAGATCAGCTAAAGCGCTACGTATGGCTACAATGGCATATTCAACTGCACGATTGGCACCTACTCGTGAAAGCGTATATGCGCCTGCCCCATCTGCAATTGCCGCTATATGCCATCCATTCTCTACACTAACGGCAAAGGCATCTTCGCGATATTTCCCTTCGTGAGCATGAGCTTTGCCACGGCGTGTAGCAGCCATTATACGCCATCCATTTTCTCCTGTAAGCATCATCTTATGCAGATGAGGAACAGAGTCGCCTTGATCGGTTGGCTCAATTTCTCTCCAGCGAGTAGATACAGGCACAGTAGCAACAACATTCTGATCTAAGCTTAACGAGGCTGAAACTAGAGCGGTCTCCTTCTTAAGGCTGCTTTCAACTTTCTGGTCAGTTGAAGCTACTTGAGCAGAGTTTAGCGGCTGCATTACTTCGCGTAGTGCATTGCTGATGTTTCCTCGATGCTTACAGGCAATGATAATACGGTGGAAAAACCAATCAAAGGCTTCAACCATTGCTTCTCTACTTACTTGTCGAAGTAGAATAACTTTTTCCACCGTCGTTACTCTTTTCAAAGCCTCTTCAGAAACATGTATGGTCCTGACACCGACAATATTTGGGCTTGAGCGATGCATTTTTAAATTGTGTGCTTGTGATGCACAGTCTTCTGCAAGCTCACTACTAAGTAAAAGAAAGACCAATGGTGTCCAATCCTCAGTTTGAATAACATCTATTTTACTCCCCAACCCCTTCCCGAACTTAACTCCATTGGTAGGCAAACCCGTACTCACTTCTCGCTCAAGCGCCCTAGATAATCTCTCCAGTGCAGCGCGAAGTCTTCTAGGATCATGATTGTGACTATAGGCATCGCAGTTATCCTCAACACTCTTTAAGGCAAAGCGGGTAGTCCCCAAATCGCTAAAATAGATACGACTAAGCCAGACTACTGTCTTTGTTTCAGGAGCCAGCCGCAACTTCGCTGACAGTGAGTCAAATCCTGCTATTACCGCCTCTTTCCATCCAGGAACAACTTGTGATGAGAAATCCATAACAAAATAGATAGGGAAACGAGGCAATGGTACTCTCGATTTTATTTCCATATTGTCTCCTACACTACGACAATGTAGTTTCAAGAGCCTCAAATCTGTAGAACCGGGGGCGGCGGCGGCAATTTACGAGTTGGGCTTGTTCCCTGGCTCTTCGGTTCGCTACATCGTTGTATCGACTGAGATAACCATTTAAAAAGTTGTTGGATAGCGGCAGGAGTCAGATCTGGCATCATAAATATGTTTTCGCTATGAGTAACTTTCTCTAAGGTTGCTCTATCTACCATACTCCCACAACCAATTGCATAGACATCTGCGACTTTTCTATCTAAGCGATCTCTTAAAGCCTGTGCTCTAGCTTCCCAATTATCATCTGTTGGCTTACCATCTGTGAGAATAAAGACCAATGGCTTATAATCGGCTTTATGGTCAGCAGTCTGTCGTAGACGCACCTCGCGTTCAATAGCGTCATTGAGAATTCGCAACGCCTCTCCCATAGGAGTATTTCCGTTTGCAGTCAAGTCTGGCGGTTGAAACTTTGTTAACTCGGTCAATGGGATCAATTGCTCTGCAGTACCTCCGAAAGTAATAACACTGATCCAGGCAGTCTCTATTGCCTGAGGATTATTACAGAGTTCATTGAAGAGTGTCCGTGTTCCTTGATTCACTGCTACGATCGGATCGCCGACCATAGACCCAGAACAGTCTAATAACAGATAGACTGGTAGACGACTTGGCTCCGTATGTGGAATGCTCATTCTTATTATCCTCCTTCTCACTAAAGGTGTTTTGCACTAAACTCTTAGATACTCTACAGCGAGTGGCTTCTGAGGCAACTCTTCTAGCTTAAAATATTGCTTGATTAACTTTGGTGTTACGTCCTGCATTAACAACAATCTTCCCGCAACTTTAAGAAGGTTTGTTTGCTGGACTATTGTGCCACAACCTATCGCGATAACACTTGCTAAGGCATAGCCCTTGAGGCTTGGTACATTTCTTCTCCAATCACCGCTACTTAAGATAAACACAAGCGGTTTATAACTATTTATTGCTGCTGAGCTAGCCGCCGAGATATCCTCCTCAATCACTTTTTTGAGGAAGCCAATGGCCCGATTCAATTTCGCGTAGCCACTCGGTTTTAGCTCTTCAATAAAATTTGATACTGCGGATTCTGAAACCCGCGTTAATGGTAAGATTTTTTGCTCATTTCCACTAAAAGCGATAACAGATACTGAGGCAATGGCGCGAGTATGCGGATCATCATAAAGCCCTTCAATGATCAATCTATAACCCATTTTCATTGATTCAAATGGGGCGCCTTGCATGTAATAAGAGCAGTCTAGTAGTAGATAGATTGGCAAACGGCTAGGTAAAATATCAACTTTGACTGGCTCGTCTAGTTCATCTTCTCGATAAAAGATGACACAGACTGCACACTTATTATTAATTAAGCAATCTCTATGTTGTAAACAACGACATTTTGGACAAAGAAGCACATCATCATCATCTAGAAATGCCCCACCACAAGCTGGGACACTACAGATGTGTGCACTATGGTCGATAGATTTCAGGCGTTGCCCGAATCGTGAGAGCTTCGCGATAATACCCTCTACAGTCTCATCCATTTGCATTGCACTCGCTATCATATGTTTGATGAGACTCTGTTTAAGTGCTCTTGCCCGCTCACGCTGTTGGAAAGTAGCAGTTTCCAGTATTTGAGGTAATGGTTGACAGACGGCTTTGATGGATTGTGCTGTCTTCTGTAGTAACTCTACTGGCTCAAGACCACCCTGCAACTTTTCCAACCAGCTTGTTGACAAGGTCTGCGTGGGAATTGAAGCTACTTGACTCAATAACCTCTCTTCCACTTCTGCAAGGCGTAGATCTATTTTTATCTGTTGCTGGCGTTCTAGGATCTCTTGTTTTAGCGCCTTGAGTCTAGGTGACGATACTGCTACCAGAGCACTATGTGCAGCAACCAGATCAGCAATCGCCTCTGACGGAGCTTGTTGTTCTATCTCTGCAAGAAGTTGCCGCGACTCTTTGGCCAAATTCTTGATCTCAAGATCTAACTTAACAAGGCGTCTAGCTAGATCATTTAGCTTGATGGCAATGAAATGTGTCTGACGTCCTTTGCCATAAGACCAAGGGATCTTGAACTGATCTGAAAGTTGATCAAAGAGCAATTGTGTTTGTGCAGTCAACTCAGGATAGTTATTAGTTGTGCGATCTGACAGACCTTGCCGAAGATTCTTAACCTCTTGCATAGTTCTTAATGCCATTGCCCACTCTATTAGATCTTCGATCTTCTTCTCTGCCTTCGCAATGTAATAACGAAACCTATCTATATAGGAGAGTAGTTGAGCACCACTGAGATTATTAAGGCGATCTTTAATTTGATCACAAGAGGCTTGTAATTGGGAATTAATTCGGCTCTCTGCCGTTAGAATACTAGGCTCAGTTGTAAACTCATCTTTAAGCCTTTGGACTTTGGGAAACAAAGATGGTTCTTTGCCATAGACTAGTTCAAGAAAGTCATCGTAGTCAGACAACTCCATTTGTAACTTGGTCAGTGATATTTGCGTTTCCTCACCATTTGCAACTTCTCCCCATTTCATGATCTGTTGTGTCTGATTAAGATGATTATCAAGAATATTGAGCTTATCTTTATGCCTCAAGTTCTCTAAGCTCTCCTGAAGCTTACTGGTATTTAGTGCTGTTTTACTCACTGCCATTGGTTATTTCCTATCAGGAAAATTTTAGAGTTTGCGCGAAGCAAAGACCTCCGCGCCTTTTAGCTTGCGGATTTCGATACGTCTATTCTTTGTCCTTTTACTCTCTTTTACTGTGGGAAGATCATCTGGCTTAATAATCTCAAGTGGATGGAACTCACCATAGCCCATTGCCAATAGTTGGTAACCAGGAATACCAACACTATATTTCTCCTCCTGAAAGGCTCGACAGACTGCTGCTGCTCGCTCTCCACTCAGCTCCCAATTGCTTTTGGCTTCGGTTTTGTAAGGCTGATCATCGGTGTGTCCTTGTACCACGATAACTTCATCAGAACGTAATTGCGCACGGAAACGTCGTCCTAGTTCAAGCAATTTTGCCAGTGCCTCAGGTTTAATTTTTGCGCTACCTACTTCAAAATATGCATCACCATCCAGCAACTCAACCGTAAGATCACCTTTACCTCTATCTTGAGACCTATTCAGAAGGATAGTCTTAAAATTGTCTCCTCCTTTGAGTTCGATAGTCTCTTTATAAGGCTCATACTGTTCAACCGTCACCACTAAATTAAAGTATCTGCGCATTGAAAGATCGATCTTTTCAATCGAGAACTTCCCCTCTTTATCTGTCCTACTCTCAGTAGTGGCAAGGCTAATAACACAACCAGAAAGCAGTGCTTTGGTCTTGTTATCAATAACCTGACCATAAAGGTTGGCTCGTTCTGATTGCCCACGCGAGACGGCAGCAGTGGCAATAATGACAAAAAGAATTAATACTGCAGTAAGAAAATCGGTATACGCTATCCAAGTATTAGACTCATCTTGCCATGGTTTTCTCATCTTGGTTTTCACACTGACTCCTTACTATTGTTGACAACTTTCAATTCAACCATCGCTTTATTCGCCCTAGCCAAGATCCATCGATTGGATCTGTAGGTACTGTGAGATAGATAGGCAGTACTCTCTTCAAATGTTCATTAGTTCCTGCCATTTCTGTGTGTAGAGAATTAACTGCAGTAACCAGGTCTCTGCGTAAATCTTGATAAGCTTTTATCGTTGATGCCTGAAATCCATTCATTACATCGTTAAGGTCTTTGATCCCAGCAGCAAATTTCTCATAGCTTGTGTTTATACTCTTTAGCGCTGGTTCTAATGTACGTATGCTCTCAACCAGTTCTTTCTGATTTATTGTCGTAAGAATCTCTTTCTGATTGTTTGCATTCTTCTCCAACTCTTGCAACACCTTCTCTAAGGTAATGCCTAAATTCGCAATCTTATGTGATGACTCCTGTTGTTGTTGTAAATACTCTCTCTGTTTAGGAATGAGTTCTTTGAGGATTGCATCATGCCCATGCTTGATCTCAACGGAGCTAACACACATGTCTCTTAACAACTCAATAACTTGATTTAGATCTAGACTACGCTCCTTTTCCAGATGCTGAAGTGCTTGCTCCACTACTCTGCACATATCATTCATGGACGGTATCATCTTTGTAAGCGTGGAATTGAGCTCGCCAAACCCTTTTGGCAACTCAAGCTGAGGAAGCTGAATGAGAATATCACGCTGCTCCACTAGTGCTGCAGTTAAACACTCTACCTCAGTATTAGTGTTATTTTTCCAATTGTTAACCTCTTCAATATAGTCTTGCAACTTATCTAACATCAGCGTGGAATCAGTCGCCTGTGCAATGCTTTTTTCATCATGCGGAATCAAGCGAGGCAACATAGATGCGGTTAAACCATCAATCTTTGCCTTCACACTCTGCTGAGCATCAAACAAGACAGATGAGAGCCAACCCAGAACCACTGAGGTAGAGACTCCTACCATTGTCATAGTGAGGGCTCGTTGCAGTTCTTTAATGAGCATCTTCATATCATCAGCTTGTGCAGATGAGAGAGCAATAATAAACGAGATAACAGTTGAAAGCAGTCCTAGCAACACCAAGGCATTGCGTAGGTATTGCAGCCAACTAAAAGTCTTATCCTCTTCTATCTCCACACCCTGTGGGATCTGTAGAATGGCTGAAGCAGTATCTAGATCAGGAATGCCATGAGCATAAACAATACGCCGACCAATAGCCGTTTTTTCCCTTCTGCTGCCTATACTGATTAATTGATTACGATTATCTTTACGCCCATTATTACTATTCAAGACATCGTCGATCTCCTGACAAGCCTCCTCTTCAAGTTGATAGCGATTCATTGCCAGATTAATCACCCAGACTCCATATATGAACACACAAACGATCAATGGCAGAAATGGAATAATAGGCAAGATGTGATCGCCAGAGCCGGCGCCTAATGAAAAACTCAAGCCTATGATCAACGTAAGAGCAGCAGTTGCAGTTACCAACAATCTGATCTTGAGGCGATACCAATCAATTTTACTCTCCATTGTCTTATTACCCCATCTTTAGGTAGTACCAGCTTGATAATTAGCCAGTAAGTCCGATGTCATACCTAGTGAAGGTTAGCGTTGCTGTGTAAGCGATGTACTTAACGCTTTCGCCCCTTCATGTTCTGGATTAAAGTACTGACTTTCTGCAAGAGCCTTTAAAGCTTCCGCATAGTTATCTCGCTCAGCCATCTGTTGAGCATGAATAAAATGACGCTCAGCAATTAAGTCATGTATCTTGGTATTGGTGCGATCATGACTGTGAGCACACATTAGCCACCCTATCGATTTCTGGTATTTTTCTACTGTCGTGTTAGCCATTGCTGCCTGACAGTGAATATCAATAACCTGTTGAAAGATCTGTGGGTTTTCTGGATCCACTGAATAAGCGTAATGGGCTACCTCGACAGCCTGCTGGAACCTATTTTCCTGTAATAATTCATAGCTATGTCGGAGTATCTGTTCAACCTCACGCTTGATCATAAGTGCTGGGCGTGAAGGAATAGCGGCAAGCAGTGTCTGTGCATCTTGAATCAGTCCTTCCAAAAAACCTCTGCCTCGATCATAAGCACGTTGATCAATTAATTGGCGGGCATAACGAAACAGTCGCTCTCGATCTGCAAGCACTGTTTCCATCTGAATCAATGGCTTATCAGCATCAGCCATTAGCTCTCGTCCACTGATCTTAGAAATTGCTGGTTGAGAATCAATCGCTGATGCTAGATTGGCGTCTACCGATAATGTGATATCAGGTTTAAGTAATGGTTCCATACTAGCGCTCTTTTCCATCTGCTTTAAACCCTGCTCTGTTGAGTTTTCAGAGGGAAGAGAGACTGCCAAAAGCGGCATTGTTGTAATAGGGTGAGCAGTCTCTTGTGATTCTTCAGAACGAATCAAGGCTGCCTCTGTTGTTGGTAGAGCACCTAGGTTTGCCGCGTAAATGGCGGCACCATACAAGAAAAGATTCTCTGAAGTTATTATAGGTTGACGAGCAAATCGCTCTGCAACCAGACGCTGAATTAGACCTATACGAGTGCTGCCTCCTAACAACAGAACTTCATCTATATCAGCAATAGATAAATTGGCAGCATCTAAGAGTCTCTCAGCAGCATCTAGACTTGCCAGCACATAGCCAGTAATGGCTTGTTCAAATTGCTTCCTAGATAGAGTAAACTGCAACACTTGTGCAATTGAGTTTGTGATTCCCAGATTCAATTCGGCTTGCTCGCTGGTAGAAAGCATCTCTTTTAAGCGTTCAGCAAAGTTTCGTAACTTAAGCCAGCCATCAGACACAAGGTCATAGCCAGGCAACCATAGACGACACTTTGTCAGCAGTTGTATACAATCACGTATAATAAGTTGGTCAAAAGCTTCACCACCCAATATGGGTGTACCATCATAGGCAATGGCCCAATAACGTTCTTTGGCAACTCGAATCAATCCTACTTCAAAACCACTGTACCCTACGCTATAAACCAAGGCGGTTAGTGGCTCTTCACGCTGGTGTGCATGCCCTATGACGGCAGCCATACTATCGTTGAGCAGATGTACATCGCCAAATCCAGCCGTTAGCGCAAGATCTCGTAGAGCAACTCGGTGTGTGGCAGAGTAGAGTGCAGGTACCGTAACGACTAGTTGTCCTGCTGGTCTTCCCGCCTGCTCTTCAACCAGCCTATGTAATTCAGCTAATGCTTTACTAACCGTTTCGATGGCACGCTTACTAGCTACATCGTATGCCGTTGACAATATACCCAGACGACTCTTCAGACTGGGAAAATAGACTCCTGGCACAGTAGTAGGAACACGTTCACTGAGCAGCCATTGCGAAGGATCTTGCCAACCCGCATTGGCAACTACCGAGACCATCTGTTCCTTGGCGATATAAGCGGCACGCAAGCCCAAGCTCCCAAAATCAAGGCCGATATTGATCGGTTCAGCCATACGAGTATTTCCTTACAATTATTTTTTCACTCGCAACCTACCACCAAAGTCTTCTTGACCAGGCACCATTCCCGGACTTCTGCGTGCGTTTAGCTCAGCAGCAATAACTGTTCGTAGCGGTGTGGTGAGAAGAGCAACACTTTGCTTGTCTTGCTGAAACCAACTTACCTTGATCTTGCTGATAACTTCACCCATTTTGGCTGCACGCTCAGGAGAAGCACTCTCTTGCACGCGTTCTGCCATAAGAAGTAGACTGGCCACACCACAGGAATCTAGTGCGACTAGCAGAGTATTGTAGGCTTCGCGACCTGCCACAGCATTGTCCATATCTAGAGCATTTTGAGCATTACCGATATCACGCTCCAAGCGTGCAAGCTCTCTAGATTCCATATAGCCCATATATTTGCCACGGAAGTTTTCTGCGATCTGAAGTAGCTGTTCTATCTCTTCACGCCATTTCAGATCGGCTTGAGGCCCAACTGGCGAGGTTTGATAAGGTCGGTCATGTAATAATTTAACATCCTTCTCCACCTTTGTGCCATGCACACGAACTTTAAGTTGTAGTTCCCGATCACGTGTATAGTTCATTGAGATTTCCACTGGTGTTTTAGATGGTACATTCTCGCCTAATTGATGAAAGTCCTCTTCATTGAGGAGAATCTCTCCTTGCTTATTATTATTGGTTGCTACTGGATTCAGACCTTCATAGACGGGAACACAAATGTAGTTGTCACGTGTAGTTTCAAAGGTCTTAGTTTTCGCACGACTGAGCGGATAAGGAGTTCCTTTAGGAATAATAACTTCAAAAGCATCGCTCTCATTTTCCCTTACCGCACTGATGCCAAAGGAGACTGCTGTTATTTCACCAATGGAGATACCGCCAACTGAAACTGCTGCTGCTAATAGATCGCCACACTTTTCACAATTCTCGCTAGCTTCATCATTGATATGCTTACATTTTGCATTAGGACACTGAATACCTTGAAGGGTAGCAGCCAATATTCCTGCGCCTAAAGCCACGGTGTGATAAGGATTGACAATCTGCACTTTATCTTTGCCAAAGTAATCAGTAACCATTTGATAAACTAATGGCACCAGAGTTGAGCCGCCAACCATAAGAACTTTGTTGATGTCATCTGGCATCAATCCTTGTCCATTGAGCGCTTCTTTAACATGCTTCATACAACGCTCTACAAGGGGTTGAATTAGCTTCTCAAAGTGCTTGCTTGTCAGTGGCAGATTCAGATCAACGAACTTATCATCAGGAGTCTTATAGGCTGCAGGAAAAGTAACATAGGTATCTGGAACATTGCTTAGCGCAATCTTAGCGCGCTCCGCCGCTTGTTTGGCAAGCAAGCGAAACATCTTATCGCCTGATGGGTTGAAACCATACTCTTTCTCAATGGCTGAGGCAATCTCTCGAACAATCTCTTCATCAAAATCGTCACCACCTAGCCAGTTATCCCCGCGTGTTTCAAAGACTTCAAAATGGTTTTTACCTTCTGGATCCATAACTGTGTAGATAATCGAGACATCGAATGTGCCTCCACCTAGATCGAAAACGAGTAGTCGTTGTCGTTTGCCCTGCGAGACAGTAAATCCATAGGCAATTGCTGCTGCGCTCGGCTCATCAATGATCTTTTTAACAATCAGTCCCGCTTTTTCTCCTGCCTGGCGAGTCGCGGCGCGTTGACGTTCCTCAAAATAGGCGGGCACAGTAATGACTGCATGTGTCACAGGCTGTCCTAATGCTCGTTCAGCATGTTTTTTGATCTCTTTAAGAATGAATGCAGAGATCTCGACGGGCGTATATTCCTTCTCACCCAATAAGACACGCACACCAGAATCATCACTATGAGTGGCACGCACAATGGAGTAGCTCATACGATCGTGGACTTCTGTCACTTTAGGTTCATTGTAACTACGTCCCATTAAGCGCTTGATCGAGAAGATAGCATTTCTAGGATCTTTGTAGGCAAAATCTAGGGCAGGTTGTCCGACAAGAATTTTACCTTCAGCTTGTGGATCTTTAGGTGGTCTCCAGAAAACTACCACAGATGGTACCAAGCCGTCTGCGCGTTCGCTTGCCAGCACTCTAGCCGTATTGTCATATATGGCGCACACTGAATTGGTTGTACCCAGGTCTATACCGATCGCTAAACCTTTCTCTGCCATGATTGATTCCTCTCTGGCGAATTAATCTTCGCCCTGCACTACAATTACTTTGGGTTTGCGAAGCAGTTCTCCATTCCATTTGTATCCGCGAAATAACTCTTGCATAACTGTGTCTGCCTCTCTGCCAGGAGCTTTTTTAATAGCGACGATCTCATGTTGTCCAGGCTCAGCCAACTGACCTAGAGAAGATAATGGTGTCACTCCTGCGTTATGTAGCGCTTGGTCTAGTTGTTGTTGTATCAACCGGCAACTCTTTAGACAGTTATGGCTCTGCTCTAGTGTTAACTCTGTGATTTCACCCATTCCATAGAAGAGTCGGTCAAAAGAGTCCATTACTTCAACAAATGACAATAGGATCTCACGCAATTGCCCTTGATGTTGTGCTTCTTTAGCTGCTAGTTGTGCAGCAAAATCAAAATGCTTTAATAGTAGCTCTGCTTGCTCAAAGAGATCTTTTTCGCTCATATATAGCTCTTCCTCAGACCTTAAAATCCAGTCTTGCTAAGATAGCATCTAGCGACTCGTCAAAATCATTGATCCGTTCCAGTTGAATCTCTGGTGTCTCAACTGGCCGGAAATCTTTATCCATATGTTGCAGATCGGTAAAATCAAGCTGAAGCAGATGAGAGAGGTTGAGCACGGGCAGTGGCACTTCAATTTCGTTACAGA
>JBFLVQ010000218.1:0-13074 GCA_040758525.1 Acidobacteriota bacterium
GCCGGCTTTGATCTTCTTTTTAGTCTTATACTGTTTGGTAATAAGCTGATTTTCTGTATTGGTAAAGCGGGATTCCCAATATATTACATTAATCTGTTTGGTTGAGAGATTCTTGCATTTGAAGGTAAAAAGCAGTTGCTCATCCCCTTTTGTTGTACCAGTCGGCACCGGATTTGTACCCATAGAGCCACCGCTTGTCTGCCATTTCAGCATACTGACAAGCGTGACTTGAAATTCTGAGACCTCTATGGGCGATTTGATCTCAATAGCTTTGCCATTACTAGCCTGCGCAAAGACGAATTGATTGGCACTACTCAAGATCATAAAAACAATGAGTAGGCTTGTTGCTATTGCCATTACGGCACTCCCAACAGGCTGGCATACCCCAGTATTAAGAAGTTTTTGGGGACAACGAGATTGTAGTTAAAATACCTATAGATAGCAATTTGTTTCTTACGGATTTAGTTAAAGATATTAGCAATACAATGGGGTAGAGTTAGCTCTCTTTGAGAAATCTCAGGGTTTACCGTAAGTGGGAAGAATCGGCTAGTATTATCAATCTGCTTTGTGCCTAGCCAGTAGAGTTGACGGGCTAGGCACAAAACAGAGTTGGCTTAAAATCGGCTAATCTTGTCAAAGTAGTGGACAAACATTTTGATACCGCCGGAAGCCTGTTGCCAGTCATAATTCTCATTAGGTGCATGATAGCCATGCTCAGGCAGACTAAGGCCCAGGAAAGTGATCGGTACCTTAAGATAGTTCTGCATAGACACACAGGCGCCAATTGAACCCCCTTCACGTGTAAAAGCAGGTGTCTTGCCAAAAGCAAAGCGCATTGCCTCACGTGCTGCATCGGCATAAGAGCCTTCAAACTGGCCTAAATAAGGCGGCGCGGAAGCAAGGAAGTTAACCTTTATATCAGGGTTGCGTTCTTTGACAAAGTCACGCACCAAGCGAAAGATCTTATTACCATCCATATCAGGAACAAGCCGCACACTGATCTTAGCCTCGGCGCGGTAGGGCACAATAGTCTTTACTCCAGGGCCGTTGTAGCCGCCCGTGATGCCATGGATTTCAAAAGTCGGCTCGCTCATAATCGCCTTTACTACATCGGTAGCATCTGTTGAACGTAGCTTTTTAAGGCCATGTGCATTCATAAATTGCTTCACATTAAAGCCAGAATCTAGGAAATTCTGCACCTGCTTCTTAGTAGCGCGTGCTACCTCATCATAGAAACCTTTGATCTTGACTCGTCCCGTACGGGCATCATAGCAATCATTAATTACTTGGCAGAGCTCGCCTACAGGGTTACGCGCAGCACCCCCAGTAAGACCAGAATGGACATCTTTACTGCCTGTTTCTAGTGTGAAGGTAAAACTAAGTACACCGCGTAGACCATAAGGCACCGCCGGTTTGCTACGGTTAATCCAGATCGTATCTGAAACCACTACTGAATCGGTCTTAAACTCTTTGGCGCGACCTTTAAGGAATGTATCAAAGTTAGGACTACCGATCTCTTCTTCTAGCTCCCATAGGAAGCGGAAATTTAATGGTAGCTTGTGAACAACAGCATATCGCATGGCATAAAGGGCAGTGAGTGCTGGCCCTTTATCATCGGTTGTGCCACGCCCTTCATAACGACCGTCCTCTTTGAAGAAAGTGAAAGGGGCTTTGTGCCATTCCGCCGGGTCGGCGGGCTGCACATCTATATGGTTATAAATTGTAACGGTCCGATAACGACTGTCCTGAATCAACTCACCCACTACACAGGGGTAACCTTGTGTGGCTGCCTTTTCGCCATTGACGTCTTCGGCTTTCAGATATTCGACTGCTAACTCGGCGCCACGTTCGATGTCCTGGCGATGAGCCGGATCCATACTTATCGTTGGTATCTCGACAATCTCTGCCAATCGCTCTTCGAATTCGTCACGTATACTGTTGATGTACTGCTCCAGGTTCGGGAATGAACTACTCATGCCTCTCTCCATGACAAGAAGTATGGTTTTTGATCGAATAGCTCATATCATAGGCATTATGGAAGGATAGCGCAATGCAAGGCTGATTATTCAATAGCGGATCACTAGCTATTAACAATAGTTAAGCCTGCGCGTCTACAGACAGTCGCTAGATCGTTTGCTGCTGCTGCCAGTGTATAAGCTATTTCTGTGGCCTCGCCACGTGCATGCAACTTAATAAGAAAACGTAGATCTGGTCCAAACTTCTTGGCTTTCGATTTCACATAAACATTAGGGTGAGCAGTTGCGATCTCACGCAATATCGGCGCTAATACCGATTCATCGCCACAATTGACCCACACTTCACGTTCCTGAAAGCTGCCTGCGCCAAAGAGTGTAGCAAAGGTGGTGGGTAGCGACTGAGTGATAATCGCCTGCAGTTCAGCAGGTACACCAGGCAGGCAAATAATCATAGTGGTTTGGTGGATAAGCTGAATTGCCGGGGCAGCACCAACAGGATTGGCGATTGGAACAGCACCGCGCGGCAAGATTGCCATCTTAGCCCTTGGTGGGGTGATATCAGCACTGCTAACATAGCCTTGCGCAGCCAGCGCAGCATACTTATCAACGATCCAGCAGTAAGCAGTCTCGTCAAGTATCAGAGGACAATTGAGCGCTTGGGCTAGCGCTGCAAGAGTAAGATCATCATCAGTTGGTCCCAATCCCCCAGTAGTAATTAGCAGATCTACACCATTGTGACAGGCAAGCGCTATTTCTGACGCGATCGCTTCAATCTGATCGGGGAGCATAACAGCACGCTGCACCTGTGCGCCTAGTCCGGTAAAATGTCGGCAAAGCCAATGGGTATTGGTATCGAGTGTCTCCCCGATCAACAGTTCATTGCCAATTGCCAGGATTATAACTCTGCGCATAATTCCGAGGCGACACCAAGATTGGTCAGTTGTAGTTTCACTTCTGCTATCTTGAGCAGACCATGCTCGGTAACAATTCCGTTGAAGAGTTCCAGAGGGGCTGCTTCAAAGTAGCGATTAAAGATCAACACCTTCTCTGGTGCGCTTTCCCAAACCTCGCTAGATGAATGCATATCCTCGCCAGGCAGATGATAGATCGAGGGGAGGAATTTAGTACTGTCGGCTAGTACATAGATAGGGCGATCAGCAGCCTGAGCCGCTAGTCCAATCAGTGTTGTTCCAACCTTGTTGATAATACCGTCGATGGTAATTGCATCTGCACCACTCAACACCAGTGTAGACCTTTGCAATACTAGTCCAACACTAGCATCGATCAAGAAAGTGACAGGAATGCCAGCACCAGAAAGAACCGTAGCAGTTTTGCGCCCTTCCATTACTGGACGACTCTCTGTACAGAAGACCTCAAAGCATTTCCCCTGCCGTTTTGCTGTGATCAGAGTCTTAATTATTGTTGCGCTATAGGAATGTACCAGCACAACGGCGCCATCTGTAATCAGTGGTTTAGTATGCAGTGTGATACCGTCGCTGCCGCCAACAATAATAGCAAGGAAATTGTAGATAAACTTCTCCAATGCAGCTTTGCCTTCACCAAAGGCATTATGCGCATCGCAAGTCAGTAGTCCGCGATTTACTAGATTGAAGAGTGTCGCCATCTTTGGTTGTGCATGTAGTAGTCGCTTGGCAAAAGCAATAATAGGGGTGCGTATTAGGGTAATAGGGGCATTCTCAGGCTCTTCCAGATCACCTATTAGATCGAGTAATGCTACGGCTGCACGCCGTGCCAGTTCGGAAGAGCCAGAGGAGTTATCCTGGGCAATTGGGGCAATCAGTTGCTCGATCTTTTCACGATAGTCATACATGCTTGATTCAGTTGATCTTGATTGACCACGGCAGGTTTCGAAAAGGAGTCATACCACTGGGATAATCTGTATTATTGCTCGCAGGTTTTACAGATAATTACCTGCGGTCACTCCATATTTCTACTACCTGCCGCTGTCCAATATTTTGGCAAAAATCGACATATAGGTGCAAGCTATCTATAACAGAACTAACCGTAGATCAGCAGTTGCTAGTTGAGTGGTCGTAGCACTGCTAATTGAGCAATAAGCTCCTCCGCACTACTAGTACGATCTGTCAGCTCATAAGCAAGCAGCCCATTGATCACTTCCGCAAAAGATGGCCCAATCCGAGCATGTTGTTCCCAGTTAAAACGTCGCTCAATAGGATTGTAGAGCTTGCTTGGATGTAGACCAGTTATTAGTCGAAGCATGGTTGCACCGGCTGCGTATAGGTCGCTTTGTGGTACAGCCTTGCCGTAAAGTTGTTCTGCCGGGGCATACCCAGCCGTACCAATCACTGTGCCGGTCTGGGGGCGATCGACAACAGCCTGTGATACGGCAGCGAATTCAATGAGCAGTAAACGATGGTCTTCTTCTGCCCGCATCAAGTTCTGTGGCTTGATATCACGGTGAATTACGGCAGGTGTACGCGAGTGTAAATAGACAAGAATTTGGGCCAACTCTTGTAGAATAGCGCGTGCCTCTGCCTCATTGACAAGCGTATGGCGGGTCTCTAACCATTCTAACAGGGTCTGTCCAGGAATGTACTCTTGCACTAGATACCAATAGTTATTCTCTTCAAAAGTCGCAAATAGCCTTGGGATACCGCGGTGCTGTAATGTTAGTAGTACACGTGCCTCACGCTCGAAGAGCCTTTCTGCCATTGAGCGGGAAGTACTATAAAAATCTGGATCATCTTCAGAGACAGGCTGTAACTCCTTAAGAATGCGTGTGGCATTATGTGCCTTAAGATCATGAACTAGATAAGAGACATTGAATTTGCCACGACTACGCACTTCCTCGATAATGTAACGCTCCCGCACCTGTGCACCCAACAATAAGGAACTACAGCCCAGACAGCGGTCTTGTGGGCCTGGATCAGGCGCAGGGCAGTTAGTAAAGACACAGACCGACATGGATTATGCTCCCCTACTGGATTCTCTTTTTCCAGCTAGTTTAACCTGAAATCAGCTTCTCAGTATCAGAAACTTTTCTTAGCACCAGGGCAGAATTTTTCGAGCCAAATCCTATACAGTTACAAAGTACTGTTTCGATCTCTTGATGGCGTGCCTGTTGTGGTACATAGTCTAGATCGCATTCCCCATCAGGCTGCTCTAAGTTGATGGTGGGATGTATGATATCTTTGGTTAAGGCCAGCAGCGCAGCGGCCACGCCAGCCGCCCCAGATGCTCCCTGAGGATGACCGATCAGCGATTTTGTCGCGCTCATAGGGATACGGAAGGCATGTTTGCCAAAGCAGCGCTTTACCGCACGTGTCTCTATGGGGTCGTTAAGTTGTGTAGAGGTACCATGTAAGTTGATATAATCGATCGCATCTACCGCTAGGCCAGCATCTGTAACTGCTAATTGCATTGCCCGCGCAGGCTCCTCGCCGGACTCATCTAGACGCACACGATGGTGAGCATCACAACTAGTACCATAACCAGCCAATTCAGCATAGATGTGTGCGCCACGCGCCAGCGCTGATTCGGCTGCTTCAAGTATGAAAAACCATGCTCCTTCACCCGCGACAATACCGCTACGATCCCGACTGAAAGGGCGTGAGGCCTTATCAGGCGCATGGTTCCAAGCTGTAGTGACAATCTTCATTAATTCAAAACCACTCATAATACCGGGCATAATAGGTGCGTCTGCGCCGCCTGCTAGGGCGATATCGATATGTCCAAGCGCGATCATTTGAGCAGCATAGCCAAGCGCATCCGTGGAAGAGGTACAGCCTGTTGAGATAACATGACTAGGTCCATGCAAGTGATAGTACATAGAGAGTTCGCTTGATAGTGTTCCCGTGGTAGAACTAGGAATTGCATAGACACTTACTTGACTCTTTCGCCCGTTAAAGTAGAAACCATATTGTCGTTCAGTAAATTCAAGTGGACCACCGCCGCTACCAAAGAAGACACCAGTACGACGACGTGCTTCAAGTGTCAACTCTATTGGGACAAGCCCAGCATCTACCCAAGCCTCTTCACTAGCAGCAAGCGCGAGTGGTACAGGGCGTGAGATATGGCGACGATCTTTTGCTGGAATATAAAGGTCTGTATTGAACTCTTTTATTTCTGCAGCAATCTTTACTATTGATTGTGTAGTATCAAAACTACTAATACGCGATACTCCACTACGGCCAGCCGCTAGTGCTGCCCAATAGGCTTCACGGCCAATGCCATTAGGGCTAATACAACCAACACCAGTAATTACAGTACGCCGTATTGTACGGGTATGCCCTCTGCGAGTTGTCATTATCACTATCTCCTCAAAATCGAAGATCTATACAGATTCGTGAAAGCAAACCCTAACTAGTTACCTAACAATTTACCTAACTATTTAATTGTTAACTGCTTTTCCTATTAGCGCAAGCTACGGCAGCACGCGCGCAATTGCAGAATATCCCATTGAGTTCTAACCGTAACTGTAGTATTCTGCGATGGGTTTGCAGGTTTTTCAGGCTGAGTAAGAAGCGCTGAGTTCTGACAAAGATAGTGACAAGATAGTTTATAATGTACAGCTCGCTAATAAGGATGGCTGTGGATGAAGATGCGCTGTCATGAGTGAAGCAATCTCAACTTGAAGTAAAAGATCCCTCATTGGATAATAAGAAAAACCGATATAATCTATTCTTAGGGAATATAGTTAGCGGTTGATAATCCATATCAGTAAATTCTCAAGTTGGGGTTTGATTGAAAAAGGGTATTACAAAGCTTTATTATATCAGGTTTTTTCCCGAAGCTTGGGCAGTGCATAAATGCCGTTATGGGAAGAGTAATAGGAATTGATTTAGGAACCACTAATTGCTGTGTTGCCGTAATGGAGGGCGGCATGGCACAAATTATCCCCAATAAAGAAGGTGGCCGCACCACTCCATCGATTGTTGGCTTCACCGAGAAAGGGGATCGACTCGTTGGTCATATCGCTAAACGTCAGGCGATAACCAATACACAGAATACTGTCTTTGCTGTTAAACGGTTAATTGGGCGCAAATTTAATTCACCGGAAGTACAGCGCGCGAAAGATTCCTGTCCCTACGAGATCACGGAAGCCCCCAATGGGGATGTGCGTATACGTATACAAGGGCGTGATTACTCTCCTCCTGAGATCTCTGCAATCATCCTGCAACGGTTGAAATCGGCAGCAGAAGATTTCTTGGGCGACGAAGTTGAGGAAGCGATCATAACTGTGCCTGCCTACTTTGATGACTTTCAGCGTCAGGCCACTAAGGATGCTGGTAAGATTGCTGGTCTCAATGTACAACGTATCATTAATGAACCTACCGCCGCTGCGCTTGCTTATGGTTTAGGAAAAAAATCAAACGAGAAGATCGCGGTTTATGATTTAGGAGGAGGCACTTTCGATATCTCGATCTTGGAGATCAGTGACGGTGTCTTTGAAGTATTATCAACCTGCGGTGACTCTTTCTTAGGTGGAGAAGATTTTGATCAGCGTATCATCGACTGGCTTATTGATGAGTTTCGTGCTGAGACCAATATTGATCTGCGCAGTGACCGTCTTGCCCTACAACGCCTCAAGGAAGCGGCTGAGCGTGCTAAATGCGATCTCTCTTTTACTACTGAAGTACCGATCAATCTTCCTTTTATCTCTGCCGATGCATCGGGACCAAAACATCTAGCCAAGACACTTACCCGTGATAAGTTTGAGTCTTTAGTTGCTGACCTGGTTGAGCGGACTACGGATCCTTGTCAAAAGGCGCTTTGGGATGCACGTCTAAAAGCAAGTGATATTGACAAAGTATTGCTAGTAGGCGGGCAGACCCGCTCACCTATTGTGCAACGGCATGTCGAGTTGGTCTTTGGTCGCAAGCCCTCTTGTGAAATTAATCCTGATGAAGTGGTAGCGATGGGCGCCTCTATTCAAGGTAGTGTACTTCTTGGTGAAATTAAGGATCTGGTCCTGCTTGATGTTATTCCACTCTCACTCGGTGTTGAGACCCATGGTGGCCGCTTTACTCGTCTTATCGAGCGCAATTCTACGATTCCGATCAAAAAGAGCATGATCTTCACAACCCTGGTCGATAATCAGTCCACAGTGGAGGTGCATGTATTACAGGGTGAAAATGATGTTGCCTCACAGAATCGTTCGCTAGGTCGCTTCGAATTGGTTGGTATTCCTGCGGCGCCGCGTGGTATTCCCCAAATTGAAGTCTCCTTCGAAGTCAATGCTGACGGTATTGTACATGTATCTGCGAAAGATCGCTTAACTGGTAGAGAACAGCAGATTACCGTAACACCTAGTGGAGGTCTTTCACCTGACGAACTTGCCAACCTAATGTCGGAAGCCCGTAGCTATAGTTAGTAAATTCTCCATCATCACAATCCATTCAAATTTTGCTCCGTAATTCATAACCATATAGTAAAGATCTCAGTGTGATACTTTCCTGACAAAAATTTGTCAGAAAAGTACATAGCTTAAAAAGTGAAATGGGGTAAAGTTCTTCTTGCGCCAAATCAGCAGTGTTGTAGAGAAGGAGAGAAGAGAATGATAAATAAGACAAGAGAGGTTAAGCAGGCAATTAATGGTCTATCCACTCGCTTTATACCAGAACCAAATCCTGTTGAAGAGATACTTATTTTTGTAGATGATGAGAGGAAGAAGGAATTCTATACCAAACCGACCAGGGCCATTCGATTAAACCTCAATGAAGATTCTAGACTGATCAAAATAATGTCGCATGCTAATGGTAGACTCTCTTTACTGGCAGCTCTGCTATTAAATTCAGAGGATGTTGAATTCTCCTGGTTAGAACGTCTGTTAGGATGGCGCAAAATATATTGTACAACTTTAGAGACCGGACAACAGGTTACCTTTACAGTAGGACTTTCAAAGTTCAATCTAAATAATAGAAACTTCATCATTGATGTCCGTTACCAAGAGAGTAGAATCTTACCAGATAAGAAGTTAAGTTTGTTGACAATATTAAACCAGCAAAAATTTCTGTTTTTCCGATTAGCAACCAATTCTGTTGTTGCCACAGTAATAATCTGCCTTGCACTGTTGCTATACTTTAATTCATCAGACAACCAACAAAAGTTGGACAATCAGGTGAAAAAAGTAGCTGAGCAACCTAAACTACAATCTAATCCGGTAATACTAAAAGATAAAGAAGTAGATCAAGAACTGGTTACTTCTCTAAAAGTTGCCACAATCAATTCAAAACGTAAGCAAAAGCGTATGGATGCAAGAATGAACCATAGCACACAGATCGATACCAGAACATTGTCACCTTCTGAGGAGAGTGAAATAGAGCTTGCTAGCATAGAACAGATCTATATTGATCCATTTGGCGATAGTTCACTACATGAAGAACTCCGTAAATTACTCAAAGAGGGATTTACCCAAGGCAGGATAGATGTTTTAGCAAGAAGAGATCTGGCCAGTGCAGTATTACAGGGCTCGCTGAAACAGAATGGTGACAAGTTGATTGCTGAGGTAGAACTTGTCAACCGAAGCGGTAAAGTACTCTTCAAGGAAAGATTCACTGGCGAGAAAGAGCTTACCAATTTAGCAGCAAAAATTACTTACAACCTATTAGAAAGAAAAGGGAAAGCACATAAGCAGAGTCTAACAGACCAACAATAAGAGCAAAGAACTTTATCTGTACTCACCATTGATAACAAAAGCAGCCCAATAGTATGGATTGTTCCAGCGTGGTTGTCTCAGCATCTGAATCTGTGCAGCTCGCAGTGCTGCTGCTGCAGAGAGCTTCTTTGTGCCTAACATCTGTTTGTAAAAACGGACCATCATCTCTGTGGTAGCTGTTACTGGAATATTCCATAGTGTAACCATTACACGCGCTGCTCCAGCATAGACAAATCCACGTGTCAGTCCTGTCAACCCTAGATCTTTACTCTTATCTAACACTTGTTTAACAGCAAGAGGATTGTCACTCTCTTCTGGATCTAGTGCTAGTCCACTACGACAAGCACTCAGTACTACCAAGTCTGCAGGTAGATTGAGATTGAATATTGCTGCGGCACTAAGGAAGCCTTGTTGTTGTTTACCCTCTGCATTAAATAGTGAGAGTACTACTCCAGATAGTTCAGGATTGGGATTGAGAAAACCATGTGTAGCATAATGGACAATCTTGTATTGGCCAATCTCTTGTTGAGTTGCCATTGTCAGATTAGCATTAAATCCTAACAGTAACTTGCTTGCTGATTTGGGTAGTAGTGAGATGATCTGTTTGGCCATCTGTTCTGTTTCTGGTATTGGCTCAAGGCCAGCGAGAATCTTCTCTAGCGAGTTAGTGGCAACATTATCAGGTTTTTTCTCTATGGTATGGATGGCTGCTTTAACCCTGTTATCTTGGATTGAGAAGACAGGATTGGCAAATATAGCAATCTCTTTAGTGGCGATAGCACGTCCAGCCAACTCCTCTCGCTGTAGTGCCAGACTGGATGCTGAGGGCAAGTTTATTATTTCATATTCAACTATCAATGGAGTAGAGATCTTCTGTCTATTACGCTGCTTGGCTAGCGAGCTTGGTGTGGGTAGAGCGGCAAAAGGTATATACTGAAGCAGACCTTCACTAACAATCAGTAGTCGTTTTTTATTGAGATGTTCGGCTACTGGTGCTAACACGATACGGCTTAGTTGAGCAGTAGCTTCAGCTATATCTGTTTCTAATCCCTTTAATCGTTGTAGAAATCTTTTATTGGTTTCAAAGCTCTTTCTTGGCCTGGAAGTAAAGAGTTGATAGACACGTAGTGCTGCTGCTTCTACATCTGCACGCTTAGGTAGTTTGTAACTAGTAATAGAGTTAGTAGTAACTGCCCATAGATAACTCTGCTCACTGCCTAAGGTATATTCTAGTAGCAGAGTGTCATTATCCAATACCTTCTGTTGGATCTCAGTAAGAGTGAGTGGTTGTGGACGCTTAAGCGCGGCATAGTGAGGATTATCTTTATAGATTAAGGCTTCGACTTTATGTACTTCATCATTGATTCTTTCTGTATCCCTTCTTACTATGTCTTCCTGTTCTGCAGTGTGTTTGCTATTAAGTAAGCGAAATAGATATTCTGCCTTAGCATTAAGCTGCTGTTTGAGGTTACGTTCACGTTCAAGCAGATCTGGGTTAATACCTTGACGAATATCAACACGAGCTTCTGCTAATGCTTCTAGCAATGTGCGAGCGCGAGCGCGTTCGCTAGTTTGTAATGCTAGTGCATCATAGCCAGCCGCTGGTTGTTGTTGATGTAAGCGCATTAACAGGTCTATATAGAATTCATAATGATTCTGTACAGAAGCAAAGTAGGATGCACGCAGTTCCTTTACATCAAACTTAGTACGTAATGATTCAATAATGGTAAGTGCCTGTTCGGTTAAGGTAAGCGCTGACTTGAGTTCACCGCTATTGCGCTTTAATCTAGCAATACCAAAGAGTGCTACTGATTCTGCTGTTTTATTGTTAATATCTCTTCCCAACAGCAACGCTTGATTAAAGTAATCAAGTGCTTTTTGACTTTCTCCTAATGTAGAATAGGTTCTACCAATATTATTGAGTGTATTTGCTTCCAATTCTCGATCACTCACAGCTCTTTCAAGTATCAAAGCTTTATTATAATAGTTGAGAGCATGCTGATTCTCTTGTAGTGAGCTATAATAATTACCAATATTATTTAGGGTACGTGCTTGCAAATTTCGATCTCCGGTAGCTTCTTCTAATACCAGTGCTTGGTTGAAACAGTCTAGTGCCTTTTGGCTCTCACCTAGAGACATATAGACTCTGCCAATATTGCTAAGAATCGTTGCTTCCAATCTTTGATCACTCACTACTCTTGCAATTGCTAGTGCTTGATTATAATAGTCGAGTGCTCTTTGGCTTTCTATTAGTGCCTCATAAATATTGCCAATGTTATTGAGTGTATATGATTCTGATCTTCGCTCGCCGGCTGTGTGCAGAAGCGGTAGTGCTTGATTAAAATAATCAAGGGCTTTTTGTTCTTCTCCTAAACTCTTGTAAGTTACCCCAATACTGCTTAGTATATCCACTTCATACATTCGATTACCGAGTGCTCGTGAGATCGATAACGCTTGGTTATAGCAGTCAATCGCTTTTTGACTTTCTGCTATTGACCTATAAGTTCTCGCGAGGTTTGCAAGTACAAATGCTTCGTTATTGCGGTTGCCAAGCGCCTTTTCGATTGTCAATGCTTGATTAAGATAGTCGAGCGCCTGGGACTTTTCTCCCAGTAGGTCATAGGCACAGCCAATACTGTTTAATATAATGGCTTCTAGTCCTTGGGAGTCTGTGGCTTGTGATAGCACCAGTGCTTTATTATAATAATCGAGTGCTTTTCTGTTATCTCCGAATGTAGAGTAGATTACGCCTATACTATTGAGTACATCTGCTTTCACTCTTTGATCATTTATAACATCCAGTAATGGCAATATTTGGTTAAAGCAGTCCAATGCGGTTTGATTATTACCAAGCATGTGGTGAACAAGAGCAATGTTATACAGTATCGTTACTTCCATATTGGCATTGTCTGCAGCTTTCGCATGCAACAACCCAGCCTGAAACTTTTCTATTGCTCTATGTAAGGATTCCGCCTTTCCCTGTGCGATATTCTCGCCAATCAGACTCTCGCCTTCTCTAAACAACTTCTTTGCAGCAATGTGATGTTGATCTTTTGTTGTGGCTGGGCGTAGTTGCGCAATATTAGCTAGATATTTACCTGAAGTTGCATTTTCTTCAAGCGATCGTACCTCTAGTCTGTAGATACCAGTTTTCTCTGATATTAATGAGAGTGATTCTGGTCCTTTTTTTCCATTAGGACTATCAACTTCATTGAGCTTATTGCCATCTGGATCATAGAGCGAGATAACTACATCTATACCTTGCTGCTCTACGACCACCTGCAAATATTGTCCTACAGTAAGACTAATCTGATAAGAATGACGTTCTCCACCCTGCAATTCTCGTTCAATTGGTTTGTCTTGCTCTAGTCTATCAAGAGCATCCTTGTGTATGTTGGCTGTAACGGAAAAGGGCATGATTAGCAATAGTAGCAATAACATATTTATCTCTTCTATATT
>JBFLVQ010000219.1:0-13039 GCA_040758525.1 Acidobacteriota bacterium
ATGTTCTAGCGCTTGCCAAGCAGTTTCCAGAAATAAGCGTTGTTGAGGATCCATAACTTCGGCTTCTCTGGCAGAGAAACCAAAAAAGGCTGCATCAAAAAGGTCAACATCTTCTAGTATTGATGCAGCTTTAACATAGTTGGGATCATTAAGCTCAGCGGGATCGATACCTGATGGTTTGATCTCAGCATCGGTTAAGAAAGATATCGATGCTAAACCATTAACAAGGTTATGCCAAAACTGCTCAAGACTGTGAGCGCCTGGAAAACGACAAGCCATACCAATAATGGCTATTTCTGAACCATCGAATTGCTCACTTATCTCTAGCTTATTCATTATGGTTATCTCCTGGATTATCTTTTCTTCTAGACCGCTGCATCTGTTGGTAATGTTTACGGCGATCTACTTTCTCTGTGCGATTCTGAGCGCCAATGCGATACTGTTGTGCAGAATCGCATTGTACTAATTGCTCAATCAATTGTCTGGCTCTTCTTACACCATGTTCAGCGCGAATTTTTTCACTTAGCGATCTAGTGGCATTATGGTAACTAGTATTAGTGAGGGTTTCTTTAATCGCATTGCCAAGCTGTACTGCAGCTAGTTCTTGATAGGGGATTGCTGGTACGCTACAGCCTAACTCTTGAGCAAACTTTGCCCAATAAGCTTGATCAAAGACATAGCTGTGAGGAACAAAGATGCTTGGTACACCGGCTCTAAATACAGCAGCAGTAGTTCCTATACCACCATGGTGGATAACACAAGCAGTATGTCGAAACAGCCAATGGTGTGGCACATAGCCAACACTATAGATATTCGCAGGTAATGATCCTTTAGCTAACCCACTCCAACCTTGTTGAATGATTGCCCGACAGTCAGCAAGAGAAATAGCTTCAAGCATTATTTCTGTCAAACGCGCTGGATTGCTGTGTGTCATACTGCCAAAAGTTATAAAGATGGGTGGTTTGCCATTAGTAATAAATTCCCATAAGGCCGGATCAGGCTGCCATTCTTCATCATCAAAGAAGAAACCGATCAAATGGTAATGGGCAGGCCAATCAGCAGGTCTTGGATAGAGATAACGACTAACTGCATACAAGGCAAGTTGTGGCGAATTCGCATCAATGGTTAATGGATTGAGTAATGGTGGCAATCCAAGTTGTAGGCGGAATGGATTGATCAATGCTGCACTGGCCTGCTGTAAGGTAGGAGCGCCTATACCACCCAAATGATTTAGTTGTACTGAAACGAAGGGAATACCTGTAATCTCATGAACCATTCGTGCTGCAGGTTGTGCTGAACCACTGATTAGTACATCGGCATTGCGACAGGCTTTCAACAGCTCATCAAATGCTTGAGGTAAAAATGACATTAAGGGAGCAAATAATGATAACATCTGCTCGGTGGAATCATACACCTCTGGCATGGCCATCCAGGTCTCATTTATATCACACTGAATCTTGCGCAAATCTGGTCCAATGGGAATGAACTCTAAACCTACACGCTCGGCGGTAGATTTAAAACCTGGTGAGCAAGCAATTACTGGTTGGTGGCCGTGGCGATGTAACTCAATGGCGAGCGCAAGAAAAGGCTGAATATCACCGGTAGTACCAAAATTTGTTAATACTGCGCGCATGACAATATCTCTTTAAGTAGATAGATTCAAAAATTGATTACCCTAATGGATATAGATTTAATCTTGTTCCGATAGCTCTTTTCGTGATCGTTGCTTTTGTTGGTAGAGCTTTCTCTTAAGCATCCGCTCTTCTCTTTCCCGTACAAGATCAATAATATTATTAGTTGCTTCATCTTTACTTTGAGCTGGCGCAATTAACTCTGCTAAGGATCTTATTGTTAACCCTTCATAAACATTAACTACAGGGATCTCGATATTTAGTACTTTCTTTAATTGAGAGATAACTTGTATAGCTATTAAAGAGTCACCACCAAGATCAAAAAAGTTATCTCGTACACCAATTTTTTCGATGTCAAAAGTTTTTTGCCATATCTCGGCAATAGTTCGTTCTAATTGATTACTAGGAGCAACATAATCATTCTTAAGCAATGGTCGAGAGTGTAGAGATTTAGTAGTTTTAGCAGACTCTGAAAATCTATATCTGTGTGCAATACGAGTTGCCAAATTTGCTGTGGAAACAACTATACGACTAGTTGTAGGACAGGATAAAGCTCGTTGGAAAACATTCTTAATCTCCTCTTTTGTCATTGCTAACTGAGCTAGCTTGGTATTGTTAGCCTGTTCTTGCGACAGTTGATAAAGATCCCAATCAACACTTATCCAAACAGGCTTGCTATGTCGGTTACGATTATCAGCAAAAGCATCGATAAAGAGGCTTGCACAGGTATAAGTAAGACTGCCCAGACCTCCTAGCACAGATGCTAATGATGAGGCCAAGAAACAGAAATCTGTTGCTACCTTAGACAAAACTTTTTCTAATACATATAACTGTTGCTCTTTCGATCTAACTTGTTGCGCTGGTTCGTTTATTTGTCTGATAAATCGTAAAGACTCTTCCCAATCGACTCCTAATGTGTAAATAACTCCATGAATCTCACCAAACCTCTGCATTGCTGGAGACAGTACTGTTTCTAATTGCTCTATATCAGTAATATCTGTACTTACAATAAGAACTTTTGCCCCTAACTGCTCCAATACTTGCACCTTTTTTAGTTTGGCATTTGCTTCGTCAATATAATCTTCTAGTAGAATGAGGTTGGCTTGGAAATTCTCTGCTAGATACTCAGCAAGTACATAACCAATCCCTGTTAATCCGCCGGTAATAAGATAGACACCTCTTTGTCGTAGTGTCACAATAGGCTCGCTATCTTTATCCCAGTGTATTGATTCAAAGGTCTGTAACCAGCGTTGATCTCTTCTATAGGCAACAACAGTTTCGTGTGCTTCGGTAATGACTTCGCTTATTATGTAATTTAATAGCTTGGTTTCTGAATGCTTATTTGTTGAAGAAAATAGAACATCAATACAACGACAGGCAATATTAATATACTCTTGCGGTATAATATTACAAAGAGCTGTAATGGCTACCTTTTCTGGATACGAAACTTCCTGTTGAGTCACACTGTAAAGATTATTAGTTACCGCCAAGATTTGTACTGGCTTGTTAATATTCTCTTGTTCAATTGCTTGTGCTAAAAAGGTCAAACTGTAGAAACCTAATCGTTGCATCTCTTGAAAAAATTCAATACTCGATTCTATATTATTGTCTGGAGTAATAGTCCATAGATGTACAACTAGATCAGGTGCCTTTTCTACAGTACGCAGGTTTTTTAGTAGAGTAATATAATTATCACGTTGTTGTGGATTGATTATATAAGTATCATCATAAGAAACTTCAAATCGTTTTCCTGCTTTTATTCTGACAACCTCTTGCTGCAGATCTCGCAGCCGCGCTACTAATCCATCACTAAATTCATTATCTTGTGCAAATACCAACCAGCATCTCTTCTTTGTGCTGATACTAGTAGTATTAATGCTCAATGGTAGTAGACATCTCCAGGAAGGAAGATAAAACCAATCAGCAATACTGCTATTTTTATTTGGTATGGTTATCTCTCTACTAGGTTCACTTGTTGCTGTTTTAGGCTCTATCCAATATCGCTGTCTCTCAAATGGATAACTTGGTAACTCTACTCGATAACGCTGCTCGTTGGCATAGAATCCATTCCAGTCAATATCAGCACCAGCCAACCAGAGCTGTGCTACAGCCTTCAGTAGTCGTACAATCTCTGGCTCTTGAGCATTGGGTATACTTAAACTTGAGATCGCTACAGCTCTACCACGGCTCTTAGGATGTCGATTGGCTAATCTGGTTAATGTTTCCCCTACTCCTACTTCCAATAAAATACTTTTTTGTTCATTAAATAGTTTCTCAAGATTTTCTGAGAACCTTACTGTATGTCTGAGTTGCTTTCCCCAATAATTTGGATCACAGGCTTCACTCTCTTTTATCCAGTCGCCTGTTAGATTAGAAAGGTAACGAATTTGTGGCCTATTAAGCTTAACTTTGCTTACTTGTTCGACAAATTGATCGACAATCGGTGCCATCATCTCAGAATGAAATGCATGCGATGTATTCAGTCGCTTACAAGCAAAACCTTCCATTGCTAATTGTTGTTGCAGTTCATCTATTGTATCTATAGCCCCTGATACCACACAGGATGTAGGACCATTAACAGCAGCTATTGCTAATCCTTTTACTAGCCTCGCACTTAGTTCATCTTCGCTCAGCGGTACAGCCAACATTGCTCCTGCTGGTAGTTGTTGCATTAGTCGTCCACGTATACTTATTAACGCAAGGGCATCTGTTAACGAAAAGACCCCTGCTAAACAGGCTGCTACATACTCGCCTATGCTATGACCAAGCATTGCGGTTGGATAGATTCCCCAACTCATCCAGAGTTTTGCTAAAGCATATTCGACTACGAAGATGGCTGGTTGTGCGAGCCAAGTCTGATCTATCTGATATGATATTTCTTCAGTATCAATATCATCTGGATATAAGAGTGTTTGTATATTGATACCAAGATGAGCTGTAAGTATCTCTGCACAAATTTGTACTTGCTCACGGAAAACTGGTTCAAAACGATATAGCTCAGCTCCCATATGCGCATATTGTGACCCTTGTCCAGTAAACATAAAGATCACAGGCTGATTACTGTTCTCTTGATAGTCAGTAATTACATATGGATTATCTATCGTGCCTAACCTATTAACAGCATCATCAACACTATGGCAGATAATCGCACGTCGATAGTTAAAATGCTTACGACCAACTTGCAATGTATAAGCAACATCGGCCAAATTAATATTGGTCTGTTGTTGTAAATAATCAGCCAAGTTGGTAGCGGCTGTTTCTAGTACGTTGCTAGTTTTGCCTGACAGCAACAATAATTGCCAAGGTCGCACTGTAGGCATTTCTTTTCTGGTCGGTGCTTCTTCAAGGATCACATGGGCATTGGTACCGCCTACACCAAAAGCGCTAACTCCAGCACGGCGTGGAGTATCAACAGTTTTCCATTCACACAGTCTGGTATTGACATAAAATGGGCTGTTATCAAAATCGATAGCAGGATTAGGGTGTGTAAAATGCAAACTAGCTGGTAACATCTTGTGCTTAAGAGCAAGCACAGTTTTAATAAATCCAGTAACGCCTGCTGCTGCATCCAAATGGCCAATATTAGTCTTTACTGAGCCTATTGCACAGAATTGCTTCTGTTCTGTATAGTTTCGAAATGCTTTGGTAAGCGCAGCAACTTCGATTGGATCGCCAAGCGCGGTAGCTGTACCGTGAGCTTCTATATATGTGATTGTATCTGCCGTCACACCAGCATTAGCAATGGCCTCGGTAATAACTTCGGCTTGGCCATCTACACCTGGAGCGGTATAGCCAACTTTTAATGAGCCATCATTATTAATTGCTGAACCTCTGATTACTGCATGAATAAGATCTCCATCACTAATAGCATTTTTCAATCGCTTCAATACAACGACACCTACTCCACTACCAAAAACTGTTCCCTGTCCTTTTTCATCAAAGGCACGGCAATGTCCATCGGGTGATACTATGCCACCTTCTTGATAGTGATAGCCTGTTCTTAAACTTACATTAATGGAGGCGCCACCCGCCAAAGCCATATCACATTCTTCATTCAATAAGCTTTGACAAGCAATATGTATTGCGAGTAATGAAGTAGAACAGGCGCTTTGTACTGTATAGCTTGGTCCTCGCAGATTTAATTTATAAGAGATACGAGTAGTAAGAAAATCTGCACCATTGCCAATATTGATCTGTAATTTATCGAGTGAGTTTACTAGTTCAGGGTTAGTAAGGATATTTAATAACAGATAGGTGTTTATTGTTGCGCCAGCATAAACACCAATCGTGCCAGGATAAACTTCAGGATTATAACCGGCATTTTCCAGGGCTTGCCAAGCACACTCAAGCAGTAGTCGATGTTGTGGATCAGTGATCTCAGCCTCTTTGTGACTGATACCAAAGAAGGCAGCATCAAATAGTTCGATACCATCTAGTGTTGCTGCTGCTTTAACAAAGTTGGTGTCAGCATGTGTAAGAGGATCAACTGCTAAAGCTTCCCATTGCTCAGTGCTAAAAAACTCGATCCCTTCTACGCCATTGCAGAGATTTTGCCAAAACTCTGACAGGTTGTTGGCCTTCGGGAAACGTCCTGCCATACCTATTACAGCTATTTCACTGCCATTAAAAATATCTAACACTTGCGCATCACTCCACACTTTGTACTAATTTCTGTTGTTTCTCTCTACGTCTTTCACCTCTATTTTGACTCTGTTCGTAAGTAGGTTTAGGGCTGTCAGTATTACTGATAACTTTAGCCAAGGCACTTACGGTTGGCCCTTCAAAAAGACTGACAATGGGAATATCAATTGATAAAGCTTTTTTCAAACCTGCAACTACTTTTACGCCTATCAGAGAATTACCACCTAATTCAAAGAAATTGTCGTGAATACCGACTTGTTCAATTCCCAATAGCTCTTGCCAAATAGCGGCAATGGTCTGTTCCAATTCATTAGTGGGGGGAAGATAGGTGGTAGTAAGAGAAGGTCTAGGATGTAGTGAGAGTGACATATCAGTATTATTTGCGGTTCTCTCTCTAAACAATCCTTGACGATTGATCCATAGATCTAGTCTATTTATCAATGCTCCCGTGGAAACAACTATTTGATTTACATCAAACATAGACACAACACGTCGAAAAGCCTCGCTGCTTTCCTGTCGTGTCATTGCATATTGATCCAGACTAGTCTGATAGGATGTATTAAGTCGGTCATTCTCCTCTATCAACCATCCATCCCAATTGACGCTCATCCAGGAGCGATTACTACAATTACGAGCAGTAGCAAAAGCATCCATAAACAGGCTTGCGGCGGTATAGCCAATACTTCCTAGTCCACCTAGAATTGCTGCATTTGAAGAGAAGAGTAGACAGAAATCAAGCTCTCTATTTTCAAGAACTTTTTCTAAGGTATAAAGACCATAGACTTTTGCTTGGAATAGTAGTTCGCATTGATCAGGAACTACATTGGGAATTAGATTAATCGTCTTCTCTCCTGCCATTCCTGCTGCATGTATAACACCATGAATTTCTCCAAAGCGTTCAGTAGTACGCCTTATTGCATCTTGTAGTTGATTGGTATTCTCTACTGCAGTATTAACAATTAAGACTTCTGCGCCAGCTTGTTCCAGTGCCTGCACTCTACGTATCTTCTTGCTAACTAGATCGTCATCCTTATGGGTTGAAAGCCAGTCATTCCATTGATCTTTTGGTGGAAAAGAGGTACGCCCTAACAATACCAGTTTAGCCTGCACAGTATCGGCAAGATATTCTGCTAACAATAGTCCAATACCACCCAATCCTCCTATGATCAGGTAGACACCTGCAGAGCGTAATGGACGTATGGGAGTAATCTCGCTAGTTAACCGTATTGGTTCAAAGCTCTGTAGCCATCGTTGATTACCACGATAGACAATCAGCGCGTCAGATGATCTGCTTGTGATCTCGGCAATCAGTTTATCTATTAGCCCTCTGGCTTGCTCAGTTTCTGGATAGACTACCATATCAACAAAATGGCAGTTTATCTTCTCATTCTCTTGTGGGATAACTTTACAGGCCGCTAGCATAGTTGCTTTCTCTGGATATATCAGATCGGCACTCTCCACCTGTTGTGTGTGATTTGAAATAACCCAGAGTTCTGTATTGCCAATAGAATCTTCTTCACCAAGCGCCTGTGCAAGAAATAACAGACTGTAATAACCAATGTTTTGACATTGTGAGAAGAACTCTACACCAGTTGTAGGTAGCCCCGCAGAAGTGATACTCCATAGATGTAGAATAACATTGGGGGCTTTGTTCAATCTATCTAGCTCTCTCAACAATGCGCTATATTCTTTGCGGTGGTGAGGATTAATAGTATATAGGTCATCTTTCAATCGTTCGAAATGGCTACCAGTTTTTGCCACTACGACATCTATGCCAATCTCTTGCAAGCGACTAGTAAGTTGGTGGGAAAGGCCACATTCATCCACAAGTAGCAACCAACAATTTAGATTATCATCGATTAAATTTGTCTCTACGATTCTAGGCAGAATGGAGCGTTTCCAGGATGGCAAGTAGAACCAGTCGGCAATATCTGACTTTTTCCCTAGGTTAGAAGAATGATAATTTTCTCGCTGTTTTAGCGGCTCAACCCAGTAGGGTTGACGTTCAAAAGGATATGTTGGTAGAGGTAGACGCCCACGTTGTTCATCTGAATAGAATGCCGACCAGTCGATTGTTACACCAGTAAGCCATAGTTTACCTAAACTAGTTAACAAGTAGGCAGCATCCGAGATACGTTCATAAGGATGGCGCATTGATGAGATCACAGTTTGCCCGCTATTAGTATCAACTTGTAGTTTTGCTAATGTAGTTAATGTTTGGCCCGGTCCAACCTCTAATAGCACTCTATCTGGTTCTGTTAATAGTTCTGCGATACCTTTAGCAAACTGTACGCTTTGACGTAGATGTTTGGCCCAGTAGTTAGGTGTGGTTGCCAATTCACTAGTTATCCAAGTACCAGTGACATTTGATATAAAAGGAATTATTGGTTTATGTAATGTTAGTCTACTGACAAATTCTTCAAACTCATTCAATATCGTTGTCACTAAACGGCAATGTGCGGCTACATCTATAGGCAGTCGTCTATACTCTATCTCCTGTTTGCTTAATAATTGCGACATCTCATCAATTACGTTGATATTACCGGAGACAACACAATGCTGCGGTCCATTTAGCGCTGCAATATCGAGCTTACCATCCACTAATGCATATACTTCTTGCTCACCAAGAGGAATACTGAGCATGCCGCCGGGTGGTAACTTCTCAAATAACTGGCCTCTAAAAACAACTAATGAGAGAGCATCTTCTAATGAAAATACTCCTGCTAGACAGGCTGCTACATACTCACCTAGACTATGGCCGATCATCGCTTCTGGAACGATGCCCCAAGACATCCATAGCTTTGCCAGTGCATACTCGATTACAAATAGTGCTGGCAATGCTACTGCGGTCCGTTTTATATGCTCATTGGCAATCGCTAACTGTGCAGTTGTAGGGAATAGAACATCGCGCAGATCATAACCAAGCTGTTTGTCTAACAGGCGTAGACAATGATCGACTTGTTTGCGAAAGACTGCTTCTGTCTGATATAGCTCTAGCCCCATATTCACATACTGAGCACCACCACCAGGAAACATAAACACAACACTACGCTCGCTGCGTTCCTGGTATCGAGTAAATATTCTTTGAGGCTCTGCGCCCATTAGCAGTCTTATTGCATCTGCATTGTTCTCACACACAGCAATACGCCGATAGTTAAAATGTTTACGACCAACCTGTAATGTATAAGCGAGATCGGCCAAATTAGTATCGGTCTGTTGTTGTAAATAATCAGCCAAATTGGTAGTAGCGGTTTCTAGTGCGTTACTAGTTTTGGCTGAGAGCAACAATAGTTGCCAAGGCCGCACTGTAGGCGTTTCTTTTCTTGTCGGTGCTTCTTGAAGGATCACATGCGCATTGGTGCCACCAATACCAAAGGAACTAACTGCAGCACGGCGTGGTGTATCAGCAGTTTTCCATTCGCACAGTCGAGTATTAACATAAAAAGGAGTATTGTTGAGATCGAGTTGTGGATTTGCTTCTTCAAAATGTAGGCTTGGTACAAGAGTTTTATGCTTAAGCGAGAGCACAGTTTTGATTAAACCTGTGACGCCAGCAGCAGTATCTAAATGTCCAACATTAGTTTTTACTGAGCCAATGGGACAGAAATTTTTTCTCTTTGTATAAGTTTGAAAGACTGCTGTTAACGCAGCAATCTCTATCGGATCGCCTAAGGTTGTGCCAGTGCCATGAGTCTCTATGTAAGAGATTGTATCAGCTTCAATCTCTGCCATTGCCCAGGCTTCAGCAATGACCTCCATTTGACCTTCAATACTAGGCGCAGTATAGCCAACTTTTAATGATCCATCATTATTAACCGCAGAGCCTTTAATAACAGCATAAATATAGTCTTGATCCTTAAGCGCATCTTCTAACCGTTTGAGTATGACAACTCCTACTCCACTACCGATTACTGTTCCCTCAGCTTTAGCATCAAATGCCCGGCAATGCCCATCAGGAGAGAGTATTCCTCCAGGTTGATATAGATAGCCAGCCTGATTAGGCACTCTTATTGATATCCCACCAGCTAAAACCATATCGGATTGGTAGCTAAGCAGACTCTGACAACCTAAACAGACAGCCACTAGAGAAGTGGAACAGGCAGTTTGAACACTTACACTAGGACCTTTTAAATTCAATTTATAAGAGATACGTGTAGGCAAAAAATCTTTATCATTGCCAATCATTGTTTGAAAATCCCCTACAGTTCTGACTAATTGAGGATTTGTATAAAGATTGAACAACAGATAAGTATTCATGCCTGCGCCAGCATAAACACCAATACGCCCTGTATATGATTCACTGTTGTAGCCAGCATCTTCTAGCGCTTCCCAAGCGCACTCTAAAAAGAGGCGATGTTGAGGATCAATAATCTCTGCTTCTCTTGGATTGAAGCCGAAAAAAGCAGCATCAAACCTCTCTATATCTGCCAGCATGGCCGCAGCTTTAACATAATTAGGATCATTAAGCGTAGTTAGATCTATACCTGCGGCCGTCAATTCTTCGTCAGAGAAGAAGGAGATCGATTCAGTGCCATTAGCTAGATTCTGCCAGAACTCGTGAATATTCCTTGCCCCAGGAAATCGTCCTGCCATGCCAATAATAGCGATATCTTCTTTTGCATTCTCTATGGCTAAATTACTCATTGATCTTTCCTAATATAGTGACTCTGCTGCCAGGTAGTAAGAGGCGAGCAATGGCATAGATCAACGAAGTTACCTAGAGCGCAAGAAATAACAGCAAGAAAAGATACAAAATAACAGCCTATTTTATTCATTAGCTGACTAAACTTAATATTAATGGTAAGGCTTGATGGTCATTATAGACACAGCCTTTCATGTCTTAGTGCTGGTATTAAAAAAAAATTACAGTAGTTCGCGCGGATACCTGAGACGCTACACTATTTTTGAGCACTTAGGGATAATGAATTGCAATTGCCCCAGACAGTAAAGTACCATTGTCAGCTTTTCTGTATTTTGTAATAAAGGAGAATCCATGTTGAAAGTGCGTTATCTCTTTAGATTCAGCCTCGCATTGCTCTTACTGGTTATTCTTGGCAATGTTGTTGAGGCCACAACCTTAAAAGTGCACTATGATGTAGGTTGGGGAAATCGTATAACTATTCGAGGAAACAGATCGCCTTTCTCGTGGAACAGTGGAGTAAATGCGACTTGGACAACAGGAAATATCTGGGTCTATTCTTGGTCTACATCGATAGGAGATGTAGAAGTTAAACCTCTCATCAATGATAATCTCTGGTCTACAGGGGCAAACTATCGTATACGTGCAGGTCAAACCGTAGATATCTATCCATTCTTTGGACCAGCGCGAGGATCGCTTGAGAGGGTTTACAATTTTTATTCACCACAGCTTGGCAATACCAGAACATTAATCATCTACTTACCACCAAGTTATTCTGAGAACCGACTGAAACGTTATCCAGTGCTTTATATGCATGATGGCCAGAATATCTTCGATGCTGCGACGTCATTTGGCGGTGTTGAGTGGGGTGTTGATGAGACCGCCAACCGCTTAATTGGTGAAGGTTCAATGGAAGAGATAATTGTTGTTGGTATCTACAACACAGGCCCAAATCGTCTCTATGAATATACCACTTGCTGTGATCCAGAATATGGCGGAGGTGGCGCCGAGAGCTACAGTAGATTTATTATTGATACGGTAAAGCCATTTATTGATTATAACTATCGTACCCTCACAAGCCGTCAGAATACTGCCATTATGGGCTCTTCTTTGGGTGGGCTGGTATCATTTCATATTGCCCGCACACGCTCAGATATCTTTTCTAAAGCAGCATCTCTTTCCGGTTCCTTCTGGTGGAATAACGAAGATCTGGTTAATCAGGTTATTACCGAGACAACACGAATTCCGGTAAAACTCTATATAGATGCAGGCACCAATAATGATGGTCTGGAAGAGACAACCGATCTACGCAATGCGTTACTTGATGATGGTTATGTTCAAGGTAGCGATCTATATTATTATGTTGCACAAGATGCTTATCACAGCGAAGCTTCTTGGGCCGCACGCCTGTATATTCCTCTTAAATATCTCTTCCCAGCCGGTAGCACAATCTATTAGATCGGTCTCTCATAGAGAGCTTACAGAGATTTTCTGTAAGCTCTCTACTAACACCAATCAGCTCTTAAGTAGTGCTTCAATGCTGCGTGCACGAGCTTCAATCTCATTTAAGAGCGCAACAACCTCTTGCATCTTGGACATATTTACTACTTCAATATTAATATCAAAGCGATTAACCTCGTCAGTCAGTCTATTGATGGTTTGGGCAGTTTGCGCTAGACCAACCTCTCTGCTAACATAGTCTGCTTTAGTATCAGGCAGATTGCGGTTAACGATGTTTTCCTTAATACGCTCAGCATACTTCGCAACATCTTTAGCTTGCTCCTTAATCTCTTTAAGGTTGTCTTTAGTTGCTGGCAGACTCGTGAGAGTAAGCAGTTTATCACTGGCGCGATTAAGTTTATGCATACTCTCTGTGATTGTCTGTTGACGCACAGCAATAGGATCATAGATGACAACGGGCGGGCTGTAGTAGTAAGGATACCAGTAACTATGATAGTAATAACCACCATAAGGATAGTAGTAGGTCCACTGCGCTTGCACAGCAGGAGCAACAATACCAATAGCTAAGAGCGCAAACAGAATTCTGATGAGTCTTTTCATAAGAACCTCCTTTAAGGAACCCTGCTCAGCGATAATCGTACTGGGCTAATGGTTTTCTATTTTTTGG
>JBFLVQ010000220.1:0-13005 GCA_040758525.1 Acidobacteriota bacterium
CAGAAAGTTATAAGCCATAAGCTTATCGCTTAAGTTGCTAGGAGGCTATAAACATTAATGATTAATAACCTGAACCAGGCTGGAGCAGAAGTCGCGGAGAAAGATTCCAGTCAGAATGAGGTTAACAAAACCGCGCAGAATTCCAACGCCAGCAGCGAGGACTTCGGCGCGTTGCTAGAGGATTTTGAAGCGCAAGCCACTATCAGTCCTGGCGAGATTGTCAATGGGCGTGTGATCAAAGTCTCGGATCGCGGCGTCATAATTGATATTGGGTTTAAGTCTGAAGGTATCGTTGCCATTGAAGAGTTTACTGACCCCGATGGAAAGGTCATGGTAAAGCCTGGCGATCAAGTAGCGGTGATGGTCAAGCAGCTTGAGAACCCAGAGGGGTATGTCGAGCTTTCCCGTGCCGAAGCCGTCTACCTACAACGTTGGGACGCAATCGAAAAGGCTTATAACACCAAGGAGACAGTACGCGGTCGTGTACTGGAGCGTATCAAAGGTGGTTTAAAGATCGATTTGGGTGGCATCAGCGGTTTCCTGCCTGGCAGTCAGGTCGATATACGCCCTGTACGTAATCTAGATGCCCTGAAAGGCAAAGAGATTGAAGTGCGTGTACTCAAGGTTAACCGGCGCCGCTCTAACATCGTGCTCTCGCGCAAAGTAGTTTTGGAAGAGGAGACTACTAAACGTAAGTCCCGTACACTTGAGGTCCTTGATGATGATGTCATTGTTGAGGGACAGGTCAAAAACATTACTGACTATGGCGTCTTCATCGATCTAGGTGGCATTGATGGACTCTTACACGTTACTGACATCTCTTGGGGACGTGTACAAAATCCTGGTGATGTCTTTAAGGTTGGTGATAACTTAAGGGTAAAAGTGCTTAAGTTCGATCGAGACAAGGAACGAGTAAGTCTCGGCTATAAACAACTGTTGCCAGATCCTTGGGACACTGTACATGAACGTTACCAGATTGGTACTCGTGTACAGGGCAAGGTGGTTTCCATCACTGACTATGGAGCGTTTGTTGAGATCGAGGAAGGTGTAGAAGGGCTAGTGCATGTCTCTGAGATGACCTGGTCTAAACGCGCTAAGCACCCTTCAAAAGTGGTTGGTATTGGCCAAGAGGTAGAGGCAGTAGTGCTTGATATAGATCGGCAGAACCGTCGTATTAGCCTGGGCCTCAAACAGGTGATGCCTAATCCTTGGGATACCATTGCTAGTCGCTATGTAGTAGGTACAAGAGTACAAGGGCGAGTGCGCAATCTTACTGACTTCGGTGCATTTGTTGAGATCGAGGATGGTATTGATGGGCTTGTGCATGTCTCGGATATCTCTTGGACCAAGCGGATCAAACATCCTTCTGAGGTCTTGAAGAAGGGACAACAGGTTGAAGCTGTTATCACAACTATCGACCCAGAGAACCGTCGTATTAGCCTCTCGATTAAAGATCTTGAACCCAATGCTTGGGATCGTTTCTTCCAGACCCATAAACCTGGCGACTTAATACGAGGCAAGGTTGCCCGTTTCGCTAATTTTGGTGCCTTTATTGAACTGGAAGGCGGTATTGAGGGGCTCTGCCATGTCTCTGAGTTATCTGATCAACGTGTAGAGAAGCCTGAAGCTGCTGTACAGATTGGTCAAGAGTTACAATTTAAGATCTTAAAGCTTGACGAATCACAGAAGAAGATTGGGCTATCGGCTCGTGCCGTCGGTAAGGAGAATGATCCAGAGGATGTAAGCACTTATCAAAATCAGGATGTGGTTGCATCTTTGGGTGAGATTGCTCAGTTCTCCAGCCTTTCCGCTGCTTCTTCTGAGAGTGGTGAATCGGCGTCTGCCAAAGGTTCGGACGAGAATCGTAAAGATTAACGGTAAAGAATATCTCTATGGTTGAGAATGCCAGAGAGCCCGGGTAATAATAGTCCTGGGCTCTTTTGTTTTTCTGGCATGGGGGACGGTGTGTTCCCCTGGTTATTTATTTTCAAATCGCCCACTAATCGATAGTCGAGTTAATTACATAATGGAGGAGAAATCATGGTTACCAGAAGAGATGCGATGAAGGCGATAACCCTTGGTACAGTCGGTGTGGCATTATCAGAGAATGTTCCAGGCGCGACCGCTTGGGCAAATATTGAACAGGGTAATGCAGCCTCTAATAAACCGCCTGCTTTTGCTGGCGCCCATAAAGTAAAAGACCTGCCTTATCAACCCTCCAAGCTGAAAGGTTTGGATGAGGTGATGATTACCAATCATCATGCTAAGAATTATGCTGGCACGGTTGCCAAACTCAACAGCATTGAGGGGAAACTTGCTGAAATGAACAAGGATACTCCCCCTTTTGTGCGGGCAGGAATGAAGCGAGAACAGATTATTGCTGCCAACTCTGTCATTCTACATGAACACTATTTTGATAACTTAGGTGGTGACGGCAAGATTGCTGGTAAAATTGCCGACCTAATCAAAACCCATTGGGGTAGCGTAGAGGTTTGGGATCAGGAATTTCGTGGCACTGGTGCTGCGCTTGGTGGTGGTTCTGGTTGGGTAGTACTTACCTACTCACTGATAGATGGCTCACTACATAATATTTGGCAAGCAGATCATTCTGTCAACTATGCATTAGGTCGGCCATTACTAGCAATGGATATGTATGAGCATGCCTATCAGCGCCAATTTGGCCCCGTGGTGGCAGACTATATCAAGGCATTTATGGAGAACGTCAACTGGGACGTTGTCAATAAACGACTAGAGCAGGTAGCAAATATTAAACTGGGTTAAAGGCAATTTGCAGAAATGGACTATCTATGGAGCCCTTGGCGCTATCAGTATGTCTCTAGTACGCATAAGACTCCTGGTTGTGTCTTCTGCCTGTTATTAGAGCAGGATAGTGATGAAAAAAACCATATTCTTTATCGTGGTAAGCTGAATTATATTGTGCTCAATATCTATCCATATGCAACTGGTCATATGTTGATTGCTCCATTCACACACAATGCATTACTCAGCGACGCGAGCAAAGAATGTAGTGATGAGATGATGGATCTAGCAAAAAAATGCCAAGCCATTCTTAATCAGGAGTATCGTCCAGATGGTTTTAATCTAGGAATGAACCTAGGGCGTGCTGCTGGGGCTGGGGTAGCTGAACATTTCCATCTGCATATACTTCCACGCTGGATTGGTGATGTGAATTTCACTACTGCAGTGGCTGAAACTAGAGTGTTGCCAGAAGCCTTGGAGACTACCTATCTACGTTTGAAACCTTATTTTCGCTAAGTTAAACCAGAGAGGTAGAGAACTCTTCCCTGCCCTCTCTGGTTTTATTTTAAGATGTCAGCAGAAACCGTTACATTCCAAAATCAAGATGGGATCGGTCTGATCTCGCTAAACCGCCCTGAAGTCCACAATGTAGTAAATGAAGCGGTAATGATAGAACTGGAATCGATCTTGGATCGAGTTGAAACCGATCCTGAAATTAAAGGATTGATCCTCACCGGCGCAGGCAACCAGACCTTCTCTGCCGGTGGTGACTTCAAGTACTTTGCTACACTACCTAGCCGCTCAGATTGTCTGGCAATGTCTAAACGTATGCAAGCGATCTTAAATCGATTTTGGCGTGGCCAGCGTGTAGTGATTGCAGCAATTAATGGGCAGGCGCTGGGTGGTGGCTGTGAAATTCTTACTGCCTGCCATTTCCGTCTGGCTACCCCACAAGCCCATTTCTCTTTTCGCCAAGCTGCCAATGGTGTCATTACTGGTTGGGGGGGAGGGTTGCGACTCTTTCATCTGTTAGGCAGAAGTAAAGCTTTACGACTGCTGTTAACAGCAGAACGTATAGATGCTACAGAAGCCCTAAGAATCGGTTTAATTGATCGACTTATTCCTTATGAAAACCTGATCACAGAAGCAATGGCACTAGCAAAGACTATTTATAATAACTCATTGGATTCGATCACTGCTTTTCTAGAACTAGCTCGCTGTCTAATCGAAGAAGATCTAGCATACACTACTAAACGTGAGACAGAGATGTTTGCAGATTGCTGGGTATCAAAAGATTTCCGTAAGATAATGGCAAAATACACACAATTACTTGATAAAGCTATCCAGGAACCATCTGAAGATTAAGGAGAGTTATTTGGTATTACGTATTTTAGGTACTTTCAGTGGCTCTTCAGGCAATTGGTGAGTAGTGTGCTCAGTAACTGAGGGCGGTGGCGATAAGAACTTTTCCCCTGCAACAGTCTCTTCACCTATAGCAGGAGGGGGTTGCGCTAGACGATCAAGAACATTTTGTGATTTTGCATCTAGCGATCGATCTGCCACGGTCTTTTCTGGAATGGTAAATAATAGACCATTAATGACGATTCCTAGTCCAATCAAGAAGACTAAGAGACCTGAAGCCCACCCTCCCATTACCATCAGCCCCATCTTGGGACTAATAATTAGAATGATCATTGCTCCTAAACCTACCGCAGCCGTGATCACCCCAGCACGTAGTCGTCGCAAACGGCGTTCTTCCGGAGCTTCTAAAAACTTTTCTATCTCAGGAAGAACATTCTCAACTACCTTCTCTAGATCCTTAGTAGTTTTAAGCTCTTGAATCTTTGCAGCAAAGGCGCGTCCAATCTCTTCACGTGCTGTGACAGCAGAGTTGGTAATTGCATCAGGCTTCTGCAAGGTATTTCGTATAACACGCATATCCGTCCCACAAGCACGGCAAAATTGTGCTGGCTGTCGCTCTTCAGTTCCACAGCTAGGACAAAACATTGTACCTCTTCTCCAAATAGAAGTTTGGTTAGCAGTTTAACATAACGTCTATATTGCCAGCGAAGTTCTATTATCTAGCTCGCATTAGGTCGATGGCAAAACGGATAGGAATACCTAGGTTGGAACCTTGTACAGCCCCACCATGATCATTGACAATAATGGCAGCATTAATACCAATTACCTTACCATCACTATTAAAAATAGGACTGCCGGAACCACCATCAGTAGTAGCCGCATCATGTATAATACGACCAGCATTAAGACCATTAATATGGCCTTGAGTAGTAAGAGGATCGATCAAGCCCTGTTTTGCTACTTCTTGAGTACGCTCTTCCAAAGTTGCGGCACGACGTACAATCTCGCCTTTGAGCTTGTCGTCTAATCGTTCAATCAATCCATCAATACCAGTAGGATAACCTAACACAATAATGGCTTGGCCAACTGCGGCAGCCTGGCTAGTAGAATCTAGCGGAAGTTTTGGAATTGCCGCATCACCTTGCTCAAAAGAGCATATGGCAACATCGTGTTGACTAGAAAAACGATCTACTTTCAGCTCAAATTTTGTCTTCAGTCCGGGAAAGTAAGCGTAAAGCTCTACCAATTGCGGCTTACCCCCTTGAGCAAGGATCAAGCCATCCACTTCATCTTGCCACCAAGGATGCACCACATGTCGATTGGTGAGAAGCTTCCCTTCATCGACGAGAAAGCCAGTACCAGAAAAACTCTCATAAAAGACTGCGCCGGTACCTTCAAAACTAACATTGAACTGACCATTCTCATCGGTCAAAGCACGATTATTAAAACTATTGTCAAGATAACGCAATTCCGCGGCAGTCTGTGGTTGAACAAAAGTATAGATACCCTGAATTAGACAGACACCACGTTGATAAGTCTCACGAATAGTCTGTGCAGAGTTGATGCGTTCTCGTTCACGCTCCCAACCCTGCTTGAGATCCTGATTTTGACGCTTGAGCTCTTCAATCTGTTTCTCATAATGGCGACGCTGTATATTCAGGCTCTTGATTGAACCCCACTGTTGATTGATCTCATAAAGGATAAAAGCGAGCGAGAAGATTCCACTAACTACTAGCAACAATGTTAAAGAGAGTGCAAAGGCTTTGAATTTGCTGGGAATCTCTGACCAGAGACTAGTAGCCAGCCCCTTCAAAAACCTGGTTGCAGTAAGTGGATGTATGTGGCCAACATTATCGATCTCAGGAAAACGATGCTCTTTATCATTAAGATTCTGTGTTGATGGTGGGATAGATTTATCTTCAATTACATGTAGTGAATAACGGGCCATTTTGGAATCCTTTTGAAAACCTAGCAGGTCACCATCCTGTAATACAACAGGATTGCCCGTGGAAATTTTTGTTAGGGGATTATTATTTATCGAGATTGCACAGTTATCAGCTTCGCGTTTATGTAGCTGAAACCCTTGTGGACGGCGGAGAATTTCGGCGAAGATAGCACTTTTACTCTCAGCGTGATCACCGTTTTCGCTTCCCGGAATAAACAGATCGCACGCCCTGTCAGTACCGATTAATACCGCTTCCTTATCGAAAATATAAGTTTTACCCCTCTCATTACCAGAGAGGGAGACTAACATTAAACTCACCATGCGCCTACTTGATAATTACTACCGCCTATGTTTCGCAACATGCGGAACTTTTTATATTAAACGTTTATTTAGCGCCCGGCAAGTACTTGACCAAAATAGGCAGTGCCCCCCACTTATGCCTGCCACCAGCGCGATCATAAAACAGCTCCGTTAGCTATTAGCTAACATCTTCTTAAGAACCTCTTCTAGTCTATTCTGTGAAATTGCTCCTTCTACACGACGATGTATCCCCCCCTTACGATCGATCAAGAAAGTTGTAGGAATAGCGCTAATATCGCCGTAGTTGTTAACTACCTTTTGATCGCCAATTAATACTGGATAATTGATACCAAACTTTTCCGCAAAGGGCTTTACCACACTAGCACCATCATCATCCAGAGCAATACCAACAAACTCTATCCCTTTTTCCCGATAACGATTCTGTAGCTCAATAAAATCTGGTATCTCCCTACGGCAAGGTGGACACCAGGTAGCCCAAAAATTCAGTACTACGATCTTCCCACGATAATCTGAGAGTTTTACAACCTTGCCATCTAGCGCAGAGAGAGCAAAATCAGGCGCAGCGTCGCGAGAGGATTCATTAGTAGCTGCGCCACTGGTATCACCTGATTCACTTGACCCGAAGCGGGCACCCAATAACAGATAAAGGACCACTACACCAGCCACGACAAAAGCAAGAGATTTTAAAATCTTCATCAAAACTCCTTGGTGCAAAGATATTGCTATTTTAACATAATCGGCTTAAAGCCAATTACTATCTTTCATCGTTTTCCCCAGTTAAGGCCTGCCCCTTAATCTGTTCTGCCAGGGTACGGGCTTGAGATTTTACATCACCAAAATGGACTGGCCAATCTTGCTCAAGCAATGAAGTGGTCACCTTACGAGCCTCACTCCAACGCTCTAATCTTACCAATGCTTGAGCCAACCCTAGATAACCAGTCGGTTCCTTAGTACGCACACGTATCACCTCACGCCACTGCTGAGCGGCCTCTTCCCAACGGTTCTGGTTTTGACGAATCTGGGCTAACGCTTGATGACTTTCAGACTCGTTTGGCTGTATCTCGACTATGTTGGTAAAAGCCCTTTCTGCTTCTTCGTTCTCTTGTAGATTAGTTAATCGCTTTCCAACCTCCTGATAAATCTCGATCTGGTGACCGGCTAATTTAGCCAACTGTAATAGTTGTGCAGTAGCTTGTTGAGGTCGATTCTGCCGATCATAGACTTGTATTAACAGCCTATAGGTCTCTGTATCATTGGGCTGACCGGCGATCGCCAAATTGAGCTGAGTCTCTGCCTTCTTTAACTGTGCTTTGTTGAAATAGACCTTACCTAACGCCTTACGTACAATTGGATTATCCAAACCACTACGATTTACCTCAGTGTCCAATTGGGTAACATAGCGATCTAGATCCTGTGCCTTAGCTAACACACTCTCTAATTGATCAAGTTCAGTCTGGCGATTGTTTTGATTACTCCCCCAACTAATAATAGCGCCCGCCGCCGCATCAACGGCTTCAGCAGTCATGCCTAATCCACTATAAGCCGCTGCCATATTGTGATAATACTCACTGAGAGTACCATCGCCAATCCCGCGTCTAGGTGAACTCTTCACATGTAGGGCAATTGACTCCTGATAGTAAGCAGCACATTCACGATAAAGCTGAGCCTCTAAACAAGCGTCAGCCAGTGTAGCAATAACATATTCTTGCCAAAGTCCATTTTCATGAAAGTATTTATCAGTCTCTGCCAAAGCTTTTGCTAACGACTCTTTTCTACCAGTATGAAAATATCCCACTAGCAACATAGTGCGAAATTCTAAACGCTCTGGAGCAGTTGCTACTAGCTTAATCAATATTGGTAAAGATTCATTGTAATGTTTCTGTTGATGCAAATATTGACAGAGCAGATAACGACCTTCAACCCCTAATAACTCTTTGCGGTGAGCCGCAGAAAGCGCATCAATCGCTTCCTGATAAAGGTGTAGTCCATGATAAAAGTAGTTTGCTACATAGATCAAGGTCTGCTCAGAACTGATATTTTCTGCTAACACAGCATGTGCTGTACTGGCAAATTCGTTGCGTTTCTCTGCCCAGAAATAACTGTTGTTGATGTAGTAAATATTTCGGTTACGTCCGCTAAGAGTGGCTAGATCTTGGCGTAATTCTTTAAGAACCAGCTTCAGCAGCCGACTTTCCAATTGGCTAGCTTGTGCACGCGATTCTGTACGGTATTGAGCAATTAGATATCCTCCTTGTTGGTTCCAAAAATCTTGATTTTGCACACGCAACCAATGTGGCTCTTGTTCAGCCCGTACAATAAGAAACTCTAGCGCAGTAAGCGGACCAGCAATATCATGCAAACGTGTTGCTACATTAGCAACAGAATTCTGACCATTGCGGTAATTGTAAGTCTCAAGAATTGCTGGCAAGTTCTGAAAGGCGAAGTTAACAATATCCTCTTTGACGATAGAATAGTGTAGAGTCTTATCGCCTAGATACCAGATATCACAAAGTATACGAATCAGATCACCAGAATAGTATTCATTGGTGCGTACACGCAACTCTTTTAGAATGGCCTTATGTACACTGCGATAAAGTTCTTCACGACTGCCCAAAGAGACCACTGCATCAGCAGCTAGCACACTATAGTAATGTTGATAGAGTTGCTGCTTCAACCAGTAGATCTGCTGCGCATTATGTGGTTGTTTTAGCTCATCTAGCCAAACCTTTTCCGCCCCAGCAAAATTGCCGACATTCTGCAAATATTGACAGTAGGTGCTAAGCATTGAGTTAGCGCCTTGTGGTAAGAGTCCACCATTAGTCTGACGATATTCGGTTAATGCACTGGTAAGTGTGCGAATTGCTGCTTCGCGCTTATTGCTGGCCCACTGAGTAGAAGCCAAATGGCCAGCAATAGCAAAACGTGTGTAGCTACCTGGACGGGCTTTTAGATATAGCTCACTCAACTGTCGTAACTGTTCATTAGCAAGGCTTGCTGGAGTCAAAGCACCTTGACTGGCAAGGAACTGTGCCATTAACTCTGGTTCACCTTCAGCATATTCCCCTCTGTATGCCTCCTTTAAGGCACGCAAGGCAGCCGCAGCATGTGGACCACTGCCATTCGCTTGATCAGTAGCGCGGCGCTCGACCATAAACTCCAACAATTTCAAAGCACGCTTATCGACATCAGTATGTGCTTTGGCATGAATCTGTAAAAGATGCTTCTCTAAACGATCGACGGTAGCCTCTTCTTGAACAAGATTAGTGATACTGCTGAACTGTTGTAGGAATGGATAGATCTTTTGTGCCGACTGACCTATTACTGCCTCTGGTACACATTCCAAAAGTCGAAAATCTTTCACATTCTGATAGTAGCTTGTTACTAACCAGATATAGTTAGCTGGATATTGTGCCTTACGTAAGAGCGCAACCAATTTGATCGGTACTTCTGCATCAAGTTCTGATGGCACATCTTCGCCACGACGTTGGTACTTGTTCATTTCATTAGAGAGATTTCGATAGATAATATTCTCATCTACTGCCTGCCAAGACTTGACTCTTGTCTCTCGCTCCTGATTACGCTGATTTAGCACTATGTATAGATCTGCCAGCATACGATAGTCTTGATAGAATAGCTCATCTAACTTCTCGATCTCTTCAAACACCTTTACGGCTTCTTTAAGTTGATTACGCTCAGCAAGAATATAGGCATAACCACGTCCCCAGCGTATCTTAGAAAACTCACCTTGATCGCCATACCACTGTTTAAGTACTGCCGCAACCTCATCGCCACGATCTAAAGCAACCAATAAATGGTACTTGGTCAATCTCCAATCGACTAGTTCATGATTATCAGCTATGGCTTTATCGATAATCGTCAAGAGTGCATCAACAGCCTCTTTACGACCCTGTTCAAGCGCGGCCAAATACATCAAAGTTGCTATACAACGAACAGCTAGTATATGATCGCGTACCAAAATATTATCTGCTTTTTTGTTAATGGTATCTCCGATCACGGGAGCAAGTAATGCCACTGTCTCGGCAGTAATCTTATCAAGATCAACTCTTAGCTTAACAGCAAGGTAGATTCGCTCAATGGCAATCCAAGGCCGTAGAGCTGCTGGCTTAAACTCTTTCTCAAGCTTAGCAAAGAGGCGTAAATATTCACTGCGTGCTTCTCGTAGAGCCTGCTCATTGGCTGCTTTTAGTTCCCTACGCGACATCTCATTAACATTTGGTAACGCAGCAATAGCTGCTTCACTACGCGATTTTGGCAGCCATTCGGCAAGTCGATAAAAAGCGATTATTAAAGAGTCTAGATACTTCTCAACAGAAGCTTGATCTTCACCGCCGCTGGGCTCTAATTGAGGTAGCAACCGTAATAGTTCATCTTCCACCGGCTGTGACCATTTTTCCATAAGCAAGACATTGAAGAGAGTATGTGTTGCTGCTAATCGATCTAATGGAGTAGTGGCAGTAGCAAAGATCTTGCGGTGGTATTTTAGCTTTAGCTCATTACGACCATAGGAAAGAATAATGTTGGCCAATACCTGTTTTGCATTGATGTTACTTTCATTCTCCCAACGCAAATAGATCTCATCTAGGATCTTTTGCCAGCCCTGCTCCCCCTCATCATTATTAAAACCATAAGGTTTAAGCCAACTAACCAATCTTTCTACTTTCTCAACAGGAAGCTTGTTACATTCTAATTGCAGACGTCGGTAAAGCTCTAACTGTAATGCACGCCCGATATCTGTACGGATAAAATTATGGTTTTGCAAGATCTGGCCGGCAAAACTGTCAGTGGTTTCACGATCGATAAAATAGCGTGCTGTATCAGCAAGCAAGCGTAGGAATCTTACTTCAATGCGATCTGTATACCTATTGTAACCTTGACCTAATGCCTGTTGAATGGCCGCTCCTAGTCGATAGTTATCCACCTGAGAAAGCTTCTCTTTGCGACTAGCAAGCAGCCACTCCTCAATCAGTTTGTTAGCCTCTTGCTCACGATCGAGCATTATCAAGGTAGAGAGATATTGGCTAAGAATATATTGATTTACAGTTTGTGGTTGCTGTTGTTGCCAAGCTTGCAAGAAGACAACGAACTCTTCAAATCGATAGTTTGATTGCAGAATATTGCTAGTAGTTGACTTCAATTGTCCCAGTTCATATTCAAGCCAGGGGCCATTCTTCTCTACTGCGATAGCGAGATGTTTGACGGCTTGATCGACTTCACCACGGCTTGCCAGCATACTGGCATAATTTATCTGAACACCAACATTGAATGGATAGCTCTCAGCCATTTCACGCTGTTTGGCAAAAGCCTCTTCTTCACGGCCCATATTCTGCAAAGCCTGTACAACAAATTGGTCCCAGACCTGCAAAGGTTCAAGGAGACTGGTTTGACGTTGATAGACAGGTTTAAGAGTTGTCAGTAATTCTAGTCGCTCATTGCCTTGATTGAGCGCAGCAGAGAAGTTCAATAATTGATTGGCAATCCCATATTCTGCTTCACAAGGAGTTTTGACCAGTTGTGTTACCGCTTTTTTGAGCAGATTCTTGATCTCTTCATTGCGTCGGCTAGCTTGCCAAACCGCTAAGCGAATTAACTCTACCCCATGCTTACCAGTAGCAATCTCACCAATCGTACGCAGATGTGGTTCAGCTTTGTCCCATTGTTGAGAAGCAGCAAAATAGCGTAACAACGCCCAATGATCGGCAAATCGTGCCTTGCCATCTTTCACCGCTTGCTTAGCTTCCTCAATCTTTGCTGGTTCCTCTCCTAAGAGAATAGCATCCTTCTTAATGGCTAACATTTTTGCCATCATCTCAGCAAAAGCAGCCTTTGCCAACGCGGTAACTGTTATTCTACTGATTGAAACAATCTTCCCTTCAGCGTTCTTTGAAGTTATTTGTTGTGGCCACCAAGCCGTGCCTACCTCAATAAAGTCGCTATAAGTAGTAACACCTGTAACACTACCATTACTGAGACTCTGTAATTCCAGAACAACATCTTTTTCCGTGTCGATGATAAGTTGAAGTGTCTCCTCTTGAGAGTTTGGCAAACTTAATACTAATGCTACTCTATTGGGCGATACCGTCTTTAGTTTAGCAATGTAAGAATAGTAATTTCTTAGTGAATCCTCAAAATACCAGCTAAACGGTTCTGGCCATCCCAACTCATCGCCTTTTTGTGGCGCACGCACACGACCCATCAACCAGGCTGCTGTGATTACACCACGCTCATTAATGTTATACCAATCTATTGCATAATCGTTACCTGGCGAATGTGAGGAGATTGTGCTCCAAGCATCTTTAGACAATAAGCACTCAGCACGAGCACGGGAGGCGAGTCGATCACGATGATCCTTATATTCGGATTCTATGGTAATCCTGAAACCTTGCTCAGATCGTGCGATCAGATCACGTCGATTGACTCTATTAATAACTCTTCTGATATTATCAGGCCAGTTCGGCTCATTAACTACACCTCTAGGTCCTGCTACGTTGGGAAAAAGATTATCTAAATAATTGTAGCCAGGATATTGACCTCGTCCATTAATAGGTTGACCGGGTCGCTTGCCACCAATAAACCCTAAGCTCCCGCCTGCACCACCT
>JBFLVQ010000221.1:0-12953 GCA_040758525.1 Acidobacteriota bacterium
AGATTGAGACATTACAAGTATTTGTTATAATAGCCTTGCCTTTGCAAAAAAGTGCTCCTGTCTTTCCAAGATCACAAGGATTTCAGGGATAAATCAACAAAAAATAGACCTTAACCATGAAGGGGGAGTGTATGTATACATTAGTACGCATGGTCGTAAGGGGCTTGGTCTTAGCAATGGTGTTGCTAGTTTTGGGAAGCTATTGTCCAAGCTGGGGGCAGTCCAATGGTGCCACTTCTGCTAGTCTTACAGGCATAATTACGGATGAATCCTCAGCCGTGCTTGGCAATGCTGTAGTTAAGGCAAAAAATCTTAACAACAATTTTGTACGTGAAGCTGTCTCCGACGAGAGTGGGGCATTTCTACTTAACCAGTTGACGCCGGGACCTTATGAAGTAATAGTATCAGCGGAAGGTTTCAAGACCAAAACGCTGCGGGTAGAGCTAGAACTAGGCACTACCAAACGGTTCTCTTTCACTATGCAAGTTGGTGGCAATACCGAAGTCGTGGAGGTGACGGCAAGCGGTTTTGATGAGGGTAGAACAGAGAATAGCACCAATATTACTCGTGAAAGAATTGATGGATTGCCAATCAATCGGCGTAACTTTCTCGATTTTGCTCTTACTTCTGCACGTGTCACGCCCGATCGTCTGCCTCCGCAAGGTGTCGCGCAGACCTCTGGGCTCTCTTTTAATGGCCAGTCCGCTCGTTATAACAATATCACTATCGACGGACTAGATAACAACGATATGGTTACTAATGCAGTACGACAGACCTTCAGTCAGGATGCGGTACAGGAATTCCAAGTAGTTTCTGACAACTACTCAGCCGAATTTGGCCGTGCCCTTGCTGGTGTGATCAATATAGTAACCAAATCAGGTAGCAACGAATATCACGGGGATCTGTTCTTCTTGACGCGCAACGACGAACTTAGTGCGCGTAATGCTTTCGCTACCTTCGACCCACAGTTTGAGCAGTATCAATTCGGCAGTGTGCTAGGTGGGCCGATCAAGAAAGACAGACTATTCTTCTTCACCTCTTTTGAGAGGCTCTCGATAAATAGAAATAATGTTGTAACAATCAGCGATGCTACGGTTCGTTCTGCTAACCGAGTAGGGTTTACTGCGCTGCGTAATGGTCCTATACCTCTTTCGCAAGGCACAGTATCGGTTTTCGGACGTGTTGATGCGCGTATCAATCCTAATGATACTCTCTGGGTGCGTTACAACTATGGTGGATCTTATGATGGCGCTTTTGAAACCTTCGGAGCGTTAATAGGAGAAGACGCTGGTGGTGTGCAACGACTAGATGACAACACAATCGCAGCAAACAACACTTACGTAAATACTGGTCTAGGGCTAGTCAATGAGACGCGTTTTCAGTACAGTCGTCGCAAACAGTTTGGTATTGCCAGTGGTGAAGGTCCACGTGTTAGTCTGGTTGCTCCGGAAGGCGGAGTGATCTTTGGTCGTGCGGTTCTCTTATCGCAGCTTCGCCTTGAGAACATCTATCAGATCATTGATAATGTCACACTCACGCGTGGGCGCAATCAACTCAAGTTTGGTGTTGACTTCAGTTATATAGATTTCCCTGATGACAATAACTTGCCAGTTTTTGTTAGAGGGCAGGCGGTATTTGCGCCGATCGACTTCCGACCAATCACAGGCGATCCTAATGCGCCAGTGCTTTCCGGTTTGCAAGCCTTCGATCCTTCTTTACGTACTGCACAGCAGCGCGATTTCCTAAATATGTTTGGGCAATCGTTGCCCATTAATGGTCAGCCCTTGGCAAACTTGCCGATCCCGGTCAATTTTATGCAGGGGTTTGGCGTAACTAATTTGGCTTTCAATATCAAATTCCTGTCTGCGTTTGTACAGGATGATATAAAGCTAAAACCCAACCTACTGCTTAAACTTGGTACACGCTACGATCTTGTTAGGGTGAAATTTCAGCCTAAGAACGATGGCAACCTAAGCCCTCGTGTGGCGTTCTCTTATCGCCCTAAGGAGAATATTAATGTTCGTGGTGCCTATGGTCTCTTCTTTGGTGGACCAGTATTGGGAGCGGTGCAGATTACTCAAACATTTCTTTCCAACTCCTACAATATTGCGGTGTTGCCATTCCCGCTCTCAATATTGGCCTTTAATCAACCAGGACGCCGTTTTCCGGAAACGACTTCGATACCGTCGAGTATCAGATTCGTTCCCCAATTAAGTCAGACTTTCCAAAACCAGCCTGATTTTCGCAATAGCTACACACAGCAAGCGACACTAGGGATTGACTACTTTATCAACAATGATACAGCAGTATCGATCACCTACGATTATGTGCGTGGTTTGAAACTCTTTGCGCAACGCAACATCAATCCTATTGTACGCCCTATACGAGGCAATCCAGGATTGAGTGCGTTAACAGGGCGTGTTGATCCTACACGTGGTAATGTTTTCGAAAATGAATCAATCTTCGACAGCTATTACCATGCCTTGACGCTCTCTTTCAATCGTCGATTCACCAAACGCGTTGGTCTGTTAGCACACTACACATTCTCTAAGAGTATCGACAATGTCACCGATTTCCGTGCTACTGTACAGGAGTTTAATGATCCGCTTAATCTGCTTGGTGAGCGGGGACTGTCGATTCAAGATGTGCGTAACAGATTTACACTCTCAGGAACTTGGGAACTCAGTTATACACAAAATCCGCTACTACGGGATTTCCAACTCTCAACTATTGTTAGTCTGGAATCAGGTCGACCTTACAATCTGCTTGCTGGTGTCGATCTGAATCTCAACGGTGATAATGGACAGGGGGATCGGCCACTGTCAATAGCACGTAATGCTGGTATCACACCTGGATTTGCCAATGTTGATCTACGCTTGACACGTACCGTTAATGTTAATGAGCGTGTGCGCATTCAAGGTATTTTCGAGGTCTTCAATCTCTTCAACCGTGTCAATATCAGTGATGTTGCACGGGTATTTCCGCCTGATCCACTGGGACGGTTCAGTCTTCCTCCACAAGAGGATGGGCGATTCATTTCGCCGCAATCCCGTCATCGTGGCTCATTCTCTCCACGTCAATTCCAGATTGGCTTCCGGCTGATCTTCTAATCATTTTTAGCGATTAAGGCCGCTACGCTCTATCGTAGCGGCCTCTTAAAATTACCTAGCAGCGCTAGAGGAGGCGATTTGAGGAAGAGTATTCTAATTCTATTATGTTGTGCTACGCTGGCAATTGTCAGCAAAGCTCAGGATGTTGTAAAGGTTTCGCCTAACGATTATAAGCTACAGTTTGAGAATCAAGATATTCGTATTATCAAAATCAATGTGCCGCCTGGTAATAAAACTCCTACCCATAATCATCCTGATAGTGTTGTTGTAATACTTTCGCCTAGTATTGTGCGTCATACCGAAGCGGATGGAAAGATTAGTCAAACTCCGCCTTCCTTAAAAAGGGGTGATATCGTCTTTGCTCCCCAAGTCACGCATAGTATGGAACAGATCGGCACCACTACTTTTACTGCTTTCCAGATCGAATTGAAGAAACCTCTTAGCGCAATAGTAGATGGCAAAAAAGCCGCCTCGCTATCTGAGCCTTTTAAGACAGTATTGAATAACGGTCGTGTGAGCGCTTTTGATGCTACCATTGTTGCAGATATGACGATAAATCCATCAATGTCTAATCCATTTGTATCTGTCTGGTTGGATAATGGTTTGGCAGAATTGCAACAACCAGATGGTAAAAAAGCGATCCTGGAAATAGCTGCAGATACGACACAATTTCACAAGGAAGGCAATTGGCAGTTAACAAATGTAGGAAAAACGCCTTTGCGATTGCTGATAATAGAACTGAAAAAATAACCTAGCGAAGGCACAGAGCGATAAAATATTGTAGCTAATGTTGCTCTGTGCCATTTATGATTTATCTAGCGGGTTTATCTATCAGCAAGCAGTGGTTCTTCTTCGGCGCTACGACAATCCACTCCTTTGCAATTACTCAATCTCCTTAAGCGTACGGATAATTCGTTGATTAGTGCTCTATCAGTCTGTGGAAAGACATTATTGAGTTCTTGGGGATCCTTTTTTAAGTCATACAGTTCACGCTCACCATTAGTATATTCAACATATTTGTAGACTCTCGTGTGTAAGCCTTTACCCTGGCTTTCAATGGGAAAGAAACGTTCTAGCAGAAAACTCTCCCGCCATTTAGCTAGGCTGTTAGAACCATTTTTTAACAATGGCAACAATGAACGGCCATCAACAAAAGATGGTGTTGTTATATTTGCCAATTCGGCAAATGTTGGTGCTAGATCAACATTACCAGCTAACTCTTCTACTAACTGACCAGCGCGTACATCAGGGCCACGAACAATCATCGGTACATGTACATCCTCTTCATAGAGGGTGGTTTTACCTCTGAGTAGACGATGCTGTCCTAAGTGATAGCCATTGTCAGAGGTAAAAAAGATATAGGTGTTTGCCAATTGACCGGTGGTAGTCAACCTATTAATAAGATTTCCCAACAATTCATCGACTGATAGTAACATCTGTAAGCGTCTACGATAGACGCGATCCATACGCTTTATCTGTTTGCTGTTTAATAATGGCAGATTACGTATCCAAGATGGTTTATCGCTAACATCCTGCTCATTGAAAGCGGCTGTGCGTGGGGATGTCTTTACTTCTCTAAAGGCATTACGATGGCGCGGCGCTGGGATCTCAGGTTTATGCGGAGCATTCACGGATAGATACATAAAAAAGGGTTTATTCTTGCCAGCAGCGCGTTGTAGGAAGTCGAGTGCTTTTTGACCTTCCACATCTGTTAGATATTCTTCTGGATTATTTCCATAAGAGACAATCCTGCCATTCTCATTCAACTTATAGTTGAAATAACGAGGCACGGTATCTTCATTTGGATCATTTCCAGGAGAAACTTTTTCGCTCGACACGCGGCTATACCATTCATTCCAGCCAACAGGAATGTATAATGGATTATTATCTGGATATCCATTAAGGTATTTGCCGATTAAGACAGTTTCATATCCTGCCGATTGTAACCAAGTGGCAATAGTAGAACTCTCCAATTGATTATCACGAAACTTCAGAAATCCTCCATTGGGAGGCTTGTTAGCTAATATCCCATGGTTATGGGCATATTGTCCGCGCAGAATGGTTGCACGGGAAGGGCAACAGACAGACAGTCCAGTAAAAAAGTTGGAGAACGAGGTGCCTTCTTTAACCAGTAGCGTCATTAGATTAGGCATAAAAGATATCGATTGAGCATCTAGATCATCGGTGAGAAAAAAGATGATATTAGGTGGGATTGCTTGATTAGTTAGCCCGGCAGGCTTGGCAATCACTGTAGATCTATTTGATAGCGAGCTTTGCTGAAGCGGAATGATTTGTGAAAAGGAGGATAAAATTAGACACAATAAGGCAGCCAAGCCCTTGGTGGCTTTGAGCATAAATCTCCTATTGCACCGAGGCAATAGGCTTGCTAAACTGCCTTCGCTTAAACAACCAGCTTAGTGTGCCCTTCCTGGTGCGCTAATAAGTTTGGGGTTTAACAAAAGGCCTCCTGTTGCAGCAGGGGGCTTTTCATCTTCTCATTGCAGCTACTAATTAATCTTGATCAGCTCAATAGTAGATTAGTCAACACTAACTCTCTAACGAGCCTAGTAACTCCTTTCGATACTTTTACACACCATAAAGGTGTAAATGGGTTTATTGGTAAACCGAGATGAAGGGGCAGATTTCCGTGAGATATATATCAAGATAGACCGAATCAATAATGCCGACCCGACCTATCTTGAGTATATTAGTGGGGACCTCAAGAAAGCCGTTACTCTCCTAGCTCAAATAAAAACCCTCCATATTTTGACAGGTAGTCTTATATTCATAGTCCCATTCTGATATATTTCTACCATTATCCATTCAATCTATAAAAGCTGGTCTACCATATATCTCTAACTATTTAACGCGCAATATCTGAAAAAATGCGCTCATTTGTCCGGAAAATTTTTGAGCTGTGTAGAGAGGCAAGAAACCATACCATTAGCAGTAAAGAGATCCCTAGCATAGTAAGCCTATCTATTACCCGCATCTTTGGGAGAAAATAATAGTGGAAAGGTAGAGGAAAAAAAGAGAAAAGGTAAATTTATAGACTCAGCAACTTGGTTCTCCTTTACCTAACATAAGAATTGTATTGAGTCTTCAGTTCTGAAGAGTAAGACATAGGTTTTAGAAAATTACTCTCACTATGCCATTACGTAATAAGAATCTTGATCTTTTGAAAAGGCAACTCTTTTGGTAATGCTTAAATCCAAAACTTTACTTAACTTCAGAACCATAATAAACTTTTGTTGGGGGGAGTAAAACATAGAAACTGAGAAATTATTCTCATGCAGGCGAAGATATGTATAGTAAATTGCCAATTACGCAGACCGAGATAGAGTTTAATGCAGTGGTCGAGAAATATGGTGAATTTTTGCGTAACACCATTATACAGATCTGCCCCAAGGATTTAGGACTTCATTTTGATGATATCGAGCAAGAAGCACGCTTACGGCTGTGGCGAGCACTACAAAGTGAGAGGAAAATCATAGACCTTGCGTCTTATATCTATAGAATCGCCGTGACAACTACCATAGATGCAATACGTAGGGTGAAAGCCAGACGCGAGGACCAGTTGTGTCAGGTAGAAGAGGATAGGGTAGAGGAAGGGACAGTGTTGTCAGGGGCGATTAAATCAGATCAGACACCAGACCGGGTAGCTGAACGCCAAATTCTTATTGATAAGGTTAAAGCATCACTGAATCGACTTCCAGTTGAGCGACGCCGAGCCGTCGGGTTGTATCTGGAAGGGCTGACGATACAGGAGATTGCAGACCTATTGGGATGGAGTGAGCCGAAGGCACGCAATCTGTTATATCGAGGATTGCAGGAATTGCGACAGCAACTGCGGGCTGAAGGGGTGGAGTATGAGATTGACTGAAGAGGAGATGAAGCAGCTCTATCAGCAGCAGACGACACGCAGAGCTGAGCAACGGCAGCAATGTCTGAGTGCAGAGCAGCTATATAGAGCTGCCAGCAATCAATTGAGCGAGGCAGAGCGAGAGCAAGTAGCAGAGCATATGCTGGAGTGTCTAGAGTGCACACAAGAGTATCGATTAGCGCGCACGCTCAAGCCTTGGTCGGAGACTCTAGTAGAGGCGAGCGAAGAGCCATCGGCATCGATAGTAGCGATGCCAGCGCGACGAGCATTGGTATCGGTGCGAGTGCTCTATGGGGTAGCCGCGACATTGTTGATTGTCAGCATTAGTCTAGGGGTAATGCTGCAGTGGCTGAGGCGAGAGCATCAGCAAGAGGTAGCACGATACAATGCAGAGATAGCGGAGCGGGATCGTAGGATTGCTGCAGTAGAGGAGACACTCACTGTAACACGACAAGAGTTAGCAGCAAAGCCAGTACACACCGAGGAGTATGAAACTCAACTAGCGGAGCAGCGCAAGGTGATAGAGGAGCTTTCTCAGCCACAAGTAAATGTTCCTATTGTCGATCTAGATCCAAGCAGTGCCATACGTGGTAGTGGTGATTCTACTGCAATAATCAAGGTGCCTATCGGCACTAATTTCTGCACATTGATTCTAAATACTAGACAGGAACAGGTAGATTCCTACTATGCTATAGAGATAATGGATAGAATTAACAAAATCGTCTGGCAAGATAACAGAGTAAGGCAGAATCAGCTTAATCCTTTTACTATTACACTGCCACGCAGACTCTTTCCTGCTGGACAATATCGAATCAAGCTCTATGGTTTGGATAAGAGTGAGAGAAAACTGATCGAAGCCTACTCGATACAGATCAAATACTAAAGTATTGATCTTGACCGTTTCTTTAAATCCTCTGGGCTTTACATAAACAACCATTTTGCTTATACTTATCTATCCTTTTACCAGTCTCATAAGTTATTAATATGGCTAATTGCCAGCAAGGTATCAATTGTTTTCAGGGTGGAATGTTTTGTTGGCTGAATTTGCTACAATAGTAGAGCTACTTCAATATAGAGCTGTTAGTAGTGCGAAACGACTAGCCTATACCTTTTTGGCTAATGGAGAAGTAGAAGAAAGCACACTTACTTTTGGCCAATTAGATCAGCAAGCGCGTGTTATTGCTGCCTGCCTGCAACAAGAAAATCTTGCTCAAGGACGAGTATTGTTACTTTACCAACCAGGACTAGAATTTATCGCTGCCTTATTTGGTTGTTTTTATAGCGCAAGTGTTGCTATTCCTTTCTACCCTCCGCACCCAGCACGCTTTGCTAGCTCGATAGCAAAATTACAAGCCTTAATCAAGGATGCACAACCAAGTTTGGTACTCACTACCTTACGAGTTAAACAGGCAGCAGAGGCTGCTCTTACGGAGCAACAGCTTCCCCCATTACCGTGGATAGCTACGGATACGCTTGCTGCAGATATTTATCTGCAATGGCAAAAGCCTGATATTAATAGTAATCAATTGGCTTTTATTCAATATACCTCTGGATCTACAGCTGATCCTAAAGGGGTAATGATCAGCCATAGAAACCTTTTGCATAACGAGAAACTGATCCAATTAGCATTCCATCAGAATTCTGAATCGATTGTGGTAGGCTGGTTGCCTTTTTATCATGATATGGGGCTTATTGGTAATGTAATTCAACCTTTGTATGCTGGTAGTCGCTGTATACTGATGTCACCGCTGGCTTTCTTACAAAGGCCATACAGATGGTTAAAAACTATTACCAAATATCAGGCTACTACTAGTGCTGCGCCCAATTTTGCCTATGAGCTTTGTGTCCGCAATATTACTTCCGAACAGTGTGAGAGCTTGGATCTAAGCAGTTGGCAACAGGCATTGAGTGGATCTGAACCGGTTCGTTATCAAACGTTGAAACGCTTTGCAGAAACCTTTCAAAGTTGTGGTTTCCGCTGGCAGTCTTTCTATCCATGTTATGGACTTGCCGAAGCCACATTGTTTATTTCTGGTGGACATAGTGGCGATGCACCTTTAATATACACATTAGATAAGTTGGCGATAGAACAACATAGGGTTATTGAGGTAGCACCCAATAGCGCAAATGCCAAAAGGCTTGTTGCTTGTGGTAAGGTTAGTAGCGAGCATAAGGTTATTATTGTTGAACCGGAATCCGCGACAATCTGTTCCACTAATCAAATTGGGGAGATCTGGATCTATAGCGCCAGTGTTGCACAAGGATATTTGAACCGGTCACTAGAGAATAAAGAGATCTTTCAGGCATATCTGGCAAATGGTGAAGGTCCATTTTTACGTACTGGGGATCTGGGTTTTATAAAAGATGGAGAGCTATGTATTACTGGGCGTGTGAAAGATATTCTGATAATAAGAGGGAAAAACTACTATCCACAAGATATTGAATGGGTAGTTGAACAGAGTCATCCGTCCTTAAGAGCTAATGCTAGTGCGGCATTTTCTGTTGATCTCAATGATGAAGAGCGATTGATTGTTGTGGCTGAAGTAGAGCGCCGCTATTATTCGAATGATCTAGGTCGGAACTTTTCCCATAATCAATATAAAGAAAAACATCTCTCGGAAAGGCAGCATCTACAATCCGAAGCGGTTTGTCAAAAGCAGCAGTCTACATCCTTAAACCTGAAAGAGGTGGTTACTGCAATTCGACGGGCAATCGCTGACCATTTTGATCTACAGGTTTATGATGTGTGTTTACTTAAAGCAGGAAGCATTTCTAAAACAACCAGCGGTAAAGTTCAGCGACGTAACTGTTGTGCTAACTATCTTGCTAACGCTTTAAAGGTAATTGCAAAATAATTGAGAGGCTGTCTTTTCGTTAAAAGCTATTAGTAGATCGTTAAGGAGATTACTACCTTAACTATAACTAAAGTTGTAGCTATTACTTTTAGTAGGCAAGCGCTAATGGAAATCTCGGTGGGGAGGTTAAAGATAGGTTATTCTCGATAGATTAGTCATTCAAGGAGCAACAAATGCAACTGTACTTTAAGGAGAGGCATTTGAAATTAATGACCGTTAGTAGTCTGCAAGCCTGGTTAATTTCTCAGCTTGCGATTTCGTTAAATATAGATCCCGAAGAGATAGATACACAGCAACCGCTTGCTAGTTACGGATTGGATTCAGCTACAGCAGTCGGCCTTACTGGAAAGATGGAGGAGAAATTAGGACTAACACTTGACCCTATGCTGTTTTGGGATTATCCGACCGTGGAGGGTTTGGTCGAGTACCTTTGGGAGCAGTGTAATCTCTGTAGTCCTGCTGAGGTTGGCATGCAAAAAGGAGATTGATAAAATGGCAGCCAGGGGAGTAATGTTTAACCCGTTTCTTCCCCAGTTCCGTCAAAATCCATACCCTCACTATAATAATTTACGTATCCTAGACCCCGTACACTGGAGTACTTTAGGGGTATGGGTACTCAGCCGTTATGCGGATGTATGGGCAGTTTTACGTGATACTAGATTTAGTGCTGACACCCGTAAATGGAATGGATATCAGGCCCGTTACTTTCGACAAAAGCAGGGCCATAGCAGCTTACTGGCTAATTTCCACAGCAAATGGATGCTCTTTCTTGATCCACCCGATCATACCAGATTACGGAGCCTGATAAGTAAAGCGTTTACTCCTCAAGTAGTAGAGAGCCTACGTCCACGCATACAACAGATTATGAATGAGTTAATTGAAAGTTCCCAATCCGCCGATACTATTGATATTATTGGAGACCTTGCCTATCCATTACCAATTATTGTAATTGCCGAGATGTTAGGTTTGCCTGTCGAAGATTGTGACAAATTAAAACAATGGTCCTATGAATTGTTACCCTCTTTTGATCCATTGATGTCGCTAAAGGTGTTTGAACGTATCAACCAGGTTGTGCTGGAATTTACCGATTATTTCCGTAGGATTATTGCCCAGCGTCGTAATGTTAGTTGCTCTGATCTGCTTAGTAAACTTATTATTGCCGAAGAACAACATGACCGATTAACAGAAAGCGAGATTATTGCTACTTCAATAATGCTCTTTGTCGCTGGCCATGAGACAACGGTTAATCTTATCGGTAATAGCATGTATGCTCTACTTAAGCATCCTGAGCAGTTAATCACACTTAAGAATAATCCTCTGTTAATACAGAGTGCAGTGGAAGAGCTGTTACGTTATGAAAGTCCTGTTCAATTCACTTATAGAATGGCATTGGAAGATGTTGAGATTGGCGGTAAAACAATACAGCAAGGTCAACAAGTAATCCTCTGCTTGGGAGCAGCAAATCGAGATCCATCTCAATTTCCTGATCCTGATAGCCTTGATATAACCCGACAGGATAACCGTCATCTTGCTTTTAGTCATGGTACACATTATTGTCTGGGAGCATTACTAGCACGTGCCCAAGGACAGATTGCTATTAATACACTCATTAAAAGATTTCCTTATATAAAACTAACCACTGAGAAGCCAGAATGGCGTGAAACTATTCTTTTACGTGGTTTGAAGACTCTACCAGTTGCTTTCCGTCCACAAACTGTTTGCAACTGAGATCAATCCTTTAAGAAGAATGCAAACTTGTTATGAAGCTTGTAGCCATAATAGGTATCGGATGCCGTTTTCCTTCTGCACAAGGTCCTAGTCAATTTTGGCAGTTATTGAGAAATGGTATAGATGCAATAACCGAAGTGCCCTCAGATCGTTGGGAAGCAAATGCTTTCTATGACTTAGATACTGCTAAACCAGCAAAAATGAATACCAAGTGGGGCGGTTTTATTGAAGGCATAGATAAATTCGATCCCCAATTCTTTGGTATAACCCCCACAGAAGCGGTACGCATGGATCCGCAACAACGATTATCGTTAGAAGTCGCTTGGGAAGCTTTAGAAGATGCTGGACAAACATCCGAGCAATTGTCGGGTAAGCGTATCAGTGTATTTATGGGAGTCTCTAGCGGAGATTATGGTCATCTACAATGGGGCGCTCCTGAGCAGATCGATGCTTATGTTGGTACGGGAAGTGCCGCTAGCATTGTTGCCAATCGTATCTCTTACCAGCTTGATCTACGTGGGCCTAGCATAGCAATAGATACAGCTTGTTCATCTTCATTGGTGGCAGTTCATTTGGCTTGCCTAAGTTTATCAGCAGGCGAGTCTACGCTAGCGTTAGCAGGGGGAGTTAATTTGATAATATTGCCTGTAGGGGCAATCAACTTTACCAAAGCAGGGGCTATGTCTCCAGATGGTCATTGTAAAGCTTTTGATGCTGGTGCGAATGGTTTTGTACGCAGTGAAGGCGTCGGTATTGTAGTACTAAAACCATTAACAGAGGCTTTGGCCGATAATGACCATATTTATGCAGTGATTCGTGGTAGCGCAGTAAACCAAGATGGACGCACCAATGGATTAATGGCTCCTAACCGGCGCGCTCAGATCGCAGTATTACAAGAAGCCTACCAAAACGCCGGTATTTCACCAGCAGAGGTTCAATATATTGAAACTCATGGTACTGGCACACTATTAGGTGATCCTATTGAAGCAAAAGCGTTAGGAGAAGTAGTTTCAAAAGATCGGCCTACAGGTAGCTACTGTGCGATAGGATCAGTAAAAACCAATATAGGTCATCTAGAAGCTGCTGCTGGAATCGCTGGCCTGATAAAGGTTGCTCTTGCACTTAAACATAAAGAGATTCCACCCAATCTACATTTTCATACTCCCAATCCTTATATACCTTTTCAAGCTTTGCAATTACGTGTGCAAGATAGTCTCTCGGCCTGGCCACAGACAAGTAGACCAGCTTTAGCAGGGATAAGTTCGTTTGGATTTGGAGGGACAAATGCACACGTGATAGTAGAGGAAGGGCCAGCAAATGTAGCAGAGCAAGCAGAGGAGAGAGGGAAAGAGCAGATACTGGGACTATCAGCACGCA
>JBFLVQ010000222.1:0-3713 GCA_040758525.1 Acidobacteriota bacterium
AAGCAGATGGTTCAGAAGTAGCTTTTGTCTCGTTGAAGAACTTCAATGTGGCGATCTCTAGTACGGCTGGTAATACTGCGGCAACCAACAATATTGATGCATTGCAATCACCAACAGCAGCCAGTGGTGCAACTCTTACAGGAGGCGCAGCAGGTGCTCAATCTGCCTTACAAGCAATTAAAGCTGCGGTCGCCTCATTAGGAACAGTGCAAGGCAGAGTCGGTACAGGTCAAAACAATCTGGCCCAGGCAATCGATCTGGCTACCTCTCAGCTAGCCAGTTTCCAGGCAGCCGAATCTGCCATTCGTGATGCTGATGTAGCCTCAGAAGCTTCTAACCTAGCGCGTCTGTCCACATTGCAACAGGCTGGTGTGGCGGCGCTGGCACAGGCTAATCAGTCGAGCCAAGCGCTGTTATCGCTACTACGATAGTAGCAAGACTTATTTGCAGAAGCCCCATAGGCAATGGTCAATGGGGGCGGTCTCGACCCACAACGTCGAGGCCGCATACATCTTTTTAACCCGCTCTTAGGCGAGAGAATGGGAAGGTGATAAATGTTTAGCGAATTAGCTAGTGTGGTGCAAATAACATCTGTCAACAAGACATTGTCAGAAAATAGATTGCCTGTGCGAGGAGAAAGTCCTGCGCAAACTCAATCTCAACCCCAAACTCAACCACCTGCAGAGAATAGATCTCAAGCTCCAGAAGAGATTGAACAAGCATTGGGAACACTTAATCAGGTTATCGAGCCAGTAGGAATATCGCTTAAATTCACTCAAGACGAAGCCAGTAAGACAATGGTAATCGAGCTCATTGATCAGAGTAATGGACAGATTTTACGCCAGATTCCTAGCGAAGCGATGCTACGCCTATCTGCTTCCCTCAGTAAATTGAAGGGCCTGGTTGTTGATCAACGTATCTAAGAAGAGGACACTCTATGGTAAATGCGACGAACTTTAGCGGTGTAGGTAGCGGTATTGATTTCGGAGTAATTACTGACGCAATCATTGCTGCGCGCAGTCGTCCACTCAGACAACTGACAACTAAACAATCAGAACTACGTGGTCGCGCCGATGCACTTAGACAACTTAACACTAAACTGATCGCATTTAAGGAAGCCACTAGTGTACTCACAGATCGAACCATTGCTACTGGTAAATCGACCAGCAGCAGCGCTACGACAGTTGCCAATGCAACTGCTAGCGATACGGCAGCGGTGGGCACAATTAACCTACAAGTTGTCAGACTGGCTAGCAAACTTACACAAGCCTCACGCAGCTATACATCAGCACAAGCAACCGTTCTTGCTGATGGCGCAACTAGCGCGACATTTGAACTACGTAAAGGTGGCGCAAGTAGTGGGACAGCTATTACGATAGATTCGACCAATAACACTCTCACAGGTTTGCGGGATGCAATTAATGGTGCTAAGGCTGGTATAACCGCTTCCATTATTGATTTGACTGGTGATGGCAGCCAACAACAACTAGTACTTACTTCTGCTGAGACTGGTGCGGCTGGACGCGTCGAACTTGTTGAAACTACCAGCACAGGTACCGCCGCCAGTATTAACCTACGTACGCTTAACCCTAATAGCGGGCTTACTAGCGATCTAAATGCATCATTAAAGATCAATGGTCTGGAAATAACTCGCTCAAGCAATACGGTCTCTGATGCCGTGACTGGTGTTACTCTTAACTTACAATCAACAGGCAGTACAGATATTACTATCTCCAACAATAGTGCTACGCTGAGAAGCAAAATTGATAGCTTTGTCGGAACTTTCAACGATCTACAAGAGTTTATTAACTCACAATTCAAAGCTGATGCGCAAGGGAAGCCAACGGGAATATTGGCCAGTGATTCAATATTACGTACAGTACAAGCAGAGCTACGTAATGCTGTCGATGCTGCTGCCCCTACATCAGGCGGCACCTTTAGCCAATTTAGTCAAATTGGTATTAGTCGCAACAAAGAAGGAAAACTAGCGATAGATCAAACTCTCTTTACCGACAAACTACGTAATGCGCTGAGCGATGTACAGGCGCTTTTTTCCGGCGCTGCAGAGGGCAATAGTGGCTTGGCAAACAGTATTGATAAGATCGGTAGTGGCCTCAGTGACAATGTAACATCGACAATAAGTGGATTTGATGCTTCTGTGACAAGAATTGATAAAAGTATTGCTGCGCAACAAGCGCGTCTTAATGCGCTTCGCACCTCCCTCAGCCGACAGTTTGCCATTGCCGATGCGGCAATCGGTCAACTCAATGGACAAAATACTGCTCTATCTAATGTTCTTAAATCTCTTGAGCCAAGCACAAAGAGTTAACTGCGGGACTAAAGTCCTTTTGCTATCTGCCGATATGTTTAATAACAACATATAGATTAAGTTAAGGTTGAGGATACAGTATGTACGGGAGTTCAAAAGCGGCCTCTTTATATAACAAGGTTTCTAATCTGGAGACTAATCGATTGCAACAGATAGTTATGCTCTATGATGGAGCAATCAAGTTCTTACGACTAGCAGCAACGGATATCGAAGCTAAAGATATCAATGCAAAAGCTGAGCATATCGATAGAGCACTAGACATATTGAATTACCTACAGTCAATACTGGATTATCAGCACGGTGCTGAGGTCGCACAGACATTAGATATTTTCTACACTACTATTATGACAATGGTGCTAAAGGCCAGTCTGCAATTGGATGCTGGACAGGTACGACGCGCCGCAGATCTGTTAGTACCGGTATGTGAAGCCTGGGCAATCAATGCAGCTGCCCTACCAGCAAAATAGTGGCACAGTGCTAGGAGAAGATTTCAAGTATATGCCTACCAACCCTTCTGATGCGCGGATAGAATCGGTAATGGAAATATTGGTTGCGCAGTGTAGCGATCTAGAGGCTCTACTAGCGCTTGCGCGTAACGAGACACTGGCAGTAGAGAAACGAGATTTTGAACAACTGCTGGCGGTAGTTAATCAACGGGCTACATTAGGAGAACGGTTGGAGGTCTATCATCGTCAATTAGCAGAATTGCGTGCCAGCCTGGGCACGACCATTGAGCCAGCATTAAGTAGTAATGTGGCAGCACAAACAGCAGCACTAGTGGCTGAGATCAAACGCCAAGATGACACTACTCGGCCACTTTTGCTTGCCGCACATACAGAAGGGCTGAAAGAGACCTTGCGCCTAGATCGTACACAAAGGAATTTACGCGCTTATTCGGACCACCAGGCGTCATCTATTGCCTGCGATAAGCGTATCTAAAAGTTAAAGTGTCAAAAACACGATAAGCTCTGTCGAACTGTCGTCGGTTAATTACAAATATAGTTCTTTCTGCATCTGGCTAACCCTGCTAAGTCTCTATATTGCTTACAAATTAATATCGATCTCCGACGGCACAAAGATTGCTCTAGGTAAGGAAGGTTATTATGTCAGAAAAAGTGGAAAAAGCAGAAAAACCGGAAACAGGGGGTCCTAATGGGCCATCTGGAACAGCTACGCCAAGTCCTGCAGGCAAAAGCAAGCTGTTGATGATTGTGATTGCCATTGCTGCATTGATGGCAGGCGGCGCAGGCAGCTTCTACTACTTTCAGACGGTAAAGGCTAAATCAACGGCTAGCAAAGATGAAAAAGCAAAGTCGAAGGATGCAGAGAATGCTGATGCTGAGACTAGCGAAGAGAATAACTCAGAAGATTCAGAAGATTCAGA
>JBFLVQ010000222.1:3813-12861 GCA_040758525.1 Acidobacteriota bacterium
ACTACTTTCAGACGGTAAAGGCTAAATCAACGGCTAGCAAAGATGAAAAAGCAAAGTCGAAGGATGCAGAGAATGCTGATGCTGAGACTAGCGAAGAGAATAACTCAGAAGATTCAGAAGATTCAGAAGATTCAGAGGATTCAGAATCAGAATCAGAATCAGAATCAGAATCGACCGATAAGAAGAGAGATAAGAATAAAGTTAATATGCTGGCCCTCTTACCTAAAGATAATAATGTTAAGCGTGTGATTGAACTGCAACCATTTGTATTAAATCTGGCTGATCAGGATGCAAATCGGTTTTTACGTCTGAGTCTGAGTTTAGGCATTGTCGAAGGTGGAGAGGGAGAGAAACCGGATCAGGTCTTTATCTCAAGAGTGCGTAATGCACTGCTGGCAGTGCTGATGACTAAGACCTCAAATGAGATTCTCAGTTTAGAAGGAAAAATAGCTTTACGTAAGGAACTGCTCAAAGCAGTAAGACAAGCAGCTAAAGAGCCACAAGTACAGGCAATCTATATTACTGAACTGATCATACAGCGCTGAGAGCTTATGAATGATTCTAACCTGCAAGATATAGTCTCTATCAATGCCGCTGATATTAAAGCCTGGCAAGATTTTCTCGATCTTTTTATACCGATAACCATTGAGCTAGGACGAACTAAAATGACAGTAGCAGATATCCTGGCAATCGAAGCAGAGACTGTCATACAGCTCCCACGCTCGACTGGCGAAGGTGTAGACGTAATTGCTGGCGATCAATGTATCGCACGCGGTGAAATAATTACCATAGAAGATCGTACTGGTGTACGACTGAGCGAAGTAACTACGCCTAAACAGAAATATTAGACCTATGAAAAAACTGGTAGTGAGAAAGTGAGCAGTAGATGAGGTTCTGCCAGATTCGTGCAATAACAGTCATTATGGCGATAGCGATTACGGTCGGGTTCTCGCTCTCGCCAGTGGCAGCACAATCAACACCCGAAGAGAGTGTAAATGGTAGTACGTCGGATCAACAGGCTACTGCGCCTGTTACTGAGAGTGATGATCGACTGCCATTTATGAGTGAAGATCGATTGAACACTAATCACGATCAGGCCAGTGGTCTGGCGATCGTCGCTCGCACAGGTGGCTCACTAGCACTGATTATCGGCCTGCTAATTGTAGCAATGTGGTGTCTCAAACGTTATGGAGGAGCCCGTTTTGGCACACAATCAGCAGATGCGCCATTGTCAATCTTAACAACCATACCGATTGGAGATCGTCGTGCATTAACAGTAGTACGATTTGGAGGAAAAACTCTTCTGATCGGCTCGACACCTACATCAATAAATGTGTTAGCTAGCAATGAGACAGAGAGTGCTGCTGATACGACAGCTTTAGAACCAGTGAACCGCTCTGTCGCTGAAGTATTGCTGACTGGTGAAGCAGATCGCTTCGATGAAGAATTGACGGCTGCACAAACAGCCTATGACTCTTCACATAAGTGGGAGAAATAATCAGCAAGGAGAAATGGGAGCAACACAAGCATGATTACTTATATATTTGCTTTGGCAGATCCTATTAATGCTTCCACAACATCAACGACATTACCATCTATAATATCTCAAGCAGCACAAACATCTACTAGCACATCTCTGCCTGTACAGATTATTCTGCTACTAACTTTACTAAGCTTTATTCCTGCTATCCTGATCTCGATGACCTGTTTTACCCGCTTGATTGTAGTCTTCCATTTTTTACGACAGGCTATTGGCACACAAGAGACTCCCAACAATCAAGTGCTCATTGGTCTAGCACTCTTTCTAACAATATTTATTATGTCGCCCGTAGCAGTACGTATCAATAATGAAGCCTTACAACCGCTGATTGCCCAGCAGATCGGTTTTAATGAATCGCTTCAACGAGCAGTAGTACCATTACGAGCTTTTATGCTTAAACACACTCGTGAACGCGATCTAGCATTTTTTGTGCGTCTTTCTGGTGCGCCACGCCCTCGTAGAGCCGAAGAGGTAAGTTTCTCATCGCTGGTGCCGGCCTATATGATTTCAGAACTGAAAACAGCCTTTCAGATAGGTTTTGTACTCTTTATTCCTTTTCTGGTAATCGATCTGGCCGTCTCTTCTGTGTTGTTATCGATGGGTATGATGCAACTGCCACCTGTGATCGTATCAACACCACTAAAATTGCTTCTCTTTGTAATGGTGGATGGTTGGCACCTGATTATCAGTTCGCTTGTGAAGAGTCTGTTATGACGATCTGTTAATAAACTAAGGAGGACGGCTATGTCCGATGCCTTGGTACTGGCGTTGATGCGCTATGCTTTAGAAACACTTCTATGGATAACGGGACCATTACTGGCGGTGGCAATAGTGGTAGGAATTATTGTTAGTCTAATTCAGAACCTGACATCCATTCAGGATCAAACCTTCTCATTCGCACCTCGCGTAGCAGTGATTCTGGTAGTCTTTCTTTTTGTCTTTCCTTGGTTGCTACGGGTATTGCTCACTTTTACCGCAGCACTATTCAGTGATTTTACTCCTTACGTAAAATAGTAGGGTAACTATGATACCGATAGAGCTTACATCGACTTGGCTACCACTCTATCTGTTAGTGTTGGCCAGAGTAGGTGGAATAGTGAGTTTTGCTCCCTTCTGGAATCTTGCTGCTGCACCAAAAAAAGTGCGAGTAATGTTGGCATTGGTTTTAACTCTGATTATCACTCCATTAGTAGCAACACATTTAGGATCACCACCCAGAGGAATGCTGGAACTTATGATCGCTTGTGTAATAGAACTGGTGATTGGTTGTGTCTATGGCTTTGTTGGACAGTTGATCTTTAGTGGCCTAGAGATTGCCGCACAGATACTAAGTTCACAGATGGGCTTTTCATTAGCAGCTACGATAAATCCATTGAATCGTCTACAAACAACTCCCCTAGCCACACTCGCCCAGTTGTTTGGGTTGGTTATTCTACTTGCTGCAGATGGACATCACTGGTTATTGGCGGCACTGGTGAGAAGCTACCATACAATTGCTCCTGGAGCGGGCTCTTTTTCTGCTGAATTGGCAAACCTGCTTATACGCCTTTCTGCTGATGCATTAGCAGTAGGAGTAGCGCTGGCGGCACCGGCACTTGTAGTGTTGCTGGCCGTTGAATTTGTGCTTGCTGCCGCCGGCCGTGCTGCACCTCAATTACAGATACTGTTGCTCGGATTTCCTATCAAGATTGCCATAGCATTCTGGTTAATAGGTGTCTCGTTATATTTTCTGCCTAGTGCGACACGTGATGTCTTGAGTATGTTGCGTGTTAATTTGACTCGTGTCTTAATGGCAATGCAGTAAATAGTAGGGTGATTAATGGCTGATGAACGCACTGAGAAAGCTACTCCTAAGCGTAGAGAAGAGGCACGCAAAAAAGGGCAGATTGTGCGTGGAGCAAAACTGCCGGCTGCGCTTGGATTTCTAGCCGCATTGGCAGTGCTACAGGCTACCGGCGGGAGTTGGCTGATACGTGCCAGCAATCTCTTTGCTGCCACAGCAACGCAGATTACGGCAAATCACCCGCTGACACCACAAGAAGTAGAAAAATTATTCTTTGATGCAGTCTTCTGTACTGCACTATTGGCGCTGCCTACCACAGCAGCAGCATTGGCAGCCAGCTTAGCCGGCAATTTTCTCCAAGGTGGTTTTTTACTAACCCCTAATGCGCTTTCACCTCGTCTGGAGAGATTCAATCCCATTGCCAATCTGAAAAGAATTTTTAGCGCCAATGCCTTGGTCGAGTTAGGTAAGAGCTTGCTTGAACTAACCGGTATTTGTCTGCTTAGTTATGGAATACTAACTCAAGCAGTCGCAGATGCACCCCAATTGATCGGCTCACCTCCTGCACATGTCTTTGTCACTCTAGGATCTCTACTATACAAGTTGGGTCTGCGTGTAGGTGGAATACTATTACTCTCTGCGGCGATCGATTATGGTTATAAATGGTTTACTCACGAGCGCTCTCTACGCATGACAAAACAAGAATTGAAAGACGAGTTTCGTCAAACAGAAGGCGATCCACTGGTAAAGAATCAACGTCGTAGGGTCGCGCGAGCACGCTTACAGTATCGTTTGGCAGTTGAAGTACCACGCGCCGATGTTGTAGTAACCAATCCTACTCACTTTGCTGTTGCACTACGCTATGATCGAGGACAGGCGACGGCTCCTATTGTTGTCGCTAAAGGCGCAGATCTATTAGCCAAACGTATTCGCGAACTTGCCAATGCACATGATGTTGCTATAGTCGAGAACCCCCCACTTGCACGTGGACTCTACAACAGCGTAGAGATAGGCAAGATGATTCCGCCAGAATTTTTCCGTACCGTTGCAGAATTACTTGCCTATGTATACCGACAACGTCAAACTCGCCAATATGGAACCTCTGCTAGCTAGGTTTAACGAGAATAGTTGCTCAAAGGGATTCCAAGAGTTCTATTGAGAAAGAGAGACTCCCGCGCTGGGATACTCTCAAACTTCAACGTAGCATCAATATTTTTTTCCGTCATTGTTAGATCATTTATTGTTGTAGTTCCACCTTTTACTACGCGAACAGAATTACTACCCAATTCCTGAATAAAGATATTACCATGAATATCAATACCTAAACCACAAGGCGAATATAGTCCAGCCTGAATTGCTTGTCCATTATCACCACTAAATCTACCTTTATTGGGGATACTAGGGCCAATGCCGGCAATGGTAGAGATATTGCCAGTTAAATTATCGATACGTCTCACTCGATTGTTAAAAGGATCTGCAAAGATAATATTATCTGAACTATCAGTTACGATGCTAACCGGAGATATCCCAGCATTGCGAGCAGAAATATTATCACCATTAAAAGAGACGGTGCCATTACCAGCAATAGTAGTAATAATTTTTGTTTGAGCATCTACTCTACGAATACGATTGTTGATAGCATCCAATATAATTAGGTTATCTGCTGCATCCAAGGCAACTCCAACAGGTATTGCTAAACCTGCATCAGTGGCAGGACCACCATCACCGCTGAAGTTTAAATTACCATTACCGGCAACTGTAGTTATAATATTGGTTTGAGCATCTACTCTACGAACTCTATTATTGCCAGCATCAGCAAAGAATAGATTACCAGCACTATCGAAAGCCAATCCAGCAGGTAGAATACTCGTCTCCAAAGCTGACCGACCATCCCCATTAAATATTGTAGAGCCATTGCCAACAACCGTAGTTATGATGCCGGTAATGGCATCGATCTTTCTGATTCGGCTATTAAAAGAATCAACAACAAATAGATTGCCAGCGCTATCTAAAGCGATTCCGGTAGGAACATTCAAGCTAGCTTCTGTTGCTGGACCACCATCACCGCTAAACCCCTGTTTACCATTGCCAGCAATGGTAGTGATAATCCCACTAGTGCCATCGATCTTTCTAATACGATTATTGAAAACATCGGTGACATAGAAATTGCCAGCTTTATCGATTGGTACAGAAAAAGGAAAGATAATAAAATCGGTAAGAAAATCGATGCCAGCGCCAACAGCTCGATTATTATCACCATTAAAGTTCTTATTACCATTGCCTGCTATTGTTGTGATTATGCCTGTTTTTGCATCGATACGTCTGAGCCTATTAAATCCTTGAATATCTAAAAATAGATGGCCAGTATTCGAGATAATCAAGTTGCCAGATTTATCAATAACCAGTCCGGTAGGAAAACTGAGGCTGGCATTAATCGCCGGACCACTATCGCCATTAAAATCATTTATCCCGGTTCCTGCAACTATGTTGATAATCCCTCTTGTTAAATCAACCTTTCTAATGGCATGATTACCGGTATCACTAAAGATAAGGTTGCCTTCTCCATCAATCTTTAGCGAGGATGGAATACCTAACGAGAGACTGGCATTAGTGGCCAGTCCGCCATCACCATTAAGACCACCAGAACCATTTCCTGCAATGGTAGAGATAATTCCTGTGCTGGCATCAACTTTACGAATTCTCCTATTGCCAATATCGGCTATCAAAAGATTACCCTGGCTATCAAATACCATTGCCGCTGGATCTATGCCAGCATCAAGAGCCTTACCACCATCACCACTAAAAAAGATACTGCCATTTCCAACAATGGTAGAGATAATTCCAGTAGCTGCATCAACCTTTCTTACATGGGCAAAATTATCTGATATAAGAAGATTACCAGCTTTATCAAGCAAGATACTTCTTGGAAATGCCAGACTGGCTTGGGTTGCCAGACCGCCATCACCAGCAAAACCGTTAATACCATTGCCAGCAACCGTGGTGATAATTGTGGTCCTAGCATCAATTCGGCGAACTCTATTATTCTCAACATCAGCAATAAAGAGATTACCCTGTTTATCAATTGCCAGATCGGCAGGATAATTCAGGCTCGCAAGAATGGCGGGGCCGCCATCACCAGCAAAACCTTTAACACCTATGCCGGCAAAGGTTGTTATAATTCCCGTCTTGGCATCAATACGCCTGATATGATGATTGTCGGCATCAGCAATAAAGATATTGCCATCATTATCCATTACTATTCCTAATGGATGGATACCAACAGCCTGATCGGTCGCGACAAGACCATCGCCAAGATAACTGATCCCGCCTGCGACTGTAGCAATCTGACCATTAGCCAGCTCTGACAATGGTTTAGCAATAATAGTAAATTTTGCCTGCGCAATACCATTCTTTGTCTTAATAGTTAAGATTCTACCACCAGGATATTCCTGTGGCGGCACCTGAAATTGAATTGTTTGGCGATCTTTTATTTTTAATGTTGTAACGATACTGTCTCCTAGAATTACACTACAATCCCGGGTAAAATTCTTTCCCTTAATAGTTACTTGAGCACCACCCTCTAATCGATCAATATCTGGGCTCAAGGAGACTATTTTTGGCACCGCCTTAGCCCTCTTTTTCTCAGCTTTTGTACCATTAAGCGCTGTTGTAGGAATATCTGCAAGAGAAAGTCTAGCAGGTATCAGTAGGAAAAGCAGTGTTATGAACAAAGCGATGAATAATCTATTCATAGATCCTTATAATTGCCTCTCTAAAAAATAGTTGAGAAGGGTAGAAGATAACACCTGAAAGGACACAAAGATCTGTACATGAAGACATGCGCCTCATGTATTGATCTTCAAGGTATTATTTTGTTATGTTGCCTTCTTCATAGATAGGTGAAAACTTTCTAAAAATGTTACAAGTTGGTAAAGAAGTTTTTCCGAAAAAGTAACAAATGTTGTCTATGGGCACTTGGCAGCAATTTTGTACTTCCTATATTATTCTACTCTGTGAAATTTATCACGATAATCATTGTATAGCCTGTTTTTCGCTTGAAGGGACGTTTTGAACATGCCAGCAAAATCATACTTGAGTAGATATCTATTCTCACTTGTTATAATTACTCTAATTAATATCCCGATTAATGCACAGGTAGATAGTTTAGCAGAGGGAAATTACTATCTAGAGAAAGGTATAATCGTTGAGCAAGAACTGATCACAGAGAAGAATCAAGCTTACAAATTAAGACTTGGCCGAGAACAATTTGTGCAAATTACTGTCGAACACCAAGGAGTTAATATTGCCCTATCTCTTTTTGCTCCAGATAATCAATTGCTTGTTAGGGTAAATCTTCTCAGTTTGCCCTATGGAACACAGGCATTAAATTGGATTGCCCAACAGGAGGGAGAATATCGCTTAGAACTTAGTGCGGTAGAACAGACTGCGCCGCCCGGTCGATTTAAGTTGAGAATTGAAAAACTACACTCGGCTACACGAGAGGATAAAGATAGAGTATCTGCTCAAGAGAAGATGTTAGCAGGTGATCAGCTTTTAAAAAAGAATGATAAAGAATCTACCATAAAAGGTATTACGTTATATCAAGAAGCACTACAATGTTGGCAAACATTGGGTGATAAGACTAGCGAGGTCTTAACGCTATTAACATTAAGCACCAGCTATCAGGTGATTAATGATTTCAAAAAGGCATCGGAGATACTGGAGCGAGCTTTACTGATCTGTCGAGATACTGGTAAGCGTTATGAAGAATCTTATCTCCTCAATAATAGAGCTATGGTCTATTATTCAACGGGAGAAACTAGTAAAGCATTAGAGGATACCAATCAAGCGCTGTTAATTCTACGTGAAACTAAGAATCGATCTGGTGAGGCAATTGCACTTTCAAATCTCGGTAATATATATACATCTATGGGCGAGATGCAGAAAGCTCTTGAGTGCTATACTAATGCTTTGCCCTTGGAAAGATTATATAAAGATGAATATGCCGAATCATACACTTTAAATAATATCGGCTCACTCTATGGTCAGATCGGCGAATTACAAAAATCCTTAGACAACTTTTTCCAGGCATTGGCGCTGAAACAGAAGATTGGCGATTTAGCTGGCGAAGCGCAAACCCTAAGCAATATTGGCACACTCTATAATATGTTAGGTGATAGACAAAAAGCATTGGATTACTACAATCGCGCTTTACCGAAAACTCAAGCGCTCGGTAATAAAAGTCAAGAGGCTTTCATTCTCAATAATCTAGGTGGACTATGCTCCTCTTCAAATGAACTAGAAAAAGCTATCGCTTATCATAATCAAGCTCTTAAGATCTGCCAGTCGATTGGCGATCGCTACGGTGAATCATATGCTCTTAATCTCATTGCTTCCGCTTATATACTAGCTAAAAAGGATATGCAAAAAGCCTTAGAGCTTTGTAATCAGGCACTGGTTATTAAACGGGAGATCGCTGACCGTCCTGGTGAAGCTGATGCTCTCGATAATATTGGTTCGGTATACAGCATCCTTAATGATAAGCAGAATGCATTACATTACTACAATCAAGCGTTAAAACTTCGCCGCATAACCGACAACCCATTGAAAGCATCGTTCTCGCTCTTCCATATTGCGCAGATTGAACATAAACTCGGGGAGTTTGATAAAGCCCGCGCCAATCTACAAAATGTGATAAATACGATTGAAACACAGCGCCGCAGTC
>JBFLVQ010000223.1:0-12853 GCA_040758525.1 Acidobacteriota bacterium
AGAAAGTATCTGTTTATGAGAAGGCTTTGTCAAGCGTCTAGTAAGCTTTTGGTATTTCATATGCCGTAGTTTCGTCTAATTTATGCATATATGCTGTCGTAAAATCCCTTTATGTTTTGGTAATACCCTAAAGAAGCATTCTTATCATCGCCTAAATTTTCCTACCTGTGTGTATGAGATCTTGAGCCGCAAAGCTGACTGAATAGTGGTTGAGTAACTCAAATAGCAGCAGTCCAAAGTTGTTCTGGAACTTGCTCACAGCCTAAGTGCCGTTTGCGCCAAGCTTGAAATTCTGCTTTAACTTGATTCAGGTCAGCTAGTGATGATGTAATAGTAGTCATCATATGCCTCTGCAGCTAAAAATTCAGAGGCAAGTATAATAATTGTGAAAATTAGTTGCCTGCACAACTACTGAAGAGCAACAACCAATACTTCTTACCGTATAGATGAAACGGTAGTGTTGCAGAGCCATTTTTAGTTATGCGATTACTAACTTTTAAGTATAAAAATATCATTTCTTATGGTGTCATCACTGGAGATGGCGTCATTGATCTGGGCAAGCATTTCGGCGCGCGCTTTGCCAGTCTACGTAGTGCCCTCACTACTGATGCACGCGAAGAGTTAAAAAGATTTATTGAAGGACGTGATATTGATCTCAAACTAAATGAGGTCGAATTCTTGCCGGTGATACCGGATCCAGAAAAGATCCTTTGTATTGGGATTAATTATGAGAAGCATCGTCTCGAAACTGGCCGCGATAAGACCGAGTATCCCGTGATCTTTACTCGTTTCATTAATACGCAAGTTGGCCAGGGCCAGCCGCTCTTACGACCGAAAGTATCAGAGAAGTTCGATTATGAAGGCGAGCTGGCTGTTATCATTGGTGATCGTGGCCGCTATATTCAAGCTCAAGATGCGCTCAAACATGTTGCTGGTTATGCTTGCTACAATGATGCTACTGTGCGTGATTGGCAGCGGCATAGCTCACAATTTACTCCTGGAAAGAATTTTCCCTGTAGCGGCGGTTTCGGTCCCTGGCTGGTGACTACTGATGAGATCGCAGATCCAAATTCACTCACCTTGGTCACAAGATTAAATGGCGCTGAGATGCAGCGTACCAGTACTGCCGATATGATCTATCCGGTTACTCAATTGATCGCTTATATCTCTACTTTTACAGAACTGAAGAGTGGTGATGTGATCGCCACCGGCACACCTGATGGTGTCGGTTATCGGCGCACTCCACCAGTTTATTTGAGAGCTGGTGATCGAATCGAAGTAGAGATCTCTCAAATTGGCACGCTCGCCAATCCCATAGTTGATGAAACCTCGCAGGACACTGAGTAAGGATTTAATAATTATTTTTTATGCCTGCGAGGTTATTACTATTTTCTTCACCTTTCTTCTCTACATCAAGGCTGCCCCTGTTCTAAAGTGAAAAAAGAAGGCTGGTTGTGCTTGGCGCCAATGAAGGTAGCGCACCTGCGTAGTCCAGATGAATGACATACATACCCGATGGCAGCGCGATGGGCGGAAAACCAATGATGCCTGTGCCATCAGTTATCACTGGCCCCTGGAATAAAACGGAGCCATCGCTCCCCAAGCAGGTTAATCTAACAACAGTGCTGGTGATAGGGCTTCCATTTGCTCTCATCAATCGTGCAACTTGTCGTGCAGCAAGTCCGTCGCGTGAAAAGAAGGTTGCCCGTGGCGCGAACTCGTATCCGTAGATTCGGTAAATGCTCCGACCTTCCAATGCAGCATAAATGGACTCGTGATCAATCGCTACAGAAGGAATGGCTGGATATGGTCTAGGCAGATAAGGTGTCAGGTCCTGCCAATAGCCGCAAGTTTCATCAAGATAAAAGACTCCAGTGTACGCAGCCGCTACTACAAGCTTGTGTGGATCGTCGCGAGAGAAAGAGACCTGAGATAGCGTAGCCATCTGCGCTGCCTGGCTGTAATGAACGACATTGGCACCGTTTCCCCCACGATAATATCCGGTCAATGGATATTTGCCAGAACTGGTAATCAAAGCCGTGAGAATGGAATCATCTTGATAGCTCAGGCCACCATCATGTGATACCTTGATCCCTTGAACTGTCGATACAAGCAGATGGTTAGGATCGTAAGGATTAACGAAAGCTGGGCCAAAAAGCGCAGAACCGCTAAGCAAGGCCACTTTGGGTGTGATCTCTTTCCAGGGTTGTAACACTCCATCTCTTCGAAACAGCTTACGCTCCGAAGCAGTATCGTTCTCAGTATATACATAGAAAACTGGCTGTGCATGGCCACCTGAGCTCCAGACGCGTTGCGCGCCATCTGGCAGCCTGTTATCTTCGATGACCCAATCTGGCGTACTAAGTTTTGAATCAATGGCATTCGGATTAGCGGCGAAGGTGCGATTGCGTATCAAGACCGTTTTGCCTGCCGGGTCTGGCATCGAAAGTGGCAATTTGGCAAGCATCACGATATCAAGCAGCGGCGTTGAGGGTTCGTATTTTCTTGTCTGAATGAAATTGAAAAACTCTTGCCCTCGAAACAATGCGCTAGGTGATATCTTGAATGCAAGTGGCATCTGAGCGTATTTCATTGCTGCTGGTGGAACAGTGTCGCCGAAACCAGTAAGATGCACTAGATCGGTGTTTCTCATAATAAGGGCGATAGGTGAGCTACCATTATCTGCAGCGGTCAAATTAGAGTCGCCTTGTTGTCCCCAGGTTCGCCACGCTGCAATCGGGTACAAGATGGGCGATGAATTCCTCAACCATTCATCGTTATCTGCGGTCGAATAGAGAATTTTGGAACGTCTAGTCATGCCTTCAGTGATAAGTGAAATGGTATGGACATGGTGTGTATGTAACCCTTCATTCTGATGTTCATACGGCGGCGATTCACCACGTCTGCTAGCTAACACTGAGCCAAAGGTCGTTTTGTAGACACCTCCATCCGTGCCTAACCAAACCGTATAGGGATCACTAGTACTCAGATGTGCATCCCAAATATCAACGTGAATATTCGAAACCGGATTGAATTCATGCTTGTCTCCCGGTCCAAGAGGCCATGGTGTCTCGGCAATTCTCTTCCAGACTATTGCAGAATCCAACACTTTTATGAACACACCCTGACCTGTGCCTGCCAGTAGCACCCACCGGTAAGGCGGTCGATTCAAGAAGAACGATTTAACAAACCGCCTACCTCCCAATCCTGTCCCATCCCCATCTTTAACATCTTCTAACGACCAAGTCTTTGAATTCGCTTCGTAATTAATAACGCCTGAAGATGTTGGTCCGGTAACGATTGTGAAAGCACTGGTATCGAAGGCGGCAAGGGAATAGTTATCTCCGCGTGATCCACGTCTGATTGACACGCCGCCTATGATGGATGGAATCATAATCTGTTCCCAAGTTACTCCAGCATCGCGGGACAGAAAAAAGTCATTCTGCGTCCGACCCCATACCCAGGTTTGTCCGGCAACATTGACTGTTGTGACTGCAGTGAAAGCACCCTTTCCCTTAGTTCCAGTCAAAATTTGAAAAATTCCCCCTCCTGAAGCCTTCTTGACTATCCCACATTCGGTAGCAGCGTAGATGTTAGAGTCAGAATCAAAGATAATTGATGGGATTGCTTGCGAACCGCAACCGCTAATTGAAATTGGATTCAATTCGTATGACCAAGAATTGCCACTATCAAACGACTCCCAAATTCCTGCACGATTCAAGCTCGTTGTAATGCTGTCTCCGTTGCGCTCACCTACGACAAGGTGAGCCGAGTTTTTTGGATCCATTGCAATACTGTATGCGAGCGGCGGCGATTGGGGAAGCTGTTGCCATCTACTGCCTTCAATGGATCTCCACACACCCGCATTAAGACTGACCGCATAAAGCACACTCTCATTACCTGCGAAGACTGAAGTTAAGCCTGCCGTTGAGGCTCGAAATGGTTGAGGTTTGCGATTAGCAAGGTCCGGGCTTAGATCCTCTCCAAACGGAGTTTCAGGAGTATAAGTCCGTAACAGCGCTAATCCCTTTCCCTTTTTTGGATCATAAAACAACTCTCGGACCTCTCCCGCATCCGTGCTTATAATGACATGCCTCCAACCATCCACTTCTGTTGTTGCATAACTTGATAGGCTCTTCAGACCAGGAATTGTGATCAGAGGAGTAGCTCCTTTCCCCTTGACAGGATGATAGAACACCTCATGAATAACGCCGCTACGTGTTGCGATGATCGCATGGCGAAATAGGTCATCATCAGTGTAGAAACCACCTATATCGGTAATATCAGGATAATTTGCGATTATGCTTTTCCCGACTCTTGTTGGATCCTTGTAGAAGAGTTCATAGACATCTCCACTGCGTGTCGAGACAAGTACGATGTTGAAGCCATCATCCTTGGCAAAGAAACCAGCAATGTGGGTCGCACCCGCAATATTAGTTAGAATTCTTTCAAGAAATACAGGTCCAGGGTCCCCAGCCCCAGTTGAGCGCCACTCCATCTCAACGATGTTTCCATTCGCAGTCACAACTAACGCTCGTTGAATTCCGCTGTCGTTTGAATATAAGGCAGCGACGTCAACGACATCAGTAAATCGGTTAAGCAGTCTACTCTCAATGCGAGACGATGGAACGAACCATAGATGGTGGACCTCTCCATTTTGCCTGGCAATGATGATGTTCTGGCGACGTAGGTCGGCTGGGGCGTATTCAGTTGCAATTGCCAGAGTGTCAGGAAATCGTGCCAGGTGAGACTGGAAAATACCCTTAGTCGGATTGAAGAATATTTCATAGAGGCTACCATCCTTCGAAACGATGGCATGCTGAAAGCGGTCTTCAACTGTGAAATACCCGCCCACATCTATGACTCCGCGAGATACAGCTCGGTTGCAACGTTGGTCCTGTGCCTGGCTGACGATTGGCCCAGAAAGGATGGTTGCAATGATTAATACCATTCTAAAACAGTTGTTCATCCAAACGGATAGGTTAGCTATTCCTCCAAATATTGTCTGAAGTATCGTTTTCCCTTTCTCTATCATATGAATTTCCCCTACTTTTTCAGTTCTGATATTGCAGTGAAAAAACTCTCAAGCCAGTTCAGCACCGTTTAAGCTGAGCGAACCAGGCTGGCCGCAAGTTTTCGATTCGTTGGTTCATCACTAGACCACACCTGCTTACGAAATCACCATCTTTAATCACAAGCTTGATACAATTGCTGACACTTGTAATTGCTGGTATTAATGGCTCGGAAAATGGCTGAAAGCTTCATGACCAGATCTCTCCGCCGCCCGACAGCTTTAGACTGCTAGGAAAAAAGCGCCTCCAGACAGATATCCACCAAGCCGATAGCCGGTCTATTGGCCTGCCTGATACTGCTGGCAAGCCCTATCTTTTAGCTGCTTGCTGCTTAAGTTTTTGAAGATGGGATAAGCGATTTTTTCACAGGTAGCCACCAAGCGTCTAAACGAGAACTACATTGGCAAATAGGGAGCAAGACCGTCTTCGATAACCTTCACCATATACAGGCAATGCTCCCTATATTAAACCCATTGCCATCCGACACCGCTAGTCTATCTATTAACTTTCTCCTTCCCCAACAGGTTCCTGGGATGTAGTTAAGTAAGACGCTAGGTTCGTATCATTGAAGAAGAATTTGATTGGGTTTTCATTCCGCAACAGATCCACGATATTGGCAAATTGCGCATATCGGTATCTGACATAGAAAATTGGATAGCCGGTAGGTCCATGAATACTCTTACTATTGGGTGGCAATAGGGAGCCTTCTGGATAAAAATTTAAGAAGGCAAAGGCGTTTCCAATACCAAGGCTGATAGAGGCATCAACGCCAGCATTGCCATCTGGCCCGCCGTAAGCAAAGACCAGATAATTTGACACATCAACAAATGTTATAGCCATATCTTTGACCTCCTTATGTTGGTAGTACTATTTTTAGACTACCTCTTACACTTATTAGAGCGAAAAAACTGGTTGATTCGCGACATCCATTGAGGGGACAAATTAACTAGATATCAGAAAATATTTGGACTTATTAACAGTCAGTTGTAATCAGGGTGATAAAACCATTTAAGCTTGTGATCAGCCTGTGAAGATAACATCCTTATTAGTCCATGATCTTTAAGAATAATTTTTCTCACTGCCACTTTGGTTGAGGCAGCAATTGTAGCCTCACATGCTAAGGGTACATATTTAAGAGATAAGTTCTATTGTCTTAAAGCACGGCGTGGTTATAAATGAGTTGTTGTCGCCATAACACATTAACTCTCCACAGGATGGGCAAAAGGGAGAGAGTTTTGGGCAAGTTTTTCTGATATAATTTTTTCTGTAGTTGTTCATATCTAACTCTTTCTTGACTAAAGTATCAGACAATTATAATTATGAGAACTCTATTTCATGATCTACGCTACGGTAGCAGACTTCTATTGAAGTCACCTTTAATGACCATTTCTGTTCTTATTGTTCTGACACTCTGTATAGGCGCCAATAGTGCGATCTTCAGCGTAGTTGAATCAGTTCTTTTGCGTCCCATTCCCTGGAAAGATCCTGAAGGTATCGTGACGATCTGGGGATACAATAACAGTCTCGGTATCGACAAAACTATAGTCTCTCCTGCAAGTTTTCTCTTCTGGAAAGAGAATAGCCAAACACTCGAAAAGATCGCTGGATGGCGTTTTCTCTACTTCAATATATCTGGAAAAGATGAACCGGAGCGTGTACAGGGATTGACCGTTACTGCTGACTATTTTTCTCTTCTTGGAGTTAGTGCGGAGATTGGAAGAACATTTATAGAGAATGATGAAAAACCAGGCAACGAGAAAGTTGTTATTTTAAGCAATCCATTATGGAGAAGGCGCTTTAATGCCAATCCTGATATAGTTGGTCAAAAGGTGATCGTTGAAGGCGAACCCCATGTCGTAATCGGAGTATTACCGTCAAAATTCTGGATCTTCCCTGTACTGAATCGCCCTCTTGATATGTATGTTCCTATGGTCATCAATCGAAACAGGCTCAATCCAAACGATCTTTCTATGTTTGCTTATGCTCGTATTAAACAGAATTATTCTATAGATCAAGTATCTGCCGAACTGGATAGTTTAAGTAAAAGTTTTCTAAAATTATATCCGGAGATTGATCAAAACTGGAGCGCTAGAGCTATCAGTTTGTCAGAAGGGTTTATTGGTCAATCCCGATCAATGCTCTTAATTGTTCTTGTTGCTGTTGGTCTTGTTCTTCTTATCGCATGTGCAAACATTGCAAATCTATTTCTTGCTCGTTCTATTGCCCGTCAAAGAGAAATAGCTGTACGGCTTGCTCTGGGGGCTGGACGACTCAGATTGATACGGCAGTTACTGACAGAAAGCACAATGCTCTCAATTATTGGCGGCATATCAGGTCTTCTTTTTGCTTATGCGATTATTGATCTGCTTAATCATTTCATTCCATTCACAGCATTAGTTCGTGTTGAAGTGTTTTATCTCGATCTAAATGTAGTAATCTTCACCTTTATTCTTTCTCTAATTACAGGAATCCTGTTCGGTCTTGCTCCCGCTCTCCATTTAACAGGTATGAATCTCAATGAAATTATAAAGATGGAAAACCTTACTTCTTCCTCGCATCGTGGAAACAGATTGAGAAGCATCTTAATAGTTTCTGAACTTGCTTTAACTGTAATGTTGTTGATAGGGGCCGGACTGTTGATACAGAGCATGCTTCATCTAATGAAGATGGATAGAGGGATCGATACCAACAACGTATTAACCATGCAGATCTGGTTACCAAGAGCAAAGTATAGTGAAGCCGAACAAATCTCTCAGTTCTTTAATCAGGCCTTGCAACAGATCGATGCCATTCCTGGAGTCGAGGCTTCAAGTGTGATTAACTTCTCTCCTCTATCAGTTCAATACACAACTTCACCTTTCAGTACTCAAAATGATAGTGTCGATAAAGTAGATAAACTGCCGACAACAAGATACTCTGTTGTCAGTTCAAGCTATTTCAAAACTATGAGAATTCCTCTTCTCTCAGGGCGCAACTTTACCGAACAAGATAATGACGAACTGCATGGAACTGTAATTGTAAGCCAAGCTATGGCGGAAAAATATTTCAGCGGTAAAGCTCTAGGCCGCCAGATAAAGCTTCATATATCTCAAACTAAAAATTTCTGGGTACCACAATCAAAGAATCTGCCTTTGACAATAATTGGAGTAGTAGGAGATGTTCAACAGGAAGGGCTTGCACAGAGCGAACTTCCCCAAGTATATCTTCCTTACTATCAGAATCCGTCGTCTATTATGAATTTAATGGTGCGCACTAAAACAGAGCCTCTTTCAATAGCTCAGATTGTAAGAGAGAGAATTATTTCTATTGATAAAGATCAACCTGTCTTTGATATAAAGACTATGGAAAAACAGATGGAAGAGACATTTTCCCGATCGATAATAATGTCAACAGTGCTTGCAATATTTGCAATACTCGCTCTGCTGCTCTCAGTAACAGGTGTTTATAGCATTATCTCTTATTCAGTCAGTCAACGTACAAAAGAGATAGGTATAAGAATGTCATTAGGCGCACAACCATCCGATATTCTTAGAATGATTATTGGACAGGTATTGAAACTTGCATTTATGGGGATCTCTATTGGCCTTGTAGGATCACTTATACTCAACAGTATTTTAAATGGATTGCTCTTTGGGTTGAGCCCAACAGATCCTATTACATTCTTTTCAATCGCATTATTGCTGGTCTTTATCTCGCTTCTGGCAGGCTTTATTCCTGCTTACAGAGCAATGAAAATAGATCCTGCAATGGCTTTAAGACAGAATTGAATCGGGAGGAATAAAGGAGCAACCTCAAGTTATTAGTCAATCCAAGCTGCTACAACAGATCAGGAAAGGATCTTCCTCAGGTCCTCATTTACAGCGTAATGATAAAAACATAAAAATCCATTAGCAATTCTCTTGATTCTGCTACAAACAGACTCAATTCCCATTACAAGCTAGTTTTGCCTGATTATAGTTAGGTATACTCGACCATCAAAGAACTGCAAGAAAAACCCCGTTTAGCAGCTAGGCGAGATATTTAGCTGCTAAGCCTGATGCATTCCCTAGGTATAATATTTTAAGAACTACTTAATCCTATAAATTATTCAAACCCTGCTAATAAAAAATTGCTTCCTCGTTAACCTTTCTATAAACATTTCGTGCGTTATTTAGTGTGGAACTTTTCAAATTTAGGAGGAACCATGAATTTATTTTCCAAACTGCGTAGAGGGCTGGTTTTTTCACTATTGGCTTTGGCACTAATTATGTCAGGTGCTCTGATGCAAGTACCAGGTAGTAAGGCTACATTAGGGCCTGACCGGGCGGCAGCGGCAACACGTTACATAGTAAGGTGGTACTACAATGATGCAGCACACACAACTCGTGTTGGTATAGGAACCTTCTATTGTAATGGCAGAGCTAGCCTTTCTGGACGTAGCACAGCATATTATGATGTAGTGGTTAATGAGCCTTGTTGTGGTACGGAAGTCTGTTAAATTAGCTAAGTGATTTGTATCTGATTAGCAATGGAACGAAGTGTATTGCTAAAGTGTTCTTTTATTTTTCCATATTAATCCCAAATCACTTTAACAAACAATTTCGCTCCATTGCTATTTGAGATAAATGGGTAGAGTTATAAGTCCAGGAGTTGTTTGTTGTTGATATGAGGTGTTCGCAGCACCATCCAAGTTATTAAAACATATAACTTACTGTTATGCTGGTACTGCGAACATTGGGATAACTACTTGTTAACAGGAGAAGTTGAGGTAGCAGACGAGAGCTTTTCAAGGAGAGCTTTCATTTCTTGCAATTGTCCATGAACCTGATCAAGTTCTGTTTTATGATCTTCTCTCAATTGCTGTAATTCTGCTTTCTGCTGATTGATGATCTTCTGCTGTTGCTTGATCGCCTCTACTATGACAGCCGCGATGTTCTGGTAAGAGACTGTCTTGAAACTATCACTACTGGTTGAGACAACTTCTGGCAATACTGCTTCAACTTCCTGTGCTAAGAAGCCTATTTGACTTCTCCACTACTGCATTGCTTAGTAACCAAGCAAGCTACGCCACCTTTAGCTTTGCCTTGATCTTGTAGCCTAGTAACGACCAAGTTATGCAGCTTTCGGCTTCACCTCTACCTCATAACCCAGTCTCTCTAAGCGCCGAATAAGATTGGCTGCCACTCTGGTTTTGTCTCGGCTATCCAGGTAAGCCACCCTCAGTTCTTGGTAATCTGTCCCAGTAGAAAGCATGTGTCTGCCATCTGCGCTACGATCGCCTTTCCTTCAACAATTCCTTGACCCTGCTAAGGTGTGACAGCAAACCGAAGCGCAAGCACGATCTAAAAGGAAGCAGAATAGCGGCATTGAGTTTGCGTGTTATTGAACTAAAACCAAGTCACAAATATAAGGGAGCAGATTATGCCGCCGATTCATCCAGCAATCATCCATTTTCCTATCGCACTGATGGTATTCTCAATAGTTGCCGATCTCATCGGGTACATAAAAAACAACAATACCTGGCGCATGACAGGATTATGGACATTGGCAGCTTCATTCTTTACTGCCGCGATCGCTGCTGTTACTGGAGTGCTTGATATGAACAATGCCACACTTGGAGATACTGTACACGACTATGTCCATTTACATTTGTATTTCGGAATTATTTTAGTGGCAGCGATGGCGGCGCTTACTGCCTGGCGATGGTTGGCAGATAAACCTTCCCATACCAGGTTCGGTTGGGGCTACTATATTGCTGCATTTCTCGTGTTGAGTCTAACTCTATTTCAAGGTTGGATTGGTGGTGAACTGGTCTTTTCACACGGTGCCGGTGTAGCGGCTGCAGGTCAAGGAACAGAACAGCCTGCTAAAGCAGCGGGTCGCCTAGAAAAGATCTCAGACCGATTGCTGCCTATTTTTCCTGCAGAGTCAAAGGAACATGAAGAGATTAAAACAGAGCCTACGCAAAAGAATAGTTCGCCAGAAGAACAACCTGATTCTAACAGAAAAGAGCATAAACACGATCACAAACACAACCATTCTGACGTTCACAATCATGACCAATAAGTTAATATTATCGCTACTAGATTATTGACAATATTGTTTCTCTTCTTAGTAATAACGAAGACACAAGCCAGTGGACCAGTTTGGCACAAGACATTGCTAAAACAATTCGTGTAACCAGTAATGATGTTCGCCTGATTGAATAAGGAAGAGTAGTTGAGAGAAATAGTAGGTAATAAGAAATATTCCTACCGAGTGTTGCCTAGTGCAGGATATTATCTGAACCTTATCCTTGATTAGAAGAATATAGATCTGGTTTTAGCTGTAACTGGCTCTAATGGAAATCAGATTAGCGAAGTTGATACTCCAGATCGATTGCAATGGCTTAAACTTCTCTTTCTCGTAGCACAGATAACCAGTAGGCTGCTATTCGTTATCCAGGATGATCATAAGTTCAAGTTGTTCTATAGCCTTAATCAACAGCTCTATATCCGCGTCGATATGAGAGTGTTAGGTTAGGCTTCTTTGATTTAATTGTAATTTTATGAAAGCCCCTATCTTGAGAATTTCGTATTGGATAATAACCGATAGTATAAAGTCGGCGCAGATCATCAAGAATAATCTGATACTGTTCGTCTAGATCTTCAATACGGCTCACTTTATAAACACGTCCGCCCATATATTCAGCTAGTTCCTGCATCTCTCGATCAGCAAGTTTGTAGAGAAAGTGTATGACGCTAAAAATAAAATCTTTGGAGAAATCAATTCTCTGAGCCATCAGTTCTTTTACTGCTCGATCGGTTAATGAAAAGGAGCGATAATATTTTTCCAACTGCTTAGGTGTGAATGGTGTACCCGGAATACCAAAATAGTTTACGGTGATATCTGCTTCAGTATCCAGATCAATAAAGTAGAGGCTGGCACTCTGATTTGCCAGCATGATTTTTACCTCTTGGAAATTCGCATGGCTAGCATTATCAACTCCATCAGTAATAATCAACATAGCTTTATGATTGTTGCTGCTATTATTTTTAAATAACTCACCTGCAAAGATCATTGCGTCATAAATCGATGAGCCATAGCCCATTCTTTTTCCCAATGCCGCAATAGCTCGCTCGATCAATAGCGGATTATTAGTAAATCCGGTTAAAAGTTCCGCCTTATCATCGAATTGAATCAGTGCGACCTGATCGGTCTTGGCTAGCTTGCTAATAAAATTGGTTGCAGTTTGGCGCATTACTTTCAGTTTGCTATTTGTACTGCCACTTATATCAAATGCTAGTACCAGATCGATTGGTCCTGGTGTATTGATGAAATGCTCGATATTTTGCAATATACTATCTTCATAGATAAGGAAGTTATCTGCTGGTAGATTACCGATCGTTTTGCCTTGGGCATCACGAACACCAACATCACAAAAGACCACCGCCGATTCAACACGCAATATCTCATCATCGTTCTCTTGTGCGAAAGAATTTATTGCTGCTGTTACTAACCAGACTGGCAACATTATTACTAAAATAGATATTGCCTGATAAAATCGCATCATTGCTGTCGCTCTCCTTTATTGATAGCGCAACGCTCTCTGCTAATTACCATTCAATACTATAAAGCGGAAACTAGTGCTGGATTGGTCCAGTTATCAGGTAAACTTTCCTGGAAATTTTTTAAGTTGGGTAAGTGAGATTATTATTCGCCCTAACGTTAAGTAGCCAAGCAGAATTGCTGGTCAATTTCCCTTAATAGGTTTTGTGACTCTGTTGTAAAGACCCCGTATATATAAGAGTATTGTTCAACAG
>JBFLVQ010000224.1:0-12844 GCA_040758525.1 Acidobacteriota bacterium
AAGTCGATAATATCGACCAGTTTGTTGATCGTATACGACAATTGTCTGAGAATAGTGTGGTACGCAAACAGATGGGTGAATATAATCGTGCCAAGATAGAAGCCCAGTTTACCCTTACACGTTGCACGCAAGGGTATGCCCGCATCTATCAGGAAATTCTATGAGCAGATCCCGCTTGCGTTGGTTCTTCTTCTCAATTGGGTTAGTACTATTAGCAGTATTGCTACATTCATTAGATCTCTCTTTGGTACTGGCCCAATTACGTTCCTTGGGCGGCTATTTTGCCATTATTACCCTTACTTCAGGCTTCAAATATTGCTTACGCACTCTCGCCTGGCAGCTAGCGCTTGGTGAGCGAGGTAGGCTCAGCTTCTGGACACTATTTTGGGCACGCTTGGCAGGTGAAGCAGCCAATTACCTTAGTTCTGGGGGCGCATTTGTCGGCGATCCACTTAAAGTGATGCTAGTACGTGACCGCCTATCTTGGTCGGAAGGCCTTGCCTCTGTGTTACTTGAGCGCGCCGCCTATTCCTTTACTGCAGTGCTTGTGCTGCTTGCAGGACTACTCTATGCGCTTGTCTATTTTTCCTTGCCACCCCCGTTTGGACTGATTGCAATGGTAAGCAGTAGCCTAATTACCATTACTCTAGTTATTGCCATTTATGCCTTCCTGCGTCAGTGGCCATTGATTGGATGGTGTATCAAGGTCGGAGCAAAGCTGCCATTAGTGGGAAGAATCGTTGTAGCGCGCCGCCAAGCCGCCCTAGATGTTGAGGAACGACTCTACATCTACCGCCACTCTCATCCCGCTAACTTTCGTCGCTTACTGGTGCTCAATCTACTCTCACACTGGTTTACAATCTACGAAGTCTATCTGATCTTTCAGGGTTTGGGTGTCCCCCTTAGTTACTCTCAGGCATTACTTGTTGAGGCGCTTACCAAAGCTAATGAGTCGCTGTTCTTCTTTGTCCCGGCTGGTGTAGGCACCTTTGAGGCAGGTAACCTGGTAATTGTACGTCTATTGCAGAAGAGTGCTACAGTTGGCCTAGCCGTCGCCTTTACCCGCCGTCTACGCTCTCTCTTCTGGGCGGTGCTAGGTATTCTAGCTCTATTAGGTTTCGGTATACGCCCTCAACAGTTGCTCCACGGCAGCCTTCCTGAGAATCATGCCGAACCCATTGTGCCTACAAAATAATGTAGTCTTTCTAGCACGTCATACTTGACATTGTGGTTACCTTGGGCTACTCTGTAGCCACCAAAGAACAGTGGTTGACGCTTTCACAAAAGAGTTTGCGCGCGACTGGAAATGGATCGCAGAGAAGAGGAACATCAAGATGAGTTATAGAGATGCAGCACTCGAGATCTTGCGCAAGGAACGGCGGGCAATGACTGCCAAAGAGATCATTGCCATAGCAACAGCCTGTGGGCTAATCGCAAATGTAGGGCGCACTCCGGACGCCTCCTTAGCAGGACGTCTCTACACAGATATCCAACGTCATGGCGAGGAGTCGCCTTTTATCCAGGTAGGACCGCGTAAATATGCGCTAAGAGAATGGATGGAGGTAGCGCCTACAATTGCTTCGCCCCAAGTTTCACCATTAAGAGAGAAACTACTTAAACTCAGTCTTGAGTTGTTACGTGAGAAGTTTTACGGCTCGATAATGTCACTTGACGAGGAGTTGCGTGCTCGCTTCATTAGCGAACTGATTGCTGGTATGCGTGCGGCGGGCGTCAATGTTACCAATCATCTACTACTACTTGGCGTACACTCAGGTCGCTCTGAGGCTGCTTCTGCCACTGATATTGCGCTACTACTACGCTACTACCGTATTAATAACCCACCTGTCTTTGATCTTGCTGTTGATATCATAGATCGCTTTCCCACACTCTCTACATTACTACAGGAGACGGAAAGGGAGGCTACTGTGATTACATCACGCACACGTACCCGTAATAGCCGTCCCATCGCCTTTGCCAAGGCAAGCAAAAATGGTGATGAGTAATTTAACCGATTCTTAAAGATATAATAATTCATTTATTACTAATATTGCCTACGCCTAGTTAGATAGTTGTGTAGTGTGATCCTTTACTACCCATTGCCAGAGTTTTCCACTGGCAGTAGAACACCTCTTTAAGATAGAATTAGATATCCTAAAAAAATTTTCGTGACGCCATTGCGAGGTATAAATGCTAGGCCGATTTGATCGCAAGTTTTTTATAGACTTTCTGCGCGATATCGATGAGGCGGAGCTGAGTGGTATTCTGCGTCTTCGGCAAAATCGAAGTTTGAAAGCACTCTTCTTTGAATCTGGCTATCTAGTCTTTGGGATCAGTAATCTACCAGACGAAGAATTAGGCCAGTACCTTATCAACATAGGCCGTATCCCGGCCGCTCATTTACAGTCATTACAATCTCAGGCAAGCCGTCTCCAGCCGCTTACCAAACTATTGATTCTACATAATCTAATTAGTCATGAGGAACTGGTACAGATCGAATATGAGGTGATCTCGGGGATGGCCATCTCCTGCTTCCACTGGGAGGATGGTGAATATACTTTTGATGGTAGCAAAACTGCTGATCATGAATTTAAGCTCCAGATACGTGCATCGGAGATTCTTATTGAAGGTATACGTCGTATGCGCGATGAGAGCTATATACATAAGGCAATTGGCGAGATGGTGCAGATTGTACGCCCTGTGCGGAATATCAAAGCCCGTCTTAGCCGGTTGAAGCTTAATCCTATGGAGGAGTTTGTGCTCTCGCGGATTGATCGACCGCAAACAGTATCACAATTGATCGCCAATTGTGGCCGGCCTGATATAGAGATTTTGCGGCCACTCTATGCGCTGCTGGCTACGGGTGTGTTGGATCCCTTGGAAGAAGCGACCGAATCGCTACCAAGCACTCCCCTGCCCACTGCACCAATGTCTGCACCACTACCCAGTTCACCACTAACTACTTCGCCGCTCTCTAATCCGCCACTACCCAGTGCACCGGTGACTCGGCCAGTTACTAATCCAATAAAGCCAAGTATCATGCCGCCACCGCTAACTCCGCCGGCGCCAACTGCCTCTTCGCCGCGTGCCTCTGGGGCATTTCAACGGCTTTCACCACTGGATCAGACTTATAGCACCCTGCAGACCGCACAGAACCAGAGTTCTAATCCAGCCAACACCGCAGGTATATCACGTCGCCCTAACTCGAAAATAAATACCGCTAAATTGGAAGCATTGGCTGGTATCAAGATCCGCTCTTCAACTGGCCCACTCAATTCAGAATCAACTGAGCGTGCTGAACAATGGTTTATGCAGGGCAAGCAGTCATTACGTATTGGCGATCTGCGTCGTGCTGAACTACTCTTTCGCCAAGCTGCCGAAGCTGCACCAGAAAAAGCCAAATATTTGCTTGCACTAGCAATGCTACTGATGAAACGGCCAGCAGCACGTAAAGAGGCGGAAGGAATGCTGCTGCGTTGCTGCGAACTGGAGCCTCTTGCGATTGAACCACGTATACAACTAGCGGCTATATACGAACAACAAGGGCTAGCGGCAAAAGCTGAACAACTCTATAAGAGTGTGCTTAGTATCGATCCAGAACATCCGGTCGCTTCCCAAAAGGTGAAGAAAGAGGAAGGCTCGATCTGGAAATCGGACATGGGCTCGCTCTTTTCTAAGATCCTCAAGAAATAGTCACTAAAGCTCAACAGAGTGGATTGCGGATTTTGTCGATCTAAAGAAATCACCAAACCCGCAATCCAATACCAATAGTCTCTACTTTCTAGCGACGATTGCTACTAACCTTATACATACCTCTAGATGTCTTGTGGACAGTTGCATACGGTTTAGTGCCTTTTGCTCGATTGCTACGTGTTCTTGCAAGTTTAGTATGGTATTGCTTACTACCTGATGTCTTAGCTGCTACATGATAAGCAGATAGTCGGCGCGCCATATAGTCACGAGCAATATCGATCTGTGGCTCAGCAGGATTCTCTAATGTATGCAGAATCGAAAGGTATATATTGGTCTCGTGTGGTAGAGCACGTGTCCAATCGACATTATGACGATCTAGGTAACTAGGAATACGTGTAGGATTGGAGTTATAGCCTGCTGCCATCAGATCATTAAGCCGTACAATTGTGTCTAACGCTGTCGCCGTGGTGCTATTTTTGCGATAGAAATCATAAGTCATGGTCAGGTAAAGCAGCATTGCCCGCATTGCCTGCTCATGATCAGCCATCGCTGTGACAAAACTCTCATCCAATCTAGCACCTGGAAAGGCATTGCGTACCAGGCGATAAGTGCTGGGGATCATCTGTATCATTCCGCCAGCACCAGCACTACTGATTGAATAACGGTAGGTCTCGCCACGGTTGAGTGCATAAAGTGTATAGATCTCTTCAAAGAGCTTGATAGGTGGCTCATTAACAAAGCGGTAATGATCGACATGCTCAACTACTGTGAGCTTCTCGGCCATCTCTTGCATAGATGGCATAATCTCATAACCAGCCGCCTTTAGCTCAGTAGTAGCTTGTACGACACGGTCATGTATATAGGCTTTACCATCTGATACTAATGCTGCAGAGCGCAATTGATAATGAGCAGGTGTATAGTAAGCGAAGCGTTGCGCACCATTTTCGATTGTAAAGGCGAGCGTCAATGGTATCCAATCCTGTGTACTTTGCACCGAAAGCTTAGTATTTACGCCATTGGGCTCATCAACAATCAATGTTGCGGATTCACCTTTGATCGTCACCGGCAAGTTTGCACCGCGTACACGCAATAGTTGCTTGTTAACCGACAAGACTACAATCTCGTCTGTTTTCGCTGACCAACAACTTACCCAAACAGTGCCTGACATAGGTCTCGCCTGCGTGGCAAGCGCTTGGCGTGCGCGTGCTAATGGTTGATAGATGTTACTGGCTAAACGTGTCGGCTGTGTAGTTGCAACCGTCTTACGCCTAGCATCTTGAAATAGTCTGTTATTGATACGATTACGATTAAAAAACCCTTGCCCTTCCTGTTCCAACTTCTTCAATTGTTGAGCAAAAAGCGGCCAGGAGAAAAGACTTAAAGCGAAAATGCAGCCCAGACTGCTACTACATAGAATGAGGCGATAACGCGCCGCACTCTTCCCTTGCTTGTTCATACCTTACTTCACTTCCTTACTCGTCCCCAGCGAAAAAAGATACCTGGCAAGCCAATAGGCGGCTTGAGCAGTAAATACCATTTGTTGGGTGTAGTCAGTTTAGCGGACTCTAGGGTTTGTAGTTTGGCCTATTTTCCGCCGAGAACTAACATTAACTGGCAAAGCGAACCTTGTCAACTAGGCAAGCGGAGATAACTAACTGGAAGGCACGATGGTTTCATCGCTGGGCTCGAAGTTCTGGGCAAGCTCATTAAGCATAAAGTCGTTGACTAGGGCAAGAAAGTAGCGGGTATTGTTTGCCAGGGTTTCACCATCACGTCGTCTAAGTGCATCCAATACAATTTCGGAATTACGTATCACCTGCTGCAGATCCGGAATCGCCTGGAAGAAGTGGGCAGAGATCGTAAGGTAGACAGGTCGTAGAGAATTATAGAGTAGTTGCGCAAAGATATTACCACTAGCACGAGCCATCTCGGTATGAAACTTAAAATCGAGTTCCATCATACGAGTACGATCCTCTTGCATAGTACGCTGCTCTGCTACAATCGCTTCAAGCCGCTCTATATGTTCAGGGGTAGCATTAGTTGCTGCCATACGAAAGAGTTCTGGCACAACTAACAAGCGAAATTCGAGTACCGAACGCACAATACGCTTTTCTAATGGAAGGCCAGATTGGATTACCGACATAAGAAAATCTATACTGGCGTGCTCTTGGTAATCTAGCACATAGATACCATCGCCATGGCGTACCTCTACTAGCTTAAGCGCTTGTAATCGTTTAAGAGCCTCTCGTAGTGGCACGCGTGTTACCCCCAATTGGCGTGACAGTTCACGTTCTGGAGGTAATTTCTCACCTGGCTTCAGCTCGCCTAAGAAGATTTTTTCTTGTAGCATCAGAAAGATCTCTTCTGAGACTTTGCGGCGCGGCACACGAGGAAAACGTTCTGCTTCCACCTGGTATCCCTTATCCTCTCTTAATCGAAATTTACTCATCAAGGTGAAATCCGTTATCAAATTTTGGTTATATCAACATTCCGGAAAAAGCGTCAACCACAAAAGCCTACAGTAGATCCGAATAAGAGCCAGCAAGACAATCTTGTGGCGCAATGGCAAGCAACTCAGTAAGATATTCTAGTGTCTTATGAGCCTGCAACCATTCTGCTTCATCACCATACCTGATCAGATATTCAAATTCAATAAACTCGCCTAGCCCTTCTACCTGATCTAAATGAATACGAGTATTGCCAGCATAGAGGAAAATCTCTCGTTGTTTAATAACAGTCGTCAATACTTCTGCATTGGCAACGGTCGCCAATGCCTCTGTACAAGAAAGTTCTTGTAAGCGGTAGCGACTAGCTTTGGCATTGCGAGTATTAGCACGTTGATAAGGTATCAGAAAAGCATGCGTGTCATCGATAATACGAATCTTGACACGCTGCTCACCCACTACTAGATAGTAGTCGCGCTGATGCTCTAGGCCAAGCCGTGGGATCGCGGCAGCAACAAGACGGCGACGTGACTCCCCAAGGTCACGTGCATATGCTTTCAGTTCAAGATTTTCTCGATCTAGATTAGACATAATTAACCATAATATAGAATAAAATGATACGATACTAATGATACGACACTATCGCAACGATAGATAATCGGGGGCGCGGGTAAGGACATGGGGATTTTCGACAAGACTGGATTCTTAGACAAAGTCAGACACGCTATTGGCATCAGCGATGAAGCGCGTACACAACAAAAGATCGATGATCTAGAAGAGATACTCACAGAAGAGCCAAACAATTTAGAGACTTGGGAACTGCTTGCACAATGTTATGAGCTGATAGGACAGATGTCGGAATTGCGTCGTTGTTTCCTGAAACTGGCCAATCTATACCAGATCCGCCAGCAATACGATATTGCACTAGGCTATCATGAGCGCGCTGAAGCACTATTTGAACAACCAAATATATCATTGCTAAAGCAGCGTGCCTCTCTCTATTTTGCCTGTCAACGATTGGAAGATGCCTATATTGCTGCGCGTGCCGTAATCCAATTTCATGTAAATGCTGGCGAGCGTGATGCAGCACTCAATTTTTTACGCCTGTTGCCTTCATTTGGCCCTAACAACCTACAATGGCGACGTGAATTGAATGCATTGATACCGAACCAAGTAGGTAAAACCGGTTCACTACTTCGTAATAGTTGGCGCTCATTACCACGCTTCTCGCCTGATCTGCTTGTGCCTACAGAAAGCATAAATACTAGGCCAGGTGAATTGGTTATTGTCGAGCCAGAGGTAGAACTTTCTGCTGATATTGCCGTCAATCTCTTTTCGCCTATAGCTACTAACACACCTAACCAAGCTTCATCTGAAGTTATCCCTGAGGCAGAGGTAATAACGGCAACGGCAATCGATCTATCCGAACATAAAATAATGATATTCGGGCATGACAATTGGCGTAGCATACTGGTTAGCGAACTAACGCCGCTCAATTGCCAACTCATTGAAGCTAACACAATGGCAGATGCAGAGAAGCAATTTGCTGTAGAGTTGCCTACGCTTGTGCTAGCACAACGGCTGTGTGATGATCAGACCTGGTATCTACTACTAACACAGATGCAGACTTTCAGTGAAACCCATGACATCCCTTTTGTATGTTTGAGTGAAAATCTTACTGCTCGTGAGATGGCAGAAATCCTTAGTGTAGGGGTAACCGATTGCTGGCGCTGGCCTATGGAGACACTAGAATTGCAGGCGCGTGTACAGCATCAACTGCGTCTAGCTCAGGATGCGCGAAATGCGATTATTGGTCAATTGCAAAGTATTTCCCTACCCGACACACTACAGATGCTTGAGGGTTGTCGCCAGACTGGCTTATTGATACTAAAACAGGGTAGCCAGTATGGTACGATCTTTTTCAATGATGGTCGCGCCATTGATGCAGCCTACTCGCGCTGGATTGGAGAGGCAGCCTTCTATCGTTTAATACAATGGACCAGTGGCTATTTCCGTTTTGAGTCTCAACCCGTTGAGCGTGAAGTGCAGATTCAAGACACTGTACAAGGATTGTTGATGGAAGCAATGCGTCGTATCGATGAACAGGCAAAAATTATCAGTATATTGCCAACTACAGATCAGATACTCTATTTAACCAAAGCCCTGCCTTCAACCACTACCCCTTTATCGACTTCACTAGCTAAAATCCTGACACTTTTTGATGGTCAAACACCGCTTGGCGATTGTCTGCCAGAATTGGATATGGATGTAGAAACACTAGAGATGATTGCCAATCTCTATCGGCGTGGTTTGCTTGCGATTGTGCAATAGAGATTTTCATAGAAGGTAGAGAACTCTCTCCACCCTCTATGATAAACAGTTGTAGCTATTGCAAAGAGAAGGTTGTGCCATTACGTATTACAGTTACCTGAGCGCGTGCGCCATTGCTGTTAGTAAGCCGTATCTTCACAGGCACACCCGATGGTATTGCTTGTCGGGTAGTGCGCCCATCAACAAGCTTACCTTTGGTAATCAATCGAGTACCGTTTTGGGCAATCTTTCCTGGCTTACTATAGGCAATAAAGCCACTACCACTATCGATCTCGATCTTAGCCTTGTCTTCGCCTTCCTCATGTAGTGGCGAGATCTGACGAGTAGGCAGATGATCACCATTAGGATCAAGATCAATAACAAGACGATCTAGTTTGTCAGGTTTAAGCGCAAGCGCAACAATTCTTGGCAATTTGGTAAAGATAGCAAAATCGGCTTCACTAATCGATGAAACGGGATCATAGATACCATCTTCTACGCTAATTCGTATACGACAATTTTGTGAGACCACTTGTGGCAGATTGACCAATACACTTTGTGTAGTGCCATCCAAGCGTACCAGTTCAGTGAAAGTCGCGCCCGCATCGGTAGAAAGCGCAAGACTCTGTGAGCGCAGACCACGATCATCACTCGATGTCCAATCAACACGTATCTGCTGACCTGCCTCAAACTGTTCACCACCATTGGGCGATTTTAAGCGTACCGTAGGTAGTTTATCATCGGAAATACGGAAGACTCGATCGCTTAAATCCGATACTGGCGCATTAATACTATCTGTCACAGTAATACGGATTATTGCCTTATCAGTAGTCACTCCCGGCAGATTAACAACCAACTGTTGTAACTCTCCATTGAGTTGGCCAATAGTAGTAAAGTTTGTCCCACCATCAAGGGAGAGTTCTACTGATTGTGCAGAGAGTTTACGATCATCAGCAGATTTCCATTGTACGGTAAGAGCCTGTCCAGGAGAGAATACCTCACCACCATTGGGGAAGATCACCTGTATGGTTGGACTAGCATCCGCAACAATCTTAAAGATACCACTCTCAATTGCTACTAAGGGATTGCTGCTGTCACGCACACTTAAACGTAAGCGTGCCTGCTCGGCAGTCACAGATGGCAATTTAACAGCGAAACTGCGTATATCACCACTCAGTTGTGATGCTAATGGTGTATAGGTGCTACCACCATCTAGCGATATTTCTAGTTGCTGTTCAACAATGCCACGATCATCCTTGGCCGTCCATTCCACTTGAATCTGCTGGCCCTGACCAAAAACTTCATTACCACGAGGGAATGAGAATGTTGCGCTAGGAGCACTATCATTAACTAAAGGAAATTGGAAGACCCATAGCCCTGTGCTAATATCACTGATATAGACCCGCCCATTCTCTTGTGCATAAACACCCCAAGCACCCTCAAAGCATCTGCTGTTAAAGACTGGTTTCTCATTCCAAGTATCATAGAAAGCAACCTCTTTCAAGTTCTTAGGATCGGAGATGTCAACGATTCGTAGACCATACCGGTAATAAGAGATATAAGCGTAGTTGCCTACTACCATTGCATTATGTATGACAGCGTCCTCATTCTTATTAACACTATACTCGCCTACCTGACGAATGTTCTTCAGATCGCTGATATCGAAGGCGCGCAAATGGCCTTCACCACAAGTCTCATCGGTCGTGAAGACATATTTACCATCTTCAGTAGGCCAAATATTATGGGTAAACGAACCGGCATAATTGTGGTCGGCCATTACTACCGGCTTGGCCGGGTTGGCAAGATCGACAATACGAAAGCCACCTCGTATATTAGCAATATATCCTATATTACCCACTATAGTGAGATCATGAGTGTAGCCATTCGACTTAAATGTGCCTGCCAATTTGGGATTCCGTACTTCTGAAATATCAATTATATGTAATAAGCTCTTACCATTATCACAGAGGTAGACATAGCGATCGGTAACAAAAAGATCATGCACACCATTGGGAAGATCATCTTCATAATGAGCAATCTCTTTTGGTTTGGCAGGATTGCTGATATCAACAATGGTAAAGCCACGACGTGAGAGGGCAGCAAAAAGTAGATCACCGCGTGCCTGTAGATCGAGTATACCAGCAGGAAAACTGGGCTGGTATACACCTAGCAGACGTATATTATTATCATCACGTACATCAACTATATGTATTCTGCCATCTCTATAACCACCAATGAATGCCCGTCCATTGCTATAATAGACATCGCTATAGGGGGCGCCGCCTTCAAAATTGAAGTTGGCTAACTTATTGACATTTGCTCCATGTCCAAAATCGGCATATGTTAGCGTAGTTGCGCATAGTATTAATAATGGAGTGATCACCCAGAAAGATCTCCTAAACATCATCTACCTCCAGAAGAATTGTGCAGTTTTCTCAGTATACCATTGAGGTACTATATTCGCACTTGCTCTACCCTGATTGCTAATTCATCCTCTCTGCGTGTTATCTATATTATAGACGCGTAAAATAGGGTATTATCCTGTTCATCTAGATCATCAATTTCTAACTTTAAAATAATGGTGGTAGGAGAAAGATCGCTAGTAGGTAGGAGATTGCCAGGCCATAAAACTTGCTAATGGCCTAGCGATTGACGATTAAGCCGTTTCATTCACTTGGTATAAGTGACCGTGAGTAGAGGCCGCAGTGAAATGTTGACAGTAAGGCTATCATAGAGTGAGATGGCTGTGTTGTTGGGAGTTGATAACCACCAGCCTTGATTAGGTGCGCCTGCTGCCCAAGCGGCAACCGATGTAGTCACATCAAAGGTTAATTTGCTGGTGCCAGCAGTCACTGTCTGGCTAGTCTCTGCTTGCACGGTTTGTGAGATGTTTGCCTTACCATCAGCCCAGCGTATTGAGTTACGGCCATTACGCCGCGCATAACAGACACCTACGTTGTAGCCAGAACTGGCAGTGCCTGTATACCAGATACCTTTGTTATTGGGATCTAGCACACGTGCTAGATCTACCATCATCGAATTACTATTTACCAACGAGAAAGTGAGGGTTGCCGATATAATCTGTGCGCCTGCCGGTATCTGACCAGTGGAATTGCCAAACAGATTCGGAAATGCGATAACGGTAGAATATCTATTAGAGCCACCTATACGGTTATTGGCATTAGTATGCAAGGAGTAGGTTGGATAACTAGCCATCATCGTAACATCATAGCTTGTCGAGCCAGCCTGACCATCACCATTACGCAAAGTCAGAGTAGTGCTGGAACCGGTAGGCGGCGAACCAGCCGTTGTGTATTGCACTGTAAGTGTGGGTCGCAGATTGGAATAATTCTCACTAGCATAGACAAAGATCGTTTCAGGTGTAGCAGTAGTAGCTCTGATCGCCCAACCCTGATTTGGTGCGCCTGTCGCCCAGGCAGCCACTGATGCCGTCACATTCAAATTGATCTTATGTCCTGTTGGTTCATTGCCGTTGAGTGTAAAGGTAGCCACTGAGGAGGCAAGAGTTTGTGTAATATTGCTAGCCGAATCGCTCCACTTCTTCAATGAACCAGAACGTGCATCGCGATAGTAATAAGAGACACCAACATTATTATTGCTGGGTGCTGCGCCTGTATACCAGATCCCTTTGTTATTAGGATCAAGCAGGCGAGCCGCTGTAATACCAGTAGCTTGTGCAGAATAGATGCTTAAGGTAAGAGTAGCCGAAGTGATCTGAGCGCCTGGAGGAATCTGATCTGAACCTGTACCAATCAGGTTTGGCATTGCAATCAATGTTATTGCCCCATTTGGTCCACCAATACGACCATCATAGGTTGTATCGATAGTGTATTCAGGATAAGCAGCCATTATTGAAGTGTCATAGGTAAGCGATGAGGCTTTACCATCGCCATGGCTAAGGGTAATTGTCTTGGTTGTACCACCACCGCCAGACGAAGAGGCTACTGTGATTATCCTGGTTGCCGTAGCCATCTTATTCGCGACATCAGTAATCGTCAGAGTGGCAGTGTAGTTACCTGCAGTTGTATAGGTCTTGGTAAAGACTTTTGCGCTGGTTGTCATACCATCACCAAAGTCCCAATTATAGTTAGTAATCCCACCATTAGGACTGGTTGAAGCGCTAGCATCAAAAGTGACTGTAAGTGGCGTTGTTCCACTGGTGACACTAGCAGCAATATTTGCCACCGGGTTGCCAATTGCCGCAGGAGCGCTGGCATTGATCGTAAGACTCTTACTGGCAGTCATATTGGCAGAGTCTTTGATCGTTAATGTAGCAGTGTAATTGCCCGCTACCGCATAAGTATGTGAAGCGTTTGCACCAGTGCCAGTTGTACCATCACCAAAGTTCCAATTATAACTTGCAATTGAACCATTGGGTG
>JBFLVQ010000225.1:0-12817 GCA_040758525.1 Acidobacteriota bacterium
CGAGCTGACATTAACAACTGCAGTAGTAAATGATGGATTAGCAATATCTTGGGAATATAATACAGATCTTTTTGATGATACTACCATCGCACGGCTGGGCGGACATTTTCAGACACTTATAACAGAGATCATTGCTAATCCAAAGCAACGTCTAACTAGCTTAGCGCTACTGACTGCAATGGAGCAGCAACAACTGTTATGGGAGTGGAATAATACCAGTAAAGACTTCCCTGATTTATATATTCATCAACTATTTGATAGGCAAGTAGCACATACACCAGACAGCATTGCGTTAGTGTTTCAAGATCAACAATGGACCTATCAACAACTATCTCATTATGCCAATCAATTAGCAAATTACTTAAATAGATTGGGAGTGGGAGCGGAAACAAGCGTAGGCATCTGTATAGAACGTGGGCTGGAGATGGTAGGGGCAGTACTAGCAATCTTAAAAGCAGGTGGCACATATGTACCAATCGATCCTATGTTGCCAGCAGAACGAATAAATTTTGTGCTAGCAGATGCTCAAGTAGCCTTACTGTTAACTCAACAGTCTCTGATTGAGCGTATAGACCTGTGTACAACTAAAGCGATCTGTTTAGATACAAATTTAACAGAGTTTGTTAATGAAAGTATAGAAGCTCCTATTAATAGAGTAAGTCCAGATAATCTTGCTTATATAATTTATACATCTGGTTCAACCGGTAAGCCTAAAGGCGTTAGTATTACTCAAAGAAATTATACCAGTTCATATTTAGCCTGGGAGCAAGCTTACCAATTACGTTCACTAACAAGCCATCTACAGATGGCTAATATCTCATTTGATGTTTTTGCAGGAGATTTAGCACGAGCACTCTGCTCTGGAGGAAAGTTAGTTTTATGTCCACGTGAACTGCTTTTATCTCCAGAACAGCTTTATCAGCTTATCTGTCAACAAGGAGTAGATTGTGCAGAATTTATTCCTGCTGTGTTAAGAAATTTAGTTCAATACCTTTCTGAGATTGGCGCACGACTCGATTTTATGCGTCTACTGATTGCTGGTTCAGAGAGTTGGTATATGAACGAATATGAGCAGATACGACAGCTTTGTGGATCAGATACCAGACTTATCAATTCTTATGGTGTTACCGAAGCTGCCATTGATAGTTCATATTTCGAGCACACAGAAATAGTATTATCACCAGATCGAGCAGTACCTATTGGCCATCCATTAATTAATACTCAACTCTATGTTTTAGACACTAATATGCAGGCTATGCCAATTGGTGTACCAGGAGAGTTACATATTGGTGGTAATGGACTGGCACGTGGTTATTTTAATGATCCTCGATTGACAGCAGCACGATTCATTCCTAATCCTTTTACCTTAGAATTAGGAACAAGGCTTTACAAGACTGGTGATAGAGCACGTTACTTGTCAGATGGCAACATAGAATTTCTTGGTCGCCTTGACCATCAAGTGAAGATACGTGGTTTCCGTATAGAGTTAGCAGAGATTGAAGCGGTACTTGCACAACATCCGGCTATTCAAGAAGTAGCTGTAGTGGTGCAGTCAGAGTCTAATGGTATAAGACGTTTGATAGCTTATCTTGTTACAGATACTGAGACGCCATCTATTGGTGAGTTACGCGCTTTCGCCAAACAACGACTACCAGAATATATGTTACCGGCAATTTTTATATTTTTGCCGGCCTTGCCAAGGACTCCCAATGGTAAGGTAGATCGACGAGCATTGCCTTTACCACAACAGGATAGATTCAATCTGGAAAAGGATTTTATTGCTCCACAGACTCCTGTGCAGCAGCAATTGGCACGAATTTGGATGGAGTTGTTGAGACTAGAAGTAGTTGGGATCTATGATAACTTCTTTGCCTTAGGTGGCGATTCGATATTGAGTATACAGGTGGTAGCGCGTGCTCGTCAGGCTGGTCTAGCACTAACACCAAATCAGATTTTTGAATATCAGACAATAGCAGAACTGGCTGCTATCACTGGTCACATACAGACTGTTGAAGCAGAGCAGGGATTAGTAACTGGTGAAGTAGTATTGACACCAATACAACGATGGTTTTGGGAGCAAGAGTTTGCTGAGCCTCATCACTGGAATCTATCGATGTTGGTGGAAGTAGCCAGAGAATTAACTCCCATACTATTGCAACAGGCAATGGCAAAATTATTGATCCATCATGATGGGCTACGATTACGTTTTCTGCGACAAAATCATTATTGGCAACAGTTCATTGTTGGTGTTGAAAATCCTCAACTTTTTCTAATAGATCTTTCTCAACTGACTCAAATTGATCAAGAGATTGCTTTAAATAGAGCAGTGGCAGAGCTGCAGACAAAGCTTAACCTTAGCCAAGGACCGCTGATGCAGGTAACATTGTTTAATCTAGGCACAGTAAACCTGCCACGTCTATCAATTATTATCCATCACTTGGCGGTTGATGGAATTTCTTGGCGAATTCTGCTCGAAGATCTCGCACTAGCTTGTCAACAGTTGCAACGTAGTGAGGTTATCAAACTACCAGCGAAAACCACTTCCTTCAAACGTTGGAGTGAACTGTTAAGAGAATATGCTCAATCATACACAGTACAAGCAGAATTAGACTATTGGTTAGCCGACTGTTGGCATGAAGTTGATGCTATTCCAGTAGATTATTGCAATGCTATTAATCTACAAGCAGCGGCACGTAATGTATCTGTAGCATTGACAAAAGAAGAGACACGCGCGTTATTACAGAATGTGCCAGCAGTCTATCATACTCAGATCAATGATCTATTATTGACAGCACTGACAAAGGCTTTTTCTCACTGTATGGATGTACGTGCGTTGCTCATTGAATTGGAGGGTCATGGACGGGAAGAGATAATGGAAGGTGTGGATCTATCTCGTACTATAGGCTGGTTTACCACAGCTTTTCCCGTACGATTAGTACTCAAGGAAGATGCTACACCAGCACAAGCAATAAAATCTATCAAAGAGCAATTACGTCGTATTCCTAATCGTGGTTTAGGTTATGGCTTACTACGTTATTTGAGTGAGCAGACGGATATTGGGAAAAAGCTACAAGCCTTACCTCAACCACAAGTAAGTTTCAATTATTTAGGTCAATTCGATCAGACTTTTGCTGATCTTTCTCTGTTTAGACCATTGCCAGAATGGTTGGAATCATCTCGTAGTAGTAGTGGGAAACGTAGTCATCTGCTGGAGATTAATAGCAGCATAATTTCAGAACAACTACATATAGATTGGTGTTATAGCGAGGAATTTTATCGTTGTGAATCTATTGAAAGATTGGCAGAGAGGTTTTTATTTGAACTACGTTTACTTATTGCTCACTGTCAAACTGAAGAAGCAGGTGGTTATACTCCTTCCGATTTTCCATTGGCAAGATTAGATCAAGAGACAGTTGATCGATTAGTGGCAATGGATCGGCGTATAGAAGACATCTATCCACTTTCGCATACTCAGCAAGGAATACTTTTTCATAGTCTACACACACCAGAGTCTGGGGTTTATATTGGACAATTGAGTTTTATTTTACATGGAAACCTGAATATTTCAGCCTTTAAGCAGGCCTGGCAACAAGTGCTGGAACGACATTCCATATTGCGTACAGCTTTTGTTTGGCAAAACCTGCTTACTCCTCTACAACTGGTGTATCGAGAAGTACTGCTTCCTCTAGAAGAGTTAGATTGGCACAAGCTGTCTGTTGTTGAACAAGCTCAGCAATGGGAAGCTCTTCTTGTTACTGATCAACAGCGAGGCTTTGTATTATCCGAGTCACCATTGATACGCCTAGTACTTATTCGGTTGACGTCAGACTCGTATCAATTCCTATGCAGCCATCACCATCTACTATTGGATGGATGGAGTACACCATTGTTACTCAAAGAGGTGTTTGCTTACTATGAAGCTTTTTGTCTAGATCAGCCATTACTATTAGAGCATGTTCGTCCGTATAGAGATTATATTTGCTGGGTTGAGCAGCAGGATATTACCAAAGCAGAAGGCTACTGGAAGAAAAAGCTCAGAGGTTTTACTACACCAACACAAATAGCAATTAGCTCTGTTAATAGAGATCTCTCAGGTGAAGAGAGAATAAATATATGGCGAGTAGAATTATCAGAAACAACGACTGAAGCTTTGCAATCCTTTGCACGACATCATCATTTAACATTAAGTGTATTGATACAATCTGCCTGGGCCTTATTGCTAAGCTGTTATAGTGGCGAAAGAGATGTAATGTTTGGCAGTACAGTCTCTGGTCGCACAGCCGCTCTTGCTGGTATTGAATCAATGATAGGACTATTTATTAATACACTGCCAATGCGTGTATTAGTAATACCAGACAAAACTTTGTTAGGGTTGTTGAATGGTATTCAAACTGAGCAGGTAGAGATGCGGCAATATGAATATAGTCCATTGGTAGAGATACAAGGGTGGAGCGAGGTACCGCGAGGCACAGCACTATTTGATAGTATACTAGTTTTCGAGAACTATCCATTAAACCCATCTGAGTTAAGGTTTGAACAAAATATAGCGATTACCGATATACGTTCTTTTGATAAGACTAACTATCCACTTACAGTAGTTGTTTTGCCTGGCACAAAGTTGTTGGTAGAAATCCTCTATGCTGATCATTTATTTGATCGTACAGTGGTAGAACGAATGCAGGGACATCTGCAAGTATTGTTAGAGAGTATTATTACACAACCAGAACAACGACTATCAGCAATCTCAATCCTAACAGAAGTTGAACGACAACAACTATTAATAGAATGGAATCAGACAGAGACAGTATATCCACAAGATAAATGTGTACATCAATTGTTTGAGCAACAAGTGATACGTACACCAGATGCGATCGCGGTAGTATTTAAAGATCAACAATTAAATTATCAAGAGCTAAATCAACGTTCCAATCAGCTAGCACATTATCTTTCTAGTTTAGGGGTAGGTCCAGAGACACCGGTAGGCATTTGTCTAGAACGCAGTGTCGAGATGGTAATAGGGATATTAGGAATAATGAAAGTAGGAGGAGCATATGTACCATTAGATGCTAGTTATCCTAGTGAGCGGCTAGCATTCATGATTGAAGATGCTCAAATATCCTTTCTCTTAACTCAACATCATCTGCTAGAAAAACTACCAGAAAATAATGCTCATATAGTATGTCTAGATGCTGATTGGGAAGTAATAACAAGAGAGAGTAGTGAGAATTTTTTTTGCAGAGTTACTGCAGAGAACCTGGCATACATTACCTACACATCCGGCACAACAGGCCAACCTAAAGGAGTAGAGGTACGTCATCGAGGAATTCTTCGTCTGTTATTTGGTGTAGACTATGTTGCATTAGGTAGAGATAAAGTCTTCTTACAGATGGCTCGCCTTGCTTTTGATGCCTCAACATTCGAGATCTGGGGAGCATTATTACATGGAGGAGAATGTGTATTATTAGCAGATCAGATTCCTACAGCAAAGAGTCTAGGACAAGCTATCAACAAATATGGTGTTACAACACTCTGGTTAACAGCATCATTATTCAATAGTGTAATAGATGAGGATGCTGTTCAGTTAAATGGAGTAAAACAGCTATTAATAGGAGGAGAGGCATTATCGGTAGCGCATGTTCGTAAAGGGCTAGAGTTATTACCATCAACAGAGATCATTAATGGATATGGACCAACAGAAAGCACAACATTTACCTGCTGTTATCATATTAATGGATTGGTTACAGATCATATAAGGTCGATACCAATTGGTAGGCCGATAGGCAATACTCAAGTCTATATCTTAGATAAAAGGTTATTGCCTGTACCTGTAGGTATTGTAGGTGAATTATATATAGGTGGAGATGGTCTGGCGCGAGGATATCTAAATAGTCCAGAGCTTACTGCAGAAAAATTTATCCCCAATCCATTTACTAATCATCCTGGAGCAAGGCTTTATGGAACAGGTGATCTTGCCATTTATCTTCCTGATACCAATATAGAGTTTGTAGGACGTAGCGATCAACAAGTAAAAGTGCGAGGATTTCGAATAGAGCTTGGTGAAATAGAGAGTGTGATAGCTCAACATCCAGCAGTGCGTGAGAGCATAGTATTAATGCGTGAAGACCAGCCTGGCAATAAACGCTTAATCGCTTATCTAGTATTAAAAGCAGAGACACTCATTACTAGTGCTCAACTACGCGAATACCTCAAACAGAGAATGCCAGACTATATGCTGCCATCAGGGTATGTAGTACTGGAGCAACTGCCATTAACAGCTAATGGTAAGATAGATAGACGAGCATTACCAGCACCAGAGAGTGCTGAGCCAGCATTGCTAGAACAGATACCAGATAGTCCAATCGCAGAGATAGTAGCAGCAGTATGGGCAGAAGTATTAGCAGTAGAGCAGGTAGGAGCAGAGGATAACTTCTTTGAGTTAGGTGGACACTCACTGCTGGCAACACAAGTGACATCAAGGCTGAGCAGAATATTTCAAGTCGAGATATCAGTACGTAGACTGTTTGAATATAGCACAGTTAATCAGTTAGCTAAGCTGATAGAACAAGAGATAGGAATGGAGAAGCGATTAGCAGCTCCAGCAATAGTGAGAGTATCTCGCGAGCAGATATTGCCACTCTCCTATGCACAACGACGCTTATGGTTTTTGCAGCAGTTAGGCAATCAGGGCAGTGTCTACAATATGGCAGCAGCAGAGCGAATGAGTGGAGAGTTGAGTATTGAAGCATTAGTAGAAGCATTCAGTGAGATTGTTAGACGACACGAGACATTACGAACTACCTTTGAGACAGTAGCAGGAGAGCCAGTACAGATCATTAATGCAGCCCAGCCAGTTACCATTCCAATAGTAGATGTGAGCAAGTTGGCTATAGAGCAGCGAGAAGCAGTAGCAGCAGAGTTGGCAAATGCTGAAGGGCGAACAGTTTTTGATTTGAGTGAAGGTCCACTGTTGAGAGTGTGTCTAGTACGAATGCAAGAGTGCGAACACATACTGATAGTGACAATGCATCACATAGTAACGGATGGCTGGTCGGTAGGGATACTGATAAGAGAGTTAGGAGTGCTCTACGATGCTTATGTAGCAGGCAGAGCATCACCATTAGCAGAGTTGCCGATACAGTATGCCGATTATGCAGTATGGCAGCGAGAATGGTTACAAGCAGAGGTATTGAGCACGCAACTTGAGTACTGGCGCAGTCAGCTTAGTGTAGAAGCAACTAGATTGGCATTGCCGAGCGACCGACCAAGACCAGCCCAGCAGAGCTTTTGTGGTTCAACATATGAATTTAGTATTTCAGCAAGCCTAAGTACACAGTTAAGGCAGGTAGCGAGGAGAGAAGGAGCAACACTGTTTATGGTGATGTTAGCAGGGTTGCAGACGCTACTGTATCGCTACAGCAATGAGAGTGAGATCAGCATAGGCACACCGATTGCTAATCGCAATCGAGCAGAGATAGAAGGGTTGATAGGATTTTTTGTCAACACATTAGTGATGCGAAGTAGAGTAGCAGGAGGAGGAAGTTTTCGAGAGTTATTGAGGAGAGTGAGAGAGGTAGCATTAGGAGCATATGCACATCAAGATTTACCATTTGAAAAGTTAGTAGAGGAACTGCAACCTAGCAGGGATCTCAGCCATTCACCATTCTTTCAAGTGATGCTTGTGTTGCAGAATGCACCTGTATCGGTACTGAAATTATCTGATTTGACTTTAAGTTTATTACCTATTAACAATGATATAGCAAAATTTGATTTAACCCTCTTTATTGAAGAGAGCAGAGAGAATTTAAGTGGAATATTGGAATACAACACAGATCTATTTGATAATGTAACTATCGAGCGAATGGCAACACATCTACAAGTACTGCTTAACGCAATAGTCAATGATCCTACACAAAGAATTTACTCACTACATTTGTTGACATCGGCAGAACAAGATCAACTGTTAATAGAGTGGAATCAGACGGAAGCAGTATATCCACAAGGCAAATGCATACATCAGTTGTTTGAGGAACAGGTAATATATACACCAGATGCGATTGCAGTAGTCTATAAGCAAATAGAGTTAAGCTACCAAGAGTTAAATCAACGTGCTAACCAACTAGCATATTACTTAAAGAGTTTAGGTGTAGGACCAGAAGTGTTAGTAGGAATCTGTGTAGAGCGAAGTCTGGAGATGGTGATAGGAATATTAGGGATAATGAAAGCAGGAGGAGCATATTTACCATTAGATCCAGCTTATCCTAAAGAACGATTAGCTTTTATGCTAACAGATGCTAAAGTTTTTATATTACTTACTCAAAGCTCTTTGATAAAGAGCCTGCCAGAGAATATTGGACAGATAGTGTGTCTGGATAGAGATCTATATGATATTACGTTAGAGAGTACTGAGAATCCAGATAGTAGGGTAGAAGCACAAGGTTTGTCTTATGTAATTTACACTTCTGGTTCAACAGGCAAACCTAAAGGAGTAATGATTGCTCATCAGAGTGTTGTTAACTACCTTAATTGGTGCTGCCAAGTATACCAAGCCCAACAAGGCCAAGGAATACCTTTACACTCTTCGCTCAGCTTTGATTTGACAGTAACTAGTCTACTTTTACCTCTAGTAGTTGGCCAACGTATCGTGATAATCGCTGAAGAAGAAGGATTGGAAGGATTAAAAGAGGCGCTAAGCAAACATAGTGATTTCAGTTTAGTGAAATTAACACCAGCACACTTAGAGATACTCAATCAACAATTATTAGACACAGAGGCAATTGATTCTACTAGAGCGCTAGTAATAGGAGGAGAGGCATTATTAGCAGAGAGTTTAACCTATTGGCATAAACACTCGCCTCAGACACGTATTTTCAATGAATATGGGCCAACAGAGGCTACGGTAGGGTGCTCTGTTTATCAGGTAATGTCAGAAGGTAATAATTCCGGCGCAGTATCCATAGGACAACCAATAGCAAATACACAACTCTACATATTGGATCAGTATCACCAAGCCGTGCCTGTTGGAGTAATAGGAGAGTTATATATTGGTGGGGTGGGACTAGCTCGTGGTTATCTTAATCGACCAGATTTAACAGCAGAGAAATTTATTCCTAATCCATTTAGTGTACAGTCAGGTGCAAAGCTCTACCGTACAGGAGATCTAGCTCGTTTCCTAGCTGACGGTAATATTGAGTTTCTTGGTCGCTTAGATCAACAGGTGAAAATTCGTGGATTTCGTATCGAATTAGGAGAAATAGAATCAATATTGGTACAGCATACTGTTGTACACGAAGCAGTGGTTATAGTTCGTGAGGACATTTTAGCAGGCAAACAGTTAGTAGCATATGTAGTTATTGATCCGCAATCTACTGTTAGTGTCAGTGAACTACACAGTTTTCTTAAAGAGAGATTAGCCTATCATATGGTACCTGCTGCTTTTGTACTATTAGATAAACTGCCATTGACACTCAATGGGAAAATAGATCGTAACAAGCTGCCAATGCCTGATCTGATTAGATCAGAATTAGCTAACGAATATACTGCACCACGTAATGCTATTGAAGAAGTTATAACCGCAATATGGACTGAGATGCTAAGGATAGAGCGTATAGGTATTCATGATAACTTTTTCGATCTTGGTGGACATTCTCTTTTAGCTATTAAAACCATTGCTAATATCAACTATATTTTCAAAATAGCACTGCCTGTTAATCTACTATTTCAATCACCAACAGTAGCAGAGTTGTCAAATGTAATGATCGCATATGAAAAGAGATCTGGACAGATCGAGAGAATTGCTGAAATTTTAAAAGAGATGGAGAGTATGTCTGTAGAAGATACGACCGAACCTTTACCGCAAAAAAGTGATGGAAAGAAGTAACGCATGAGGAACATAAAAGATCTATTAAGTAGTACAACAACTACTTCTAACAAGCAGAAACTCTTTGAATACCTACTGGCAGAAGAAGGGATTGTTGACTCTGAAACAGAAATAATCTCACCAGTAAAAGATCGCGATCAATGTCCACTCTCTTTTGCTCAACAAAGACTCTGGTTTCTTGATCAGATTGATTTAAGTAATGCCAATTATAATATTTCTGGAGCTTTGCATTTGCAAGGCAAGTTCAATAGGTGGGTGCTAGAAGAGAGTTTTAATGAGATTATCAAACGACACGAAATTTTGCGTACCTCTTTCTCTAATAATGAAGGAAATCTAGTACAAATTATTCACCCACCACAGAGTAGCAATCTATTATTAATTGATTTAAGAGAAGTACCTGAGACCAGGCGAAAGGCTGAAACTCATTATCTAATTATTGAAGAAGCAAAACAACCATTTAACCTATCACAGTTACCATTATTAAGAATTAAACTTCTACATTTAGCAGAATATGATCATGTACTATTGGTAACAATGCATCACATTATCTCTGATGGCTGGTCGGTAGAAATATTTGCTCGTGAATTGGCTGCTATCTATAAAGCTTTTTTACAAGGAAAACCCTCACCACTAGCAGATCTACCAATACAGTATGCGGACTATGCACAATGGCAACAAGAGTGGTTACAAGGTGAAGTATTGCACAAACAACTTGATTATTGGCGTAGACAACTTGGAGGAGAGTTACCAGTATTAGCGCTATCAATAGACCGACCACGTCCATCAATACAGAGTTTTCAAGGAGCAACTAGATCACTAACACTATCAAGAGAAGTAAGCCAAGCATTAAAGAGACTGAGTAAACAAGAAGATGTCACACTGTTTATGCTAATGCTGGGAGCTTTTCAGGTGTTACTTTATCGATATAGTGGGCAGGAAGATATCATAGTAGGAACACCGGTTGCCAACCGGCAAAGAAAAGAGGTGGAAGGATTAATAGGATTTTTTGTTAATACTCTGGTAATAAGAACTGAGTTGGCTGGTAGACCAAGTTTTCGAGAGCTATTGAGACGAGTGCGCAAAGTAGCTCTAGAAGCCTATGCACATCAAGATTTACCATTTGAAAAATTAGTCGAAGAACTGCAGCCAGATCGAGATCTTAGTCACAATCCGCTATTTCAAGTTATGTTTGCACTAGAATCCAACATTCTAGCTACCATAGAGCTACCAGAATTAACAATGAGATTGTTGGATACTGACAATGAGATAGCAAAATTTGATCTATCCTTAACTGTTTTAGATAATGTAGAAATATTGACAACAGTTTGGGAATATAGCACTAGCCTATTTGATGAAACTACGATAGCGCGAATGATGGAACACTTTGCGCTACTATTGACAAGACTTGTCAATGATCCAGATCAATACATTACACAAATACCAATCTTAACATCAACAGAACAGTATCAATTATTGATTGAATGGAATAGTACCAAGAGAGAATATGATGGTGAGAATTGTATTCATATATTGTTCGAACAACAAGTAGAACGGACACCAAATGCTATTGCGGTAATTTTTGAAGATAAACAACTCAGCTACTATGAACTAAATCAAAGAGCTAATCAGCTAGCACACTATCTGCGAGCAATGGGTGTAGGACCAGAATCACTAGTAGCCATTTGTGTCGAATATTCTTTGGATATGATTGTTGGGTTGCTAGGTATTCTCAAAGCTGGTGCTGCTTATCTGCCTTTGGATCCAATATATGCCGGAGAGCGATTAGTTTTTATGTTAAGGGACAGTGAAGCGGCAGTATTGTTAACTCAACAGCATATTGACCAAGATCTAGACAAACATGTAGAGCAAGTAGTTTACTTGGATACAGATTGGTCAACAATTGCTGATTGCAGTGTAGAAAATCCTATTACCGGTGTAGCTGAAGATAATTTAGCTTATATAATTTACACCTCTGGAACTACGGGAAGACCCAAAGGAGTTCTGATCTCTCATAAAGGAGTTTGCAATCGGTTACTTTGGGCTCAAGAGACCTATCATTTAACTGAGACAGACAGAGTTTTACAGAAAGCTTCAGTTAGTTTTGACGCTTCTGTATTGGAGTTTTTCTGGCCATTATTAGCTGGCGCAGGAATAGTCATGGTTCGACCAGGTGGACAGCAAGATAGTGCTTATCTTGTTAAGTTAATAATGATGCACCATGTAACCATTATTGATATTGTACCTTCATTATTACAAGTACTTCTTGATGAAGTTGATATAATTGCCTGCCATAGTATTAAATATATTTTTAGTGGCGGTGAGATCTTATCACCTGAACTTAAAGAGCAGGTTTTTGCTCACCTGACAGTAAATTTATATAACACCTACGGTCCAACAGAAGCTTCTATAGATGTAACCCATAGCAAATGTGAACAAGAAAATAGACAACAGGCTATTCCTATAGGTCGTGCTATTGCCAATATACAGATCTATATTTTAGATACTTACTTACAACCTTTACCTATTGGTGTACCAGGTGAACTACATATTGGTGGAGTCGGTCTAGCAAGAGGTTACTTCAAGCATCCTGATTTGACTGCTGAGAAATTTATTCCTAATCCATTTAGTGATACTACTGGCACACGCTTGTATAAAACTGGAGATTTAGCACGTTATTTACCGGATGGACAAATAGAGTATTTAGGGCGTTTAGATAATCAGGTAAAGATACGAGGGTTTCGTATAGAGCTTGGTGAAATAGAGGCAGTGATAGCTCAGCATCCAGCAGTGCGTGAGAGCATAGTATTAATGCATGAAGACCAGCCTGGCAATAAACGCTTAATCGCTTATCTAGTATTAAAAGCAGAGACACTCATTACTAGTGCTCAACTACGCGAATACCTCAAACAGAGAATGCCAGACTATATGCTGCCATCAGGG
>JBFLVQ010000226.1:0-12788 GCA_040758525.1 Acidobacteriota bacterium
CGGCGCGCTCTATCTCGCTCAAGATTGGACGTGTAGGACCTTTAATACGCCGTACCGAAGCATCGCTATTAATTGCCACAACCAGCAGGTCACCGAGGGCTCGCGCGGCGCGCAAGTAGCTTACATGGCCGGGATGCAATAGGTCAAAGCAGCCGTTAGTAAAGACCACACGCTGGCCAGCCTCTTTCGCCTGTTGGCGCATATACAGTAGTTGATCGCGACTGAGCAGTTTCTTCATAACATCGAAACAACTCAATTTACACTGACGACGCACCAGCCAGCAAGTGCCAAGGGCGTGGTTTACGCAGCACAGCAACAACCCTATGTGTAAATATCTCCCGCAATAATGGCAGTGTGGTGAGGATACGGAATATCCAACCGTAGTACTTCATTCTCCAAGCTTGGTAATTTCTGTTCGCTTTGCTAAAGAGCGGTAGCAAGCTCAGCGAGAGCACTTCGAAATGAGAATCAGCCAACAACTGTAGGAAACGTTTTATGGTAAGTCCATTGAGAGTATAGATACGATGGCCAGGCAGTAACTGGCGTGGGCGATAAGTATTGCCACGCTCAGCCAATATCTCATCAATGGCAGACATCAGTATAGGGGCAGGGAAGAGCAAGTTTGCATAAGGCAAGTGTGATAGGTAACCCTCTAGATGAGCGCCTAGGGGGTGGAAATAGGGTGGAAAGATAAGCCAAAGTTGGCCGCCTGGCTTCAACACTCGCCAACACTCTTGTAGGCATTTTGCTGGATCTTGCACATGCTCGAATACATCATAAGAGAGAATCAGATGCATACTATTAGCAGCAAAAGGAAGGCTCTCTCCCATACCAACAACAAAATCGATCTGTGAAACACCTAGTGATTGTGCAAATCTGCGTGCTGCCGAGACCATACGCCAATCTATCTCTAGTCCATAACCATGACCACCCAGTCGGCGTTGTAACTCTATCGTTCTGCCTCCATAGCCGCAGCCTAGATCGAGAAAGGTTACTTCATTGATCGGTAGATAATGATAGAAGAACTTAAGCAATCCTCCGCTTTGCTCGTCTTGTAACTCTCTTCTACTGCGGCTCAGTGCACCGTCTAGGCTATCTTGATCAAGAGGGTGATATTCTGCGCCAGGGTAAGCTGGTAGCAGTTGCAATGCTGCTTTAGCAATGCTTTTGATAAAATTGGTCATATACTTAATCCACTCGAATAACTGATCTGATTGAGATTTGATTCTCTTGGTTATAGCGGTAAGTGGAGAATAGTGCAATGAAAACTGCAGCCAAACAGGCTTGTGACAAAAGCGGTTAATTCTTAGTTAAAAGCGATCATTAGTTAGATAGACATACAGATATTAGGACTGTTTACAAAGGGCTGCCCAAACATCACGCTAGGTTCTCGTTAAAAAGGTGGCTTAATTTTCTCGATCGGTTTTAATAGATCGTCAGCACTATAAACATTACGGCTGACACTGATATTGCGGTTTTGTACCGCATCCTGCACAGTAGCGCCACTGTTGTTCCATGGGTTTACCACAATTGTTACATTCAGATTTCAAGGATGTACGGCAATAAGGGCAGAATTTTTGCTGGCTATTAACCGCCTGTCGGCATTCCTGACAAGTGGCCGCTGGTATACGACCAAAGAGTAGATAGGCGAGCAGTCCACATACATTGGTAAGTGCTACGGTAGTAGTCCAGAGCAATGCCCAGCGATAGCGACCGCGCGCATCATGCCATACATAGGCGGGAACAAATAGCAGTAGGAAAGAACAGAGCATCAATAATAATTGACTAACCCAGGCAAGGGCTTGCTCATAACCCCCGGGCGCATTTACCAGCAATGCCCATGATATTACGCCTGGGTTAGTATTCAAACGTGCCTCACGCTCAAGTGGATCAAGCATCCAAACTGGCTCTACATCACTAGCAATAAAGTCGGACAGTAACATATCCTGCTGGGCCGCTACCACTTCGGCAGTGGCTGCAGGCCAGCTACCAACATCATTATTGAGTGGGTTGGTATTACCAGGAATTGGAATTAGATACACATTCTTGGTGCGTACATAGACACGTGCATAGACTGACACTTTCACACCAGCGGCCAGCACAATACGTTCACGCTGTTTGATTGTCAATAGATCAAGTGCATTGATGAAACGTTGGTTGTCAAGTAATGAAGCGTCTTTATTGGTATACTCAGCAGCAATATTGCTACGTAGTGTCTCTATATCAGCTACCAACATAGGCCAAAATTCACGCGCCTGCTCGATTGCGGCAAGACCACGCTGATAAGAGTTGGCGCGATTATAGCGAGCCAGACCTAGATAAATATAGAGTAGCAGCAACGCGATAATCAGTGCCGCTGTTAACAGCCGCCTTATTAGCACCAGAAATGCGCTGTTTTCCGTCATTGATCAGATCTCCTTGCTACAGCTTGGACAATAGTTCCAAGAGGTATCGACTGCCGCTGAGCAGTGCGTACAGTTGCGTTTCAGCGTATGGTTACAGAAAGGGCAGAAACGGTAATCATCATTTACATTGCGCCCACAGTTAGGGCAGGCAGGACGTGCTGGCAAGTAGAGCAACCCAAGCATCAGCAGTCCAAAACCAGCCGCAACCAGCATACTCAGGCCAGAAAAATCGGCAGCACGGTTGGCATTAGGGCCAAATTGCAAGGTAATAAGCATTGAGAGCACGGTACGTAGACTAAGCGCTTTAAGCGTTAGTGAACTATAGGCTATCAATCCTAGCAGTGCCATAATCACAATAAGAATGGCGAAACTGCGCTTGTGTGTGAAGGTGTAGATCCAGAGTGCAATTAATAGCACCGATAGCAATGCGCCCACTTGTGTAGCGCGTAGTAATGCCTTGATCAGCCCTTCACGGTAATTCCATTCTGTATGCAAATAGAAGATCAGTAGCGCGCGCGGCTGATTGATTAATGACATTGGTGTTATCGCCTCAGTTACGGCGCCATTTGCAGTAAGCAATTGAGTCTGTTGTAACTGTTGCCAACTGACACGTGAATAGAGTTCGGTTGCGGTTAGTCCTGTATCAACAGCCGGCAGCCAGTACCAGATCTTTGGACGTACTGTATCGCGCTCGAAGAAGACGATCTCGATATGTGCAATCATCTTGCCTTGACGACCATCATCCCCTACCAGGTTGTAAGTATGTGAACTGATGATCTGTCTCATCATCTCTGACAAAGACTCTGGTATCGCGAGCGGCTCAGATTGCGTAAGGGTATCGGTAATAGGTGTATGTAACTGTTCAACAGCCTTCTTAAAACCTGGCCAGCGGTTCTTAAGCAGAGGTAGATCGAGTGCGGCACGCTGTACCAATTCGCTCTCCACACTATTGCGTACGATCACCAGCGCTACTGTCAAAAGCAGTAACAGTAGAACGCTGGCGATCGTTAAGCGGCCGATATGATGTGTGAAGAAGTTTCTCAATTTACCTGTCAACATATATTTCCTGCTGATTTTAAACTGCTGTATGGAAGAATGGTTCAAAGGCTCTTTTCCATCTATTACTTTTACCACAGAGCAGACAACAGATTACAGCGGAGATTATTCTCTCTGGTTTAGGAGGCCATTCAATCAATGTATAAGTCTATTATTGCAATAATTTTCTTATTGCTATCTGTTATTACAGTGTCAGCCGCACGACCTCGTTGGAATGCAGAAGGCCGTTTCCGACGTGCTTATGTTGTTGATGGCGCACTGGCAGCATTAAGACGATCACCAACACCGGACGCCACCTGTTTGCGGCGCTTGCGTGTCGGACGCGCTCTTTACCTGCTCTCAACTCGCCGTAGTGGTGATGCTACTTATTATTTTGTTGCGCTAACGCGTCGCACCCGTGGTTATATAGATGCTGCCGCTGTCGCTAGTCCCACTATAAGCGGGGATGATACACGCCTGTTACGTATTATTGGTGAGGCTGAGGGGATAGATAAGATCGTGCTTTGTCAGGTTTTAACAAACCATTTTCCTCGCTCGCGTTGGTGTGCCGAAGCACTATTGGCAGAAGGTAAAGCTGCTGAAGAGGCAGCGCGTGAACTTACTCGCCGTGCTACCCAACGTCCTCCACATACTCTTGATGTAGAGTTGCCGGTTATACGCTATTGGCGCAATTATACAGGATTAGATCGTTACAGCCGTTTGGGTGTGCGATTTCGTGTTGATGCTGAGACAGAACGCTTTTATTACGATGGCGCAGCTTATCGTCGGATCTTGCTGCGTTATCCACGCACACCCGCGGCTGAAGTGGCGCGTGAGCGTTTATCACAGCTTGAAAAATAGAATTTACAATTTAAGTTCCCAAGTCTCTCCAATCAGATTGTGGCCAAAGTCCTTGTGTGGCTCTTCATCTATCAACTGATAGCCAGCCTTTTCGTAGATATGTCGGCCTGCCTCCAGTATATTATTGGTCCACAGTCTGATCTTCTGATAACCTGCCTGACGGGCAAAGCGCTCACATTCACTAACCAAACGACTGCCAATACCTAGTCCTCGCGCCTTTGGTTCAACCAGCAAAAGACGTAGCATCGCGATAGTCTGCGATTTCTTAACCAGAAGTACTGAACCAACAATCTCACCATCCTTCTCAGCAATCCAGCAACGTTCTCTTTTTGGATCATAATTGTTGATGAAATTGGTTGCGATCTCGGCGACTAGCGCTTCGAACTTTTCATCCCAACCATACTCCTGAGCGTAGAGTATGCCATGGCGATGTATGATCCAGCCAATATCGCCGGATTGATGTGGTCGTAGTAAGTAAGCGGTCTTCTCTTCAGGTCGTGCTCCTAGTAGCCCTTCAATGGTATGCATTGCTTCGATCAGACGATTCTGTTCAGCAATAGAGAGATTGCTTAGTATCAGACCGATCTCGTCACGTGCACGTGTATTGAGTGGAGCAAATGTCTCTTGACCTTTCTTTGTTAATGATAAAAGGCTTTGTCGACCATCAGATTCCGAAGACTTTCGAGCAATCAAGCCACGTTTTTTGAAGCTCTGCAAAATACGACTGAGATAACCTGCATCTAGCCCTAGATCTTTTGCCAACTCACTTGCCGTCGGCTTCTCTCGATGAGCAAGTTCATAAAGCACACGCACTTCGGTGAGCGAAAAAGGGCTCTTTAACAAGCCCTCTTCTAATAAGCCAATCTGCCTGGTATAGAAACGATTGAAACGTCGTACAGCTTCGACACGCTCATCGATATTGTCCTTAGTCACCAATGTCATACTATTAAGCCTCTGCAGTACGCGGGGGAATACCTTCTACAACTATCATATCAGTATGCGCACTTGCCTGTCGGATTGCTTTAGGACCAGCATATTCAGGCGATCTCCACCAGGCTTTGGCTTGTTCAAGGCTTGGAAATTCTACCACTACAAACCGTTGTGGAGTCCATTCTCCCTCAAGAACTTCTACCTGTCCTCCACGCACCAGATAGCGACCACCATATGCTTCAAGTGTGGGTGCGACAAGGCGCCTGTATTCCTCATATCGGACTGGATCAGATATTTCAACATTAACCACAATATAGGCTGGCATAGTAGAATCTCCCTTCAGAAATAGTCAGTTATTTACCACAGTCTAGAACGGTTAGTTACCAACAACAACAGTCCATGGCCGTACCTCCCAGCGAGTTACCAGTCCATTGATGACATAAGGATCATTACCAACAAACTTTTCTATGCTAGACTTCTCCAATGTGCGAAACACCAGCAAGGCAGAATCTACCGGATCACTTAATGCGCCTGCCAAGAGGAGTTCGCCACGATCATGTGCCTCTCGGACCAGTTGTAGATGTTCAGCTCTATATGGTGAGCGACGCGAAATAAAATCGTCAACCACTTGATAGAATAATGCATAGTAGTTCATGTTGTTACCTTTCAAAGATTCATTAACCATTTGTGAGTATCCTCCTGCTGTCCAGTGCGAATAGCTTCAAGTTTAATACGGGCTCTCTCCATAATTGAATCTTGCTTCTGTGAAGTTAGATCAATCTCACGATCCCGATAACAGATTCGTCCAATCGGTACAACTGTTGCTGCTGTACCAACACCAGCCGCCTCGCTAAGCCGACCTTGCTGATATAGGCCAAACAATTCCTCAATGGCAACTAGGCGTTCCTCGACTGTGATACCTAAGTCTCGCAAGAGTGTGATAATACTGTCTCGTGTTATGCCTGGTAAGATCGTTCCTGTGAGCGGTGGTGTTACTACCATACCATCAATGACAAAGAATATATTCATCAGACCACACTCTTCTACAAAACGCCGCTCTATGCCATCAAGCCAGATGACGTTGTGATAGCCACGTTGCTGTGCCTCATAAGAGGCAAGCAAGCTACCAGCATAATTGCCAGCCGGTTTAACCTCTCCAGTGCCACCTGGGAATGCTCTTACATAACGCTCCTCAACAACCAGGTTGACTGGTCCAGCAAAGTAGGGCCCCACTGGAGATGTCATAACTACCAAACGGTAGTGAGACGAAGGCCGTACTTGTAATGACTCATCCATTGCAAAATAGACAGGGCGTACGTAAAGCGCTCCCCCCTCGCGTTGGGGTATCCAATCTCTATCGAGTCGAATCAGTTCTGCAATGCCATCAAGAAATAGTGATTCTGGTACAGACGGCATAACTAGCCTAGCAGCGGTCTGATTGAGCCTGATATGATTATCGCGAGGTCGAAACATTGCCACTCCACTATTAACAGTGCGATGTACTTTGAAGCCTTCAAAAATTGTCTGTCCATAGTGAAGAGCGCTAGGAGCAGGCGGTAATGGCAATGGACCATAAGGCAGGATTGCTGGCTCATCCCAGACACCATTCTGATAATTGGCTACCAGCATATGATCACTAAAGACCGTACCAAATTGAGCTGTCTCTCGGGTTGTGTGAGATAACCGGGATGGGCAGGCCTGAGTAATAGCTATCTTTTGCATCATTAATTCCTCCTGATATAGACGAGTGACATTATCAACTAATTAATTGACTCTGTCAAGTATCTATTTTAGGCAAAATTCGACTCTGCTGCTGAAGTAGCTTAATGAGCTATTAATGTGAATGGTTATTAAGGCGTACTAGCTGGTGGTTAGTCTAATCAATTGACAAGCAGTTCATCCTTTAATTACGCCAATTGGCCGTAGTCGCGCAACCTTCTTTGAGAGTCCGGCTTTATGCACCACTTCAACTACTTGATCGACATCTTTGTAAGCAAGTGGCTGCTCTTCGGCCAGTCCTTTCCAACTACGTGCACGTGCAATCACACCCTCTTTCTCCAGTTCCTGATCTATGCGCCGTCCATGTGCCTGTTTGACGGCTGCAGTTCTGCTCAAGGTTCGTCCTGCGCCATGCGATGTTGTACCGAAGGTCTGTTGTAGGCTGCCAGGTTGGCCTACCAGTAACCAGCTAGCGCGGCCCATATCACCAGGAATTATCACTGGCTGGCCAATTTCACGGTAGCGGTTAGGTACTTCGGGGTGATGTGGTGGGAAGGCACGTGTTGCGCCTTTACGATGCACCCAGACACGTTTAAGCTTACCTTCAATTTCGTGTTCCTCAAGCTTAGCAATATTATGTGCAACATCGTAAATAAGACTCATCTGCAGATCCTGCCAATTGCGACCAAAGATCTTTTCAAAGACCTCGCGTGTTTGCCACATCAACAATTGGCGATTACACCAAGCAAAATTTGCCGCTGCGCGCATTGCGCCAATATAATGCTCTCCTTCTGGGCTGTTGGCAGGAGCACAGACAAGCTGGCGGTCAGGTAATTTGATTCCATATTTTGAAGGCGCATGACGCAGAGCCAACAAGGCATCATCACAGACCTGATAACCTAGCCCACGCGAGCCTGAATGGATCATCACACAGATCATATCTTTTTCCAGACCGATCACTTGAGCTGCTTGTTCATCGTAGATTGCATCAACAATTTGGACTTCGAGAAAATGATTTCCTGAGCCTAGCGTACCGCACTGTTCGGCGCCACGCTCCAGAGCACGTTCGCTAACATTGTCTGGTTCAGCTCCTGCCAAACAACCTTGTGCTTCGGTATGCTCGATATCACTTTCCACTGCCAGCCCACGTTTACGTAGATAGGACACACCTTCTCCCATTAGACGGCGTAGTTCTTTATTGTCGAAGTGGTATTTACCAGACTTACCTACGCCGGTAGGGATCTGTCGGAAGAGTTCTTCTACAAGGTCTTTCAGATGTGGCCTTACCTCATTATGTAGAAGGTTGGTGCGTACCAGACGCACTCCACAATTTATGTCATAACCAACTCCGCCAGGTGAGATCACTCCACCCTCATCTGGATCGGTAGCGCAAACACCGCCAATAGGAAAACCATAGCCCCAATGTATATCAGGCATAGCCAGGCTGGCCTGTTGTATACCAGGTAGAAAAGCAACATTAGCTACCTGTTCGGGCGCCTGATCATTGCGTATCTGCTTGAGCAGTTTCTCGTCAGCATAGATAAGGCCGTCAACACGCATTCCTTCTTTGTAGTCTTTAGGTATGCGCCAGCAATTTTCGTTTACTCGTTTGAGGGGTCCGCTAAAACTATCTTTACTCATAATTCTTTTATCTTTCGATTACTAGATATCCACAATAACTTCGGCCTGCCAACCATACGATATCTGCTCTACTTTAAGTTCATGATAAGTTATCGCTTTAATTTCATGATCCAATTGATGACGGTTGATGTCTAGCTTTTCACCCCAGGCTTGCGCGCGTAAGCCAGTTTCATCTACTTCAACATTGTATTGGCAAAGTAATAGGTGGCGAGTGTCAAAGGTATAGAGTAGTTCGTTAAGCCAGTCGAAGAGTAGATAAGCTTTATCTTCTCCAGTGATCTGGAAATCTATTTGCTGCTCTGCATGAACCTCGGATAGGTTCTCCACAATAAGAGAGAAGAACGCTTCCGCAGTTTGAGCGAAGAGACTATTAAGATCAGGAGCAGTGATACGTAGTCCTAGATCCGCAGTATGTTCAAAGATTTCATACATGGGATCACTTGATGTCAATATTGTAGCCATCACGACTGACACGCACCAGCGCGCCATCTCGTTTGACTCGTACTTGCAGTTTGTGAAACTCTGGTAGTTGCTTATCTCTGGGGGGATGGTAAGCAATCGTATAGGATGCTGCTAGTTCCTGTGCGATCGCTTTGAAGACAGCGGCAAAGTCGTTACCTTCTACCGAGAAATCACGACCGCCAGTAGAATCAGTGATTCGTGCAATATCGAGTAGAGTGGGCAGGCGCTGTGAGTGTGCACTGCTGCTGCCACTTAATGAAGGCGCATAAGAGGGAAGAGTTACACTATAAATCGTGACACCAGACAGATTGGCACGACGTATCAGTTCCTTCTTGTCGATGACACTGGCGCTATCAAAACCATCTGTTACTACGACAATAACACGACGCAGGCGCTTACCCCCACGCATCGTAGGGGCTTTCTTAAAAAGGGTGATAGAGCGGTCTAGCGCATCATAGATGCGTGTTGAACCACCGTAATCTTTTATCTTATCTAGGGAGCGGGTAAGACGTTGGCGATCATTAGTGAAGTCTTGCAGGATATTGATCTGATGATTAAAGCCAAGCAATGCGCAGAGCGAGTGGTTGTCAAGCCACTGTAAGAACTGTTTGATCGCTTGGCGTTGTACCACAGTCTCATCAGCGGAGAGGCTGCCAGATAGATCTAGCGCGATCACTAGTGCCAGCGGGGCGTTTTGGAGCGCCCGCATAGGCTGGAAGAATTCGATTGGACGTGTTACGCCATCCTCAAGCAGTTCGAAATCTTCTACTTTAAGATCGAGTAGATAGTTGCCCTGTGGGTCAGTGACAGTAACATCAAGGGTAACCAGATCAGTATTGACACGTACAACAAAACCATCTTGATCATTTTGTCGCTGCTGGGTGGCTGGCGTTGAGCCAACCAGTGGCAACAGAAGTAGAGTAGCAAGAATTAAACTGAGAAGTTGACTGCTGAGTTTCATTAAATTAATCATAGATGAGATCGGTCATAGGTGTCAAAATCACTAGCCGCTGGTAAAATTGTTGTGAGAGCAATAAATTCAGCCTGTGATTGCAGTTTTTTGTTATACCTTTGAGGGCTCGCCGTGGTATGCTTTTCCTCTTTATTAAGACATATTAGCGGCATTGATGGAGAAGCGATCGAAATGGCTATAGTAGTTTCGCCAATAGTCTGCTGGCGTAGTATTATGAAGCGGGCAATGGCAATAGTAATGGTTTTAGCTGCCACCGCAATAGTATGGGCGGGTGAGCGTGGCGCGATTCGTGGCAAGGTAGAGAGTGAAGCTGGTAAACCAGTAAATGGGGCAGCCGTTTTAGCCCAGCGAGAGGGCAGCGAGCCAGTCCAGGCCACTACCAATGCAAAAGGCGAATTTACAATTGAGCTAGAGCCTGGCGAATATACTGTCTCGGTAGATGCACAAGGTTATAAGTCAGTAGAGCTATTGCGGAAAATTAAGGTTGAAGCAGGTAAGACAACCAAGCTAAATGACAAGATCCTGCTCAGCGTATCGCAAACCGGCGCATTGTTGCGCGGTGCGGTTTTTACCGAACGCGGTTTCTCTTTGCCTGGTGCCACCGTTGAGATCGAACGTATAGATGGAAAAGAGAAAATACGTAAACAGTATATGACCAATCAGGCAGGTGAGTTTGCCTTTCGTCTCTCAGAGAGTGGTGGTCAGTATAAAGTTACTGCTTCGGCGCGTGGCTTCGAGTCTACCTCTCAGACGGTTGATCTACAGCCTGGTGAATCGCGTAGCATTGCTATCTCCTTAAAGAAAGGGGCAAATTAGTCAACGGTTAGATAGGTAATTATGAGTGATCGCAATAACAAGGATGTGAAAGGACGTACTGAGTACCTCACCGCAGGCCAGTTGGCAAAGCTGCTCCAGATCAGCGAATCGAGTGTACACCGATTACGCCGTCAAGGGCGCATCCCGGCTGTGATGCTCACGCCCAGGCTGATCCGCTTTAACCTACGGGATGTGCGTACAGCACTTGCTGAACAAGAAGAGAGTGTCGCCCCACGTATCAGTGTACGCACAGCAGGAGAGCAGCTAGCCTTTGAGGATCTTTTCACCGAAACCATTGAATAGATGTAGTAGATCCTATGATCAAAGATATCCGCCTGCACGGCTTTGTCACGGATACATCTGAGCGTTACGAATATTTTACTACTGTCATTGGGCCTGCCTTGAATGTGCGCTTCTTCTATGAACAGGATGAGGACGTACAGGGCACACGAGATCGTTTCTTTCTAAGTGGCAATGAGATCTCGCTCTATCAACACCATCTATACCATCGTGGCAATGGTGGCACTTTCTGCAATTATATGATTGGTATGGAACAGCCTGTTAAGGATGTTCTTAAGCCAGAAGTGCAGAATCGCTTGGTAATGTATGGGGCACATTATGGTGAAGCTGGTGAGCGTATCATTTTTACTAATGATACCAGCGGCAGCGAGAGCTATGAGCGTGTCTTTAGCGAAGGGCATGCTTTTGCCAATTACTATTTCTTCATTGCTGGGGATATTCAGGGTGACCTCAAGGTAATTCAAGAAACAGTATTACGTCTAACAGGAAAGTTTCTTAAGCGTTCCCAACTCGATACCGACCAGGACAGCAATATCGTAGCAGCGCAACTTTACCGTGAGATAGGAATACCTCGCTGGACGCTCTTTGTTGTTAAGCTGATAGATCGTTATGCGCTCGACTATTATACAAAATTTGCTGAGATCTATCGTGCTGGTCATTGGCGCAATGCCGCCGAGCGGGAGGGACTAGTCACACTGGCTATGCAATATGGCTTTGAGCCCACGGTACGCGAACGGTTAGAACTAGATGTAATTTATAAGCATCCAGAGAATCGTCAGCTTATCGAGAGTTATAGGGATATCTTGACGGCTCGCTACTTGGGTCGTCAGGAGGAGCGCGTGACCCAGTTTAAGCGCAAACGTCTACGTACACTAGGAGCGCGCCGCCATCTTCCTCCCCTACTCTTTGACAAGCTGGATCGTCTGCTACGGCCACGCCAAACCGAGATGGAATCGCCTGCCTGTTTGGTTGAAGCACGCCGTCGTTTCAATGAACTGTTTATGGATCGACAGGCAGGGCCCCGTTTTACTGAACAAGATCTATGGCAATTATTACAGGCACGGCTTGAGGCATTACAGCAACATTACAATGGCTTTGAAGAGTTGATGACAGAGCTAGAACAATCTTGTCTGCTACGACAGGACTCTGACCCTACCGCGTTAGAGCTATTTCGTACCGTGGCAGGCCATTTAGACCGCTTCGAAGCCTCCTATGAGATTGTCAGTAGTGTTGCATTCATAGATGACTATGAGTTACGTGAGGAGCAACTCTATCTGTTGGTACGTGCCAAGGATGTTATTGATACAATACAAATGGGTCTGTTTGATCAACTGATCTTTCAAACTGTCGGTCGCCACCATTATCTGAATCTTTATGGTCGCAAGCGGCTACACCGACTTAAGGAAGGTGTGGAAGCGATTGTTGCGCTAGCGCAGCAGCCTGCCACAGTAATTGGGTCAATTGCTGAAGTTAACTATCAATTACGCTTACGCCGTGCGGTTGAGGTTCAATTACGTGATCGTGTACGTGATGTCTATAAAGAGCCTATAGGTAAGCAGGAACAGGAGTTTTTACGTATTGAAATAAGCCGTAAGTTGATTCAAGAGGGGATCGTAAGCGATTTAATACCCGCCGACCTATTTGCT
>JBFLVQ010000227.1:0-12776 GCA_040758525.1 Acidobacteriota bacterium
TTTAGATCGATCGGTCTTCCTCTGTTGGCGGCCTAACGATGTTTAACCAACCGAACCGCCGTGTACGGACCCGTACGCACGGTGGTGTGACAGGGAAAGCTCGCGAGGGCCTACCTATGTCGATCACATAGTAACTAGATGGTGATCTGACTAAGAAAGCTTTCACCAACCGGCAAGTTCAAGCCAAAATTCTCTGCTATAGTTCGACCAATATCGGCTAATGAATGCCGTATACCCAAATCTACACCGGGCCGCGCCTTCTTACCATAAGCCAATACGGGCACATATTCGCGTGTATGGTCGGTCGAGACATCTGCTGGATCACATCCATGATCGGCAGTAATGATCAGCAGATCATCATCACGCATAGCTGCTTCGATCTCACCTAGGCGTGAATCAAACTCTTCTAGCGCACGCGCATAACCGGCAGTATCATTACGATGTCCATAGAGCATATCGAAATCTACCAGGTTGGTGAAGATGATGCCATGTGAATCACGCCCAAGCGCTTCAACCGTACGGTCTACTAGCGCCATATTGTTCTTTCCCTTGATCTCCTCAGTCACGCCGCGATCACAATAGATCGAACTGATCTTGCCTATACATACTGTATCTAATTTGGCTGTATATAGCTTATCAAGCAGGGTCTCAGTAGGAGGTTGGATAGCATAGTCATGCCGACGTTCAGTACGTACAAAATTACCTGGTGTGCCAATAAAAGGGCGTGCAATGATACGCCCTACCTCATCCTTGCCACGCATTATTTCACGTGCAGTCTCGCACATATGGTAAAGCTCAGAGATCGAGATCACCTCTTCATGAGCAGCAATCTGAAAGACACTATCAGCGGAAGTGTAGACAATTGGGTAACCGGTACGCATATGCTCTTCGCCCAATTCCGCAATAATCTCAGTACCAGAAGCTGCCTTGTTGCCCAACACATGTCGGCCAATGGCATTTTCAAATGCTTCGATAATGTAGGGTGGGAAACCATTTGGATAGGTTGGGAAGGGATTCTCGGTAATGATACCAGCCATCTCCCAATGTCCTGTCGTAGTGTCCTTACCGCGTGAAGCAAGTGCTGCACGCCCATAGCAGCCGATCGGTTGATCAATAGCAGGCAGTGGTAAAGGCCGTATATTGGCAAGCCCTAGTTGTTGCAGGTTTGGCAGTTTCACTTCACGTGATTGTAGTATGTGCAAGAGTGTGTCACTACCTGCATCGCCATACTCGGCTGCGTCTGGCATCTCACCGATTCCCAGCGAGTCGCAAACAATAATTGTAATACGATGAAAAGGCTCTCTCATAATTCCCCCTTATCAAGATTAAACTGCATCGGAGAGACTGGTGAAAGTAAAGTTGCGCGCTTTTATTGCCGGCAGTGCCAGCGGCATACCAGAATCGCTTACTCGCTGAGTAGGCGAGAGGGCTTCAATATTGTTAAGCAAGGCAATCACGCTCTCATTGAAGCGCAAATTTTTAATTGGACGTTTGACAGCACCATCCTCAATCAAGAATGTGCCATCGCGTGTGAGTCCAGAGAGTAATAACGTCTGCGCATCAAACTGGCGTATATACCAGAAACGTGTCACTAATACACCACGCTTGGTTGTACGTATCATATCTTGTATCGATGTTGTGCCACCATCCATAATCATCGCAGTTGGCCTAGGGGTTGGTTTACGATCTTTTTTGGCTGCCCAGGAGCGTGAATAGATCAGATTCTTGATCACGCCACCACGTACAAAATCCATACGTTCAGTAGGTAATCCTTCTTGATCAAAAGGTAGTCCAGGCGTAAGTAGAGCAGTTGGATCGCTGTAGATATTCACTGCTTCATGAAAGACTTTCTCTTCTAAGCGCACACCTCCACCTTTCTTAGCCAAAAACGATCGGCCTTCATCAGCAGCACGTGCGTCAAAGGAGTTGAGTATAGAGCCTATCAGATTCCCTACTGCAGCAGGTTCTAAAATCACTGTGTACTGTCCCGGTTCGATCGCTTCAGGTTGTCGTGAAGAGAGTGCTTTCTCAATTGCACGTTCAGCAATAAGACGACTATCGATCTGGTCTATAGTGTTGGCCGATTGTGCTGCCCAGCCTGAGCCGCTACCATCAGCAGTGCGTATTGTTGTTGAGAAAGAACAACCGGAAGTGCGATAGTAACCAAAGAGGCCGCGTGAATTGGCGACGGCACGAGATCTACCACGATTTTCTACATAACCAGCAGCAACAAGATTCTGCTGGCGTGCTGGCTTCAAAGAGTTAGCGGCTGCCTGAGCACGCCAGACAGGATCGGCTTGCAGAGTCTTTTCGGAAAAGTGATCCATACGCGCATAGTTCTGCGCGCCAAGCATAGGTTGTAGTTCTGGATCTTCTGGTGAAAGACGTGCAATCTCTTCTGCGTTACGCAATGTACGCTCTAATGCTTCATTGCTCAATTCTGTAGTATCAGCACTACCACTACGTTTGCCAAAACGGACCTCTATAGATACAGATGCTCTCTCGACCTGTCCGCTGGTTGTTACACTATTGGCAGCAAAGCGCGTGTGGGCGCTACTATCGACCGTGATCTCCACACGTGCCTCATCAGCCTTTACAAGCGGGAGAATACGTTCAGTCAATCGTTTCGCTTCTGCTTCGTTGAGGAGCATAAATTAAATCTCCTTACCAATGTTGATGATGTTGATGCGACGAAATCGTGCTGGTGCACAACCATGGCTTACCGCATTCGATTGTGATGGCTCACCTTTGCCATCAAAGAAAGATCCCCCTAGTTCATAATGCTCGCGTGTACCTATACCATCACAGGCATTCCAGAATTCCACAGTATTAGCCTGATAAGCGACGTTGCGCAGCATTTCACCACGCTTGCCACCTTTAATCTCATAGAAGAGTTGTCCAGAGAATTGAAAATTATAACGCTGTTGATCGATGGAATAACCCCCTCTACCAAATATCAGCACACCATCGTCAACACCAGCGATCAGGTCATCAATACTAATTGGATTACGACTCTCTGCAGGCAATAACGAGACATTGGGCATACGCTGGAATGGCACATGTGACCAAGACTCTGCATAACTAGTACCATGTGACTCTTTACGGCCTAGTAGGTGAGCCTGATCACGGGTAGTCTGATAATCAACAAAAATGCCGTCCTTAACAATATGCCATTGTTTGGTCTTTACCCCATCATCATCATAACCACAGGTATTGAGCGCGCGTGGCTGTGTCTTATCACCAATGAAATTGACAATCGGGGCAGCAAATTGTAGCTTACCCAATTTGTCAAGAGTGGCAAAGCTTGTGCCTGCGTAATTGGCTTCATAACCAAGCGCGCGATCAAGTTCAGTAGAATGGCCGACCGACTCGTGTATTGTCAGCCATAGATTAGAAGGCGCTAGTACTAGATCCTTTTTACCTGGTGTGACCGGTTTGGCTTTATGTTTAGCCATTGCCTCCTCGGCTGCCTGCTGTGCTTCGGCTACTAGAGGATATTCAGCTAAATATTCATAGCCCATACCCATAGGTTGAGTTAACGAGTCACGGGTTTGGAACTTTCCTGTTTTTGTATCCACTGCTGTTACCGTAAAGGTTGGCCAATTGCGCACAATAGTCTGCTCGATCAGTGAACCATCTGTATTAGCGAAGAATTTCTCTTCCTTGACGAAGAACATTTGTGATGTGCAGTAGATCTGGTAAGGATCTTGGCGTTTGGCCACGGCTTGGCGATTTATCTCAAGTAATAGTTCAGTCTTTTGCTTGAAGGGTATCTTAAAAGGGTCCTTGATGATCGGTGTCTGCCAGACATCCACATATGCTGGTTCACTAACCAGCACAATAGGCTTGTCTTGTAGCACCTTATTAGCACGTGCGATTGCCACCGCCTGTGCGCTCATACGTGCAATCTCGTCTTTTTCGACTTTGGGGCTGGCTGCAAAACCCCAACAACCATCAACTAGTACACGCACACCAAAACCATAACTCTCTTCATCTTGTGTCGAGACTGCTTGTGGGTCACGGGCGCTTAGTGCCTGTCTGTGATAGCGGTTAATACGAATATCAGCATAACTTGCTCCTAGACTGCGTGCCTTATCGAGTGCTACAGCGGCCAGCGTAGCCAATTGGGAAGATGGTGCTGCCGCTTTTGCTGTCGGTAGGTAGGGCAGCAGACTTGTCGCCAGTGTTGCACCGACACCCTGCTTGATAAAATGACGTCGTGTAATTGTCATTGCATCCTCACTTCTTGGGATTTGGCAAGAAGGATTTGCCTCTTTCATTGCCCAACAGCTTCTGGTATAAGAAGATAGATTTTCCAATAAAAAGCTTGAACAAGACAAGCCAAACACGTCTGATGTTTGCAGAAATAGCCATTCCACTCTATATTAATCAGACTTTCACTTACCGCGTGCCTGAGCGCTGGCAATCTACGGCGCAAGTTGGGTGCCGCTGTCTAGTACCATTTGGCAACCGTACTCTTACTGGCTATCTTGTTGCACTAGATCTCTCTTTGACCGGAGAGCTGCCACCTGAATCACTTAAGGATATCTCTGCAATCATAGATGAGTCTCCTATTATCATCCCTGAAGTTCTTGAATTGACCAGTTGGATTGCCGATTACTACTATGCGCCTTGGGGTGAAGTGCTCAAAGCTGCACTGCCTGCTGGCATCAATACTTCTACGGAGATCACTGTCTCGGTCACGACAGCAGGACAAGAGCAGCTTGATAATCTGGATGCTGCACGCTTAGCGCGTTCCTCAAAGTGGCAAGCGCTTAAGCTTATTGCTGAGAGCGGCAGTATCAATATACGTGAACTACAGCGTACCTACAGCAAAGCGCGTGTAGCGGCGATTACACGTGAATTGGAACGTGAAGGTTTGATTCGATTAGAGCAACAGATAGGACAGCCTGCTTCACGTCCTAAGCGACAGAATGCTGTGCGGCTGGCAGCCTTGCAACTTTCTGCCAATGGAGCACGCACGCTTAGCGAGCCACAAAGACGTGTGTTGGATTATCTACAGTCGGCGCCTATACCACCTTCACTTAGTGAATTGCTAGCGCAGACTGAGGTAAGCGCCTCTGTAATACGCACGCTTGAGCGGCGTGGATTGGTGGAGATTTTTGTGCGTGAAGTAAGGCGTGATCCACTTGCACATCTAGCACAGGCAATAACAACAGAGACACTTACGCTAACACCACCTCAAGCAGAAGCTCTAGCGCGTATTGTTGAGCCATTAGAACGTAGTGAATACATGACCTTTCTACTGCATGGAGTGACAGGCGCAGGCAAGACAGAGATCTATCTACGTGCAATGCGCGCTGCGCTAGAGCAAGGCAAAACAGCATTGATGCTTGTGCCAGAGATTGCTCTTACACCAATGTTTTCACGTCGCCTATGTGAACAGTTTGGTGATGAGGTGGCGATTCTACATTCCTCGCTTTCTGAAGGCGAGCGATTAGATGAATGGCAACGTGTCTATCGAGGCGAGGCGCGGGTTGTGATTGGTACACGCTCGGCGATCTTTGCACCCCTACAGAACCTTGGTCTAATTGTTGTTGATGAGGAGCACGAGACCTCTTACAAACAAGAAGAGGTGCCACGCTACAATGGCCGTGACAGCGCAATAATGCGGGCATTAAAAGCAAAAGCAGTAGTGATACTAGGCAGTGCTACACCATCGATCGAGTCTTATCATAACGCCCAGACAGGTAAATATAGCTATATAAGATTATCAGAGCGTATAGGTAATCGCCCTCTTGCTAAGGTTGAGATCGTTGATATGCGCGAGGTCTTTAAGCGACATGGCAAAATACGTGTCTTCTCTGATGAACTGCAGCAGGCGATTGTAGAAGCAAAAGCGCGTAATGAACAAGCAATTATATTGCTTAACCGGCGAGGCTATTCTGCCTTCTTACTCTGTCGTAGTTGTGGACTAGCACTACATTGTCGTGATTGCGATGTCACCCTCACTTATCATCGTGATGTCAGTCGTCTGATCTGCCACTATTGTAATTATCAGCTTGGTGTGCCACAGGTCTGTCCGACCTGTCAGGGTCAATATATTTATTATGTTGGGGAGGGCACCGAACAATTAGAGGCACTGCTTAAAGAGCTTTTTCCCGAGATCAATATTGCACGTCTAGATCGTGATACAACACGACGGCGTGGCAGTTTCGAAAGATTAATAGGCGAATTTGCCGCTGGTATTATTGATGTCTTGATCGGTACACAGATGGTAGCCAAGGGACATGACTTCCACAATGTTACATTAGTAGGAGTGGTGTCGGTAGACGCAGGATTAGGAATGCCAGATTTTCGTGCTGCCGAGCGTACTTTTCAACTGCTTACCCAGGTGGCTGGACGCGCTGGTCGAGGTAATAGTCCAGGTCGTGTGCTCATACAGACTTATCATCCTGAGCATTACTCACTACAACATGCACGTGCACAGGACTACCAGAGCTTCTACAACCAAGAGATACAATTTCGTCGTGCAATGTTCTATCCACCTTTCAGCGTGCTGGTCAACATTATTGTGCGACATAAGGAGTTGGCGCGTGCGCAAGCGCTTGCTGGTGAGTTGGCGCGTCAATTACGCATGGCAACACAGGATGATAAGACCATACGTATTCTTGGGCCTGCTGCCGCACCGCTCTCACGGCTTAAGGCTGAGCACCGCATCCAACTACTTATTAAATCCCGTGTTCGTACTCGTGCCCGTGAAGCACTAGATTTTGCGCTTGCCAATTTGGATAGTACGCAACACGATCTCAACGCAATAAGTATTGAGGTTGATCCGATCGACCTGATGTAATCGTAAGCCTTTCGGGAGGAATTTATGGAAGGTGTTATTGTCGTAGTAGTCGCTTTGATACTAATCTGGGTCGGGATTAAGGTAGTAAAGTTTGTCTTCAAACTGGTTCTCTGGATGATTGCGCTGGGGTTATTATTGGCTATGTTCTTTTATTACTTTGGCAATCCTCTTACACTCTGGCAAGAGAAGTCACCACGCGCTGCTCCAGCCGCTACCCAACGACGTTAAACAATGCTTCAGGCATATCTCTTGCACCTACACAGTGTATAAATTTTCTTGGTCTTTAAATCACTTTGTAGGAGCTAGAGAAAATATGAGAATCATTGTGCTATTTCTCGTTTGCGCATTATTCTTGTCGCTTGCCTTGCCAACCAAGGCACAACAATCATCACCACTACGCTTCTCAGAAGGCAGTCAGAGTCATTCTGTGACAGATTCTCGCGCTCTTATACAAGCTTATGATCGTGCTACAGCAGGGGCAGAATTTATACGTGAAATCATGGAGACACCAGGCAAGAGCATTCCCCTATACATATTTGATAATGCCAAGGCAATTGCGATCTTCACTTCTCGTTTAAGATTTGAAGATTCGCTCTTTGGCGATGATTATGTTGGCGGGCTAGTGAGTCTAAGAGATCCTCAAACTAGGCAGTGGGGGCCACCAATCTTTCTCAAGCTTGATGATGGTACTATCGAAGATAAGGTCGAAGATGGTGGTGTGATGATTGTCTTTGCGATGGATCAGCAGGCTGCTAACGCTTTCCTACAGGATAAAGTGGAACTAGCAGGATTGGCGGGACCGTTTGGACAGATAGGCGAGGCTGGTGTTGAGCCAACCGCGGTAATGCACGGCTTTTTTGCTTACTTGCGTGAAAATGGCCAAATTGACAGATTCGGCGCCTTCACTGGTCATCCTCTACCAGATAGTTCTGAGGTTTATCATGATAAAGAACTGAATCAAGCAGTATACGGAATGGGCGAACCAATTAGGTTCCTTCCTGTCTCTCAGGCAATTCCAACCAGAGTGTTGATTTTTACTGAGATGCTCAACCGTTATTCTCGTGCTGTTGGTGTATGAGTCATATTAGCAGAATTTGAACGCGAGAATTTAGTTCTTTTCAGGGTGCCAAGGTTCATTGCCATTGAGTGATAACAGGTCTATATTAAGCCCTTCCGGCAAGGAAAAATAACCGGCCAAAGCTGGTGTAATAGTTCAGCGTAGGAGATTTTCTATGGGAGAGATGGTACATTTTCCTAGTAACGGAGGGACAACAAGTGGATACTTGGCACTGCCTCAAAACAGGCAAGGCGCGGGTATAATCGTGCTACAGGAATGGTGGGGATTGGTGCCTCACATTAAAGATATCGTAGACCGATTTGCCGCTCAGGGTTATGTTGCGTTAGCGCCGGATCTGTATCATGGTGAGACAGCCACCTCGCCAGATCGCGCTGGCAAACTGATGATGAGTCTGCGTATTGACGAAGCAGAAAAAGAATTAGGGGGTGCTGTCCAATACTTGCTCAATCATCAGACAGTACAGCCAAAGAAGATCGGTACAGTAGGTTTCTGCATGGGTGGAGCGCTTTCGCTTTATGCTGCCTCAAAGAATCCACAGGTAAATGCTTGTGTGGTCTTCTATGGTGGTTTTCCTGGCATAGAGCCAGATATTCCCAATCTGAAAGCACCTGTGCTAGGCCTTTATGCTGCTAAAGATAGTTTTGTCACTGTTGATGCTGTCAAGCAACTAGAAGAGAGACTAAAAGCTGCTGGCAAGACAGTTGACGTTCATATTTACCCCAATGTCGATCATGGTTTCTTTAACGACACCCGCCCAGAAGTCTATAATCAGCAAGCTGCCAACGATGCTTGGCAACGTGTGCTCAATTTTTATCAGCAAAACCTCACTGCTTAAGGTGTTGTGAGACTGTGAAAGTGCTTCACAGTCTCACGATATTATTTGTATACAGCCACGGAAAAGCATTGGCTGGGGAAGGGAACTTTTTCTAGCCATAGGCGTTATTCCTAGCAAAGCCAGGAAAAAGGATTAACTAGTGGATCTAACAGATCTAATGGATCTGAAGGGCAGTTGTTATGTGGAAAGAGAAGAAATTACATTTGGCGTTGGTGTTATTGCTAGTGGTTGCATTTATTGGCGAACAACCAAGATTGCAAGAAGATCTACAGCGTGCACGACAAGGTATCAGTCAAGTACTACAGTTAAACGAAGTGGCTTATGGTTGGCATTCTTTTATGAAGGTGCTTGCCCGTAGCTATCGTGATCTAAGCTTCAGAATTCTCAAGGTTGAGTTAGACAGTCAGTATAAACCTACTGAGCACACTCCTAAGGCTGTTCCTACTCAGCCAGCAACTTGTCAATCTAAAGCCTGTTGAAGGCTTTACTTCTATCGCTTAAATCTCTAGGAAAAAGCTTTTTACTTAAGCCTCTAGCTGAACTACAAAACTGATAGTAATTATTTTGCCAGCGCGTTTGAACTGTGACCAAGCTTTGTAGCGTCCTGGTCGAGGAAATTGGGTGTGAAAACTTACACTAGTACTATTAGTTTCTATATGCTTATGTGTGTCAGCATTTTCATGACTGTGTGCGCCCTCTTGTGAATAACCACCCATAGGATGGCAATGGAGAAAGTCATTAGTATCCTCACTAATAATTACCAAATGGCCCATTGCGCCTAGATAAGGTTCCAAATCAGTGACTGGCTTGCCAGTTTTAATATCAGTCAATTCGTAATTGAATATCACATCTTCACCGGCTTTAAGTATATTGAGAGAGGGCTGCATCTTCACCTTTAGCCCTTCTGATTCTTTGCTAAATTCACTATCTGGTATTAAGTTGGCAGGCAGCGCGGGTTGCTCGCCAACCACAAGAGTTTCGGGGAGATTTTGATCAGATCCATCTTTCGGTTTTACCCCTGCCCACATCTTATATTTACCAGCAGCGAGCTGCACTGTCTCAATAAATTTGCCATCAGGTTGCAATTCTGGGTGTAGGTGATAGTAATTTTTCAGATCTGAACTGACAATGATCAGGTGCATCAATTTCTCATGTGCTACCTCATAGTTGGTTACTATGTTGCCATTGGTATCTTTAATTAACAGACTCAATTTTACGGGCTTGTTTGCTGGTATTGTAGCGGGCTGAGAGGAGTATTCTAGGCGATAAGCTGGTAGTGTGGTTATAGGCTTTGGTGTAGGTGGTACCACCACAGCAGACTCTTGAATAGTTGTGGGCGCAGAACTACCACAGCCACTGAAACTGATGATAAGAAGTATCAATATAACGAATAAAGAGAAGCGTTGGAGCATAGCTTTACCTCACAAGTAGCGAAAGAAAATACTATTTTTAACTTAGATTTCTTCATACTGTAAAGTCTTAACAGAAATAGTAGCTCTACTAATGAAAGATCACCGCTACAGTCAAGTTTTTATGTTATTATCGAAATTATACGTATAACTTGATCGGGAGCCGGCGTCTATGTCCTGGGAAGATTTAGATCAACTTTTGGCCATGGAATTGGGCGATGCGCCTGCTAGTAAGGTTGCCAAGCAGACCAGTTCATTGGAAAACCATGTGCTCAATCGTGTGCAAGAAGCTTGTCCACGTGAAGAACTACTAGTTGCTGCCGATCGCCAGCCAGAGCCTGCTGAATCAACCATTGATAATACACTAGAGCCTATCTACCAATATGTTGATGCGTTGTTGCCGATAATGAATCGTATACAGGATCTACTAGAAGCTTCGCTACAAATAGATAATCAAGAGCGTTTACAACTGCGCACACAACTAGCCGAACAGTTACTTGCCTTACCAGAAATAAAAGGACTTGATAAACCTAGTGTCTTTGCTGCAATGGCAACCTGTATAGATGCTGCGAGCGCCTATGAAGTAGAAGTACGCCGCGCTGCCAATACTCGTTTGCGTAGACTAGCGCATAAATTAGCAGTCGTGCGGCGTGATGCTGAAGGCCGCCGCGAGCAGGCGATAGATCAATTCTTAGCCCGGTTAAGCCGTTAAGATCTAGCATCCTGCATTAAGGAAATGAGACTGCCGTCTGATGTAACGACTCCCCTACATAACAATTGAGTTGTAACTGTTCTAGCTTAACTAAGTCAGTATTAAAGGGCTGTCCGTTTTTATTACGGAAAGAGCTCAATTCCAATGCCACCGTCTCATTGGTATTAAGCAGTGGTAGTACAAACTGCCAACAGCAGGGTTGTCCTGGAGTTTCAGGTTTGGCAGGATTGATAACCAGTTCTACTAGCTTCCAATCAAAGCTATCGTTATTAGTTACAATAAGCCGGTTGTCTTGATAACGTACATTGGCGCGTAGGAAACGTGCCACCTGCGGTTGCGAGACAACCAATCGAGGGGGTTCTTTACCCAGTCGTAGAGCCGCACGTTGTAGAATAAACCCCACAATTACGAGCAGCAAGCAGCCAGCGACAACACGCAGCCAAGAGAGACGTCCAGACTGCGAAGCATAATCAATAAAGCGGCGTGAATAGCCTTTGCTACTGCCACTAGCTGACCCGCTACGTAAGGTTACAACTAATGGAGTAAAACAACGACGACAATTTAGCTCATCTTCATCATTGATCAGCTTGCAAGTTGGACAGGCTATGCTCACACAGAACTCTACTCCTAACAATCAATTATTTGCCAATTTAATCATTAATCATATTTGACCGCAAGTTGAGAATAAGCCACTCTTCTTGCCTACTTTCAATTGGATTAGTTTAAATGAATCTATTTAACTGCTGACACACGACTGTGTTGATTTGAGTACATACTGCTCTTCTAGCGTATCTGTGACCGCTGATTTTGCGTATTTTTTTACCAATACTAGGGCAAAGAGGTTTTGGCTTGTAATTTGCTCTACCAGAGGCTGAAGCTTATACAAGCTGATCATCGTGCGATGGTCGGTAATAAGAGAAGAGGTATTTATGCAAAGATTGAAGATAGGTTTTAAGCTTTTAGCACTTGCGCTCACCACCCTATTTTGCTTGCCCACTTTGAGTGCAGCAGAAGTGCAGCGTAAGATCGATAAGATAATAACAAGCAAAAAGCTGCCTAATGTGATCGAGCAATTGCCAGAAGAGCAGGCAGACACTGTTAATCAGGCTAGTATACATAACAATCGTGGCGTTGATTTAGCAAATCAGGGCAATGTAGATGCTGCCATTGAGGAATTTCTCATGGCAATTGAGCTTAACCCCACAGATAGTGACGCTCACTATAATTTAGGTATTGCGTTAGTGAATAAGAGCCGCATCGACGAGGCGATCAAACAGTTTCATATAGCGATCAATCTCAATCCTGAAAATGCCGATGCTTACTACAACCTAGGGCTTGCGCTTACTAATAAAGGCGAACTCGACCGCGCTTTGCAGGCATTGCAGACAGCCGTAGAACTTAATCCTAAAGATGCTTCGGCCTATAACAATCTTGCCATTGTACTAGCGAAGAAAGGCGATGTAGATGGCGCTATACAAGCCTTGCGTAGTGCTATCAAACTTAATCCGCGATTGTCTGACACTCACTACAACTTAGGCATTGCATTAGCTAACAAAGGGGCGTTGGTAGATGCTATCAGTGAGTTCTACCGTGCTTTGGAACTAGCTCCTAACGATGCTAATGCAGCTTATAACCTAGGAGCTGCGCTCTATCAGGCAGGCCGTTACGCAGAAGCACAAACAGCCCTGGAGCGCTATCTAGAACTAGCACCACAGGCAGATAATCGTGAGCAGGTACGTAAAATCCTCACCCTACTTAAGCAGCAGAATCAGACACCACAACTGCCCACCCAGCCTTGATCACTCTACCCAGTGGCCAACCCACAGGTTGGCCACCGCTATTTTTTCGCTCCCTGACTTTTTCCCTGCTTACTAAGAAACTGCAATCTTTCTATTGCTGATCTAGTAGAGTTTTCCGCAAGCTCGAGT
>JBFLVQ010000228.1:0-12762 GCA_040758525.1 Acidobacteriota bacterium
TGTTAAAGATAGCAAGCTGAGGGTTGGGGAGGCCGCCAATGGCACTCCCCAATAAAATATCAAATGCGGCCTTTGAATGCGGTTTCAGTGAATTGGAGGACGGCGATGGGCCCAAGGTCGTGCCTCTTCTAGTTGTGCAGCCAGTCGAAACAGCGTTGCTTCATCACCAAAACGACTAATAAAATGGCTGCCTATTGGTAACCCTTCGGCATTCCAATAGAGCGGCACACTCATAGCTGGTTGTCCTGTGATATTGCAGATAGGAGTAAAAGGCACAAAAGCAGCCGCTCGGAAGAGTCCTTGTAAGGGATTATCAGCAGTAGCTTCAAATTGGCCTAATGGCAATGGTGGCGATGCTAGCGTAGGTGTGAGTAAAACATCATAGTTGATAAATAACTGTGCCACTTGGCGAGAGACCTTCTGTAATGCTTTAATTGCAGCAAGACATTCTACCGCACTGATCTGATGCCCTCTCTGATATAGCGCCCAGGTGAGTGGTTCAAATAGTTCTTCAGTAGGTTGGTGACCTAAATCGCGTGCCCAATCGTCAATTATTAACGATACATTGGCTGACCATAATGGAATGAAATGCTCTGTCATTGTTTCACTATCTAATTTCACATCAAACTCGACAACTTCATGGCCAAGATCAGCACAGAGCTTTGCTGCATCTTGTACAGCAGCTATACAGTCTGGATGTATATCCACACCCGAAGGTGCCTTAGCTGTGAAAGCAATACGTAAACGCCCAGGGTTGGCAGCTACTTCGGCAAGAAATGGACGTGCTGGTGGGGGTGCACAATAAGGATCGCCTAAATCTGGTCCCGCTGTAGCATCTAACAATGCCGCACTATCACGTACTGAACGAGTGAGAGCATGCTCAGCAACCAGTCCACACATCATATCACCAAACTCAGGACCAAGCGGATTGCGCGCACGTGTTGGTTTAAGGCCAAATAGACCACAGCAAGAAGCGGGAATACGAATCGATCCACCACCATCATTAGCATGTGCCATTGCTACTAAACCAGCCGCCACTGCTGCTGCTGAACCTCCACTTGAGCCGCCTGTGATATGTTCTCTATTCCAAGGATTACGGCTAGCACCAAAACGATGTGGCTCAGTGGTAGGCAAGATACCAAATTCTGGAGTATTTGTTTTACCTACGACAATCAGACCAGCTCGTTTGTATCTTGCCACCAGCTCACTATCATAATTTGCTATATGATCACCAAGAAAAGCGGAGCCATCGGTTATTCTTACACCAGCATAGGAGGCGAGTAGATCTTTAAGAAGGAAAGGCACACCAGTAAAGGGACCTTTAGGAAGATCACTCTCTGCCTGTCTACGCGCCATCTCATACATAGGCGTGATTACCGCATTAAGCTGAGGATTTAATTGCTCAATACGTGTGATCGCAGCATCTACTAGCTCTATTGGCTTTACTTCGCCCTGGCGCACTAGCGCAGCCTGGGAAGTTGCATCCAGGAAAGCAAATTCGTCCATATTATCGCTCCATAATTTAATCGAAGAGACTATTGACGTAATCTTCAGGAGAAAATTCAACTAGATCATCGAGTCTTTCACCAATACCTACATAACGTATATTGATACCAAGCTCTTTAGCAATTGCGACAACAATACCACCCTTGGCAGTGCCATCCAGTTTTGTTAGCACAATACCTGTGACTGGTACTGCTTTAAGAAATTGACGTGCTTGCTCAAGACCATTCTGTCCAGTAATGGCATCTACAACTAGCAGTACTTCATGTGGCGCACCAGGCACTTCACGTTCGGCAATACGTTTCATCTTCTCCAATTCTGCCATTAGGTTGACCTTGGTATGCAGACGCCCGGCAGTATCAACGATCAATACATCGGCATCGCGCGCTCTAGCAGCAGCTAGTGAATCAAAGAGTACCGCAGCCGGATCAGTTCCCTTCTTCTGCTGAATGAGCGGCACACCGGTACGCTCAGCCCAAATGGCAAGTTGATCACTGGCAGCCGCGCGGAAAGTATCCGCTGCACAGATCAATACATCATTACCCTCGGCCTTGATACGATTAGCAAGTTTGCCAATCGTAGTGGTCTTGCCTACACCATTCACGCCAACAATCATCATCACATAAGGGCGGATATCAGGACTGACTTCGGTCTCAGAAGCAATACCCTTCTTGCCAGGATCTTTCAAAATCTCTAGTAACTGATTTTTCACCAGCCGCTTCAATTCCTCAAAGTTATTTACCTCTTTACGATCAACCTGCTTGCGCGCATTCTCAATAATCTCCATCGCTGTTTGTACACCAATATCGGCGCCAATCAATGCTTCTTCGAGACTATCGAGTACTTCGGCATCAATCACCTTTTTGCCGTGAATGACGTCGCCTATGCGGCTCATCAAGTTCTCGCTAGTACGATTAAGAGAGGTTTTCCAGCGCTGGAAAAGACTCTGCTTCTCGACCTCCTCCGACTCAGCGCGAGCATAAGCAGGTAAAGGTTTCTCTACCGTCTCAGCAGGTTTAGCAGCGCTTTCTTGGCCCCACCCCCAACGTTCCCAAAAACGCTTCTTCTCTTGTTCCGGCGCAGTCTCAATAGGTGTGGCCGGCTCACTAACCGGCGGGCTGATCGGCTCTGTAGGCATAATGGGCGGCGCCGTATCAGTAGATGTTGGTGGCATCTCTACTGAAGAGGTTTCTGTCTCTTCCGTACGCCCGAAGAAGCGTTGAAAAAAGCCCGCCTTTTCTGTAGCTTGGGGTTGTGTATCAATAGATGGCGATGGTGACGGGCTCGGCGTTTCTGTCTCCTGTTTCTTTGTGCGCTTCCAAAAAAGTCCCATGTTTCCTCAATAAAAAACGGTATATGTTGTAAACAAGGTAATCGAAATTCAATCCAAAGTAAATCTCATTAGGTCTTGTGCCAGCGTAATCTGACCAGCAAAGCTGCGGCGACATTGGCCTAGTATATCAATATCCTCACAAATTGGATAAAAATGGCTGAGCACTAGATGCTTTACATTAGCCGCCGCGGCAATACGACCAGCCAGTCCTGGAGTAAGATGCCCATTTATCTTTGCTTCATCTGGTGTAGAGCATTCCAGTATCGCTAGATCCGCATTATGACAGAGTTCGATAATGGAATCACAATAATCTGTATCGCCTGAATAGGTGATGACACCTCTGTCAGTCTCTATACGATAACAATATGCTGGATATGAATGCGCAACCGTACGCGCTGCTACTGTATAACCTTCGCCTGCCAATATCGCCGTACTGGTTGGGCTAGCGTCCAGTTCACTAAATTTTAATTCAAACTCTTCTGGCACCAACCAGCGGCCAAAAGCCTCTGCAAGCTTCTCATAGAGTCGTTTTATTCCCACAGGACCAACAATCTCTAATGGTCGTGTACGCGCATAACCAGGGATACGCGAGCCAAAGATAATCGCAATCAGATCACAGATGTGATCAGGATGAAAATGGGATACTAACACTCGATCAAGATCCGTAAGAGAGAAGCCTGCTTGTGCTAGTTTGCGAGTTGAACCGGGTCCACAATCAAGCATTAAACGCTGCTCACCAACCACTACTAGATAACCGGCGGCGCCACGTGTTGGCGTAGGTACCGCTGTTCCTGAACCAAGTATTACCGTGGTAACACTCATAAAGCCATTGCTCCGATCTCATGTTGAAATTCAGCAAGTGGCAATGTGTTAAGAACATCACTGCAGGTAAGTCCAGCACGGCGCGCGGTGATAATACCATAAAGGCGTGCCGACATACCCTCTATAGAATGTGCATCAGTTGAAATAATGAAGCGCACTCCAGCCTCCTGAGCAGCACGTAAATTCTCAGCAGATAGATCCAGACGATAAGGGTTTGAATTTAACTCCAGACAGACACTATGCTGCTGAGCAGCTTCTATGACACGAGAAAGATCTATCTCATAACCTGGTCGCCTTCCTAGTAAACGACCGGTGGGATGGGCAAAGACATCGACTAAACCGGTCTCAAAAGCTTGTAAGACACGCTGCGTAATACGCCTGCTTGGCTGTGCAAAACCACTATGTACAGAAGCAATAACAAAATCGAGCCGTTCTAGCAGTTCAGGCGAGAAATCTAGTGCGCCATCAGAAAGAATATCTACCTCGGATCCTCTCAGTATATGCAAGCCGTCCATCTGCGCATTGATTGTATCAATTTCATGCATCTGTGCAATTAGATGTCTTTCATCTAGTCCATTGGCAATAACGGAAGATTTGCTATGATCGGTAATGGCAATGTACTCTAGACCGGCGGCCTGTGCAGCTTGTGCCATTTCACGTACAGTGTTATTGCCATCAGAAGCGATCGTATGCATATGTAGATCACCACGTAGATCTTCCATTTTGATTAGCCTGGTCGAGAGGCTAAGATCGATCTTATCGATCGGCAATTCGCGTAGTTCAGGAGCAACTAGTGGCAAGCCTAACATCTCATAGAGCGCTGCCTCGTCAGCCAGTTGCTGTCGCTTGCCAGCACGTTGATAGATCGCACGCGCTTCCAATCGTAATCCCTGGGCAGTTGCTAGCTCCTGAAGTGACTGGAAATGTGCTGACGATGAACTTGTCTGTACTAATGCCACTGCCCATTGTGCTGGCTCAACCAGTTCAAAACGTGTTCGTAGAGAAGGATGGAAAATAAGATCAACACGTGTAGGAGTGAGCGCTTCAACCGCCTTTACACCAGGCAATCGTGCCAGTTGCTGAGCTACCTCGCCACCATTGGCAGCGATAATAAGAATCTCAACAGATTTTATCAACTCCTGGCCACGCCGCGCCGCACCGGTCAAAATCACCGACTCTACATCATCAATAGCCAGTAACTCTGGCTCGACCACAGCAAATAGATTATACGCCTCATGTAGCAAAAGCAGTTCACGTGTCTGTTTAAGGCGAGTGATCGACTTGATAATGCGGTCAACCGTCTTCTGGCTTATACCAGCAATAATGTGCAGCTTGCCTGTTAAGGCAAAAGCCTCTAACTGTTCCAGACTGCTAATCTGATAGTCACGGAAGAGGCGTTGCGCTGTCTTCATTCCTATCCCATTAACCTGCAAAAGATCCAGTGTGCTTTCTGGCACTTCACGCTTGACCTGTTCATAGACACTACAACTGCCGGTAGTGACCAACTCGATAATATTCGCGCTAATTGTCTTACCTACACCTGGGATCGCCTGCAGCGCCTTACTCCCTTGCCGCGCCAGTGCCACCAATGGCTCATGATAATCCTCTATGGTATCAGCAGCTACACGATAAGAACGGATCTTAAAAGGATTCTCTTCCTTGAACTCCATCAAATCGGCAACGCGGCGAAACACCAAAGCGATCTGTTGGTTGTCCATTATTTACTTCCTCAATTTTTAAGATACTGCGACATAATTGGGGAGGCAACACAGCATTACGGATAGGCAAAGGAAAACCACAACCAGACGATTGTCTAGTTGTGGTTTATTAAAGATTGGTTAAAAGCAGTTAATTGATGTAGTCGCTGTCAAGTAATGGTACATCCTCAACAGATGTAGCCTCTTCTACTAAATCTTCTATCACCATATCTACTACTTGCCTGGCAGGATCCGTCTGCTCTCCATTGAAATTGACTCGTACATTCATTATCGGACGCTGCGCATGAGGATCTAAGGTAACGGTGACAATACGGTTATTAATGGTAGTGGGCTCGTTCGTTTCGAAGATACCTTGGAGAGTACGGACAATTGTAGCGTAATCTTCTAGGCTAAGGTTCTCCGTTTCTAGCAAGTTCCAATTGGAATTGATATGGGCGCTAAAGAGCAGTCTATCTTTGTCGAAGCAGATACGGCAGCGTTCTGCCTCCTGCCAATAGGCTTCACAGCAGAGTTCCACCAAGCGATTGAGTACCGATTGTTCATCTTGATTGAGCTTTCTCGTGTACATATTTCGCCCCTTTCTTATTAAACCAGTGTCATCAGGCGATGCGCAAATTATAGGTGAGCGCCGATGAGAGTGGTTGTCCCCTCAGTAACTGACGTAGGTCGAGTCTGGCTTTGTGAATTTGCTGTCTAACCATAATACTGCTAATACCGAGCCTTTCTGCGATCTCCTCGGTTTCCCAGCCACACACATCGTGCAGTTGAATAATAACACGGTAGCTAAGCGGTAGCTGTGCAATTGCACGCTGCAACCCGGCAGAATTGACCATTAGTGGGGCTGTTGCGGTTGTAGAGATTGATAGCATCAGTTTCGCACCTGCCCAGACTCGCGCTATCGTGTTGTCGAGCACAGTAAAGAACCTCCATTTATTAATCATACCCCATCCTCCCTAACAATCTATATAGGTTTAATTGTCGATCACAGTTAGCAAACTCTGCGCCATCAATTTTCATCAGCACGGATATATTTACATTTTCTGTAATCTATTAGGGAATTACGGCAGCGTTCGGTAGTAAATCCAGCAATACACTACTGTAGAGATGCGGTCTTCCCCTAATGATGTAGAGGAAATATGCTACGTATGCACCAGAACGGGGCAGCAGTTTTGATACAGTTGTATAACAATAATACATTCCATTAATCAAGTCAGTTCATAAGATAATGAGACTGGCTGCGCTCTGTGGTAAAATGGTCTTTTTTTGCGGCATCAATCCCGCTATTGTTATCTGATCACAATAAAGTAGAAATGGTTAAAGATCCTTTAGTTATTTTTGATCTATTCAAAATAGCCACACCTATCATTCTAGTTATACTCGCCTTGCTATTGCCGCGAGCCACTAATCAATGGCTGCGTCAATTAGAGGGTAAATTTACTAGTATAGCCCAACAGAAGCAATTATCGATCTTGTTAATCGGTCTAGTGACTATCTTAGCTAATGCTGCCGTATCATTACTGCTCTTTATCCCTGTACCTTTTGTGCATGATGAGTTCAGTTATTTGCTTGCTGCCGACACATTTGCTAATGGACGAATAACTAATCCTACACATCCACTATGGATTCATTTTGAGAGCCTACAGATCATTCAACAACCAACCTATGCATCAAAGTACCCTCCGGCTCAGGGCCTGATCTTGGCAGTAGGCCAAGTAATTGGTGGACATCCTATTGTAGGTGTATGGCTAAGTATGGGATTAGTCTGTGCCATCATCTGTTGGATGTTACAAGCTTGGCTACCACCACGTTGGGCATTAATGGGGAGTCTGCTGGCAATGTTGCGTCTAGGTATTTTAGGTTACTGGAGTCAAAGCTACTGGGGTGGGGCAATGGCAGCAATTGGTGGAGCATTACTATTTGGCGCTCTGCCTAGGCTGATACGCCAACCACAAGTAAGCGTTTCACTGTTGATGGGCCTGGGATTGGCAATACTGGCTAATAGCCGTCCTTATGAAGGGCTTATCATCAGTCTGCCAGTATTGATAGTATTATTGGTCTGGATGCTCAAAAATCAGAGTTTCACAGGCTGGATACTATTTAAACGTATTGTCTTGCCACTTGTTATTCTGCTTGCTATTACTGGCACAATGATGGGCTACTATAACTGGCGTGTTACTGGCAATCCATTGCTTATGCCTTATCAGGTGCATGAAACTACCTACAGTGTCGCGCCCATCTTTATTTGGCAACCATTGCGTCCTGAGCCGCAATACAACCATAAAGCGATCCGTGATTTTCATATAACCTGGGGATTAACTAATTATCAATCCCATTATCCATTATCTAACCTAATTATCACGATCTGGAACAAGCTTAAGACACATTGGTCCTTCTTCCTTGGCCCTATGTTTACTATACCGCTAATAACACTGCCCTGGGTACTAAGAAATCGCTGGATACGCTTGGCATTATTAACCTCTCTGCTCTGTCTGCTGGCAATAATTTTTGAAACCTATACTACACAACCTCATTACTTGGCGCCGATCACCAGTTTGGTCTTTCTTATTGTTGTACAGTCGATGAGACACTTACGCCTTTGGTGTTGGCGTGGTAAACCGACGGGCCGCTTTATCGTTTGTATGGTGCCACTATTTGCTATTCTAGTACTGATAGTGAGACTACAGCTAGGCTTAGATACTCTTGATGCCAATAGCTGGAATGTACGTAGAGCCAGTCTGCAGAAGCAACTGGAAGCAGATGAGAAATTTCATCTGATAATTGTGCGCTACGGCGCCAAACATAATCTACACCATGAATGGGTATACAATAACGCAGATATTAATAGCGCTAAGGTAGTCTGGGCACGCGATATTGATGACAGACAAAATTGTGCCTTGATCCGTTATTTCTATGATCGACAAGTCTGGCTGTTAAATATAGATGATCAATCTATACCCCAACTTATTCCCTACCCAACCAATCCTTGCCAGTAATAAACCGGCTGTTCACCAATCGATTGTATACGCGCTTTTTTTAGTGAAGCTGTGAAATGGTATGGAAAGAACCGGCCATTAGTAAGAGCATTGTTTACTTACGCTTTTAGCAAGACCCACTCGCATCAGATTCAAACTGATCGCCCTTCATTTAGAGGCACATTGTTACAGCTTATATCTGCAGTGCAGCGCACCAAGCAGTTGCGTGACGATATTCCTGCTTTAGATCTAGCACAGATGTTGGGAATGCTATTTATACAAGCGACATCTGCTTGGCTGCAGCAACCCAAAGGCGCTTCTCTAAGTAAAAAAGTGGATCAATGTCTCAAGCTCTTTCTTGAAGGCGCAACAATCGATCATAAGGAGAGTTAATAGCGTAGCAAGATCTATACGGCAATACTTTAAGAGGTAGAAATATGGCAAGTCAACTACCGCAGCCTAAAGGCATGCGGCTTGCAGTTCCAGAGAGTCAGCGTTTGTAGTATCAGCATGGACTGCGATGGGCCTATTGACCGAGGCCCTGAAAACTTCATTAGCACGATAGGCAATAACTTTTGCAGCATTATGATCAGCGTTTTCACTATGACCACATTTAAGACAGCAAAACTCTGCTTGAGACTTCCTATTAGCTTTGGCTATATGATGGCATTTAGAACACTCTCTGCTGCTGTTTCGTGGATCAACAAAGATAACTGGCACTCCTGCTATTTTGGCTTTATAAAGAATGAAGGCTTGAAGTTGAGCAAATGCCCAACCGCTATGTCTGGCTCTGTCGGCACGCCTTACCGTTGTCCTACTTCTGATATATTTGAGTATCTCAAGTCCAATACCAGAGTTGGTGTCTTTAGCGCGTTTTACAACAGCTTTAGATATAATGTGATTAATCTGTTTGCGAAACTCGGCTTCTTTGCGAGCAATCTTTTTCAGTCTGCGTTTTGCATTCTTAGAATAATTCTTTTGAAGATCTCTACGCAGACGAAGGTATTTTTGACGAATCTTTTCTATCAATTCTGCGCTTGCTTCATTACCAAGAGAGTCTACCAAAAGTTTGATAATTCCAAGGTCAACTCCAATGAACTCTTCAGTATTAATAAAAGATTCTTCGGCAATATCCAAAGTAGCCATCAAATAGAAAGTATTTCCTATCAATACGAGGTCAGCCTGTCCTTTTTGTTTAGACCATTGCTCTTTTTGATAATCACCAAGGACCATAGCGATGCGTTGACGGCCAGCAATTGTCCACAGGCTAGCATACTCAATACCTTTGAAGGAACAAATGCGCTCATCATAGATGATTGCTCCATAAGGCTTAAACTCACACAGTTTGTTTTTATCTCTTTTATAGGCATCAGCAACTTTGGCAATGGCGCGTACTGCCATTTGAGCAGAAAGGTCAAATCTCTTACGAACATCCTTATAGACAAGCTTCTGAAGCTTAAACTTGCTCGACAACTTATGGTCAAAAGCAACCTGAGCAATAAAATTACATGCTTGATTAAATTTCTCTGTTGTTCTCAAAAGGTCTTTATGCTGCTTTGGAGTTGGAGCAAGTTTTATCTTCAGGGTGGTTTTCATGATACCATCTATTATATAGCTAAGTACATTCAATTACAAGCACTTAATGCAGCAAGACGGCGCTCCTCCCCGGCCTCCAAGAGCCGGGGCATCCGCGCCGGAGATTAGGTGAATAATTAATCAACTCCAATAATTGCGATCTAGTGAGCGGTACTGAATCGCTTCTGCTAGATGAGTCTCATTGATCTCATCCGATTCTGCTAAATCTGCAATCGTACGACTCACCTTCAAGATCCTGTCGTAGGCGCGTGCTGATAATCCTAACCGCTGAATTGCCTGTTCCAACATTACCTTGGCATTACGGCTTAAACGACAATATTGACGTATTAGACGTGGTGGCATCTGCGCATTGGCATAGATGCGCTCGTTGGCGAAACGTGCCAATTGCCGTGTACGTGCTACTTCCACACGAGTACGTATAGCAGTCGAACTCTCTGCCAAAGAATCATCACCCAATTCTTTGAATTTTACGGCAGGGACTTCAATATGTATGTCTATGCGATCTAGTAGTGGTCCAGAGATCTTGCTGACATAACGTTGTATCTGTAGAGGACTACAGCTACAGGCGCGTATAGGCGAGCCAAAATAACCGCAAGGACAGGGATTCATTGAAGTGACTAGCATAAAACGGGATGGGAAAGTGAGCGACATAGCTGCACGACTAATCGTAACTAGACCATCTTCACAAGGTTGACGCAATACCTCTAGAACTGTACGAGGAAATTCTGGTAACTCATCAAGAAATAGTACGCCATTATGCGCAAGTGATACTTCACCTGGTCTAGGTATTGAGCCGCCACCGATCAGACCAACATCGCTAGTAGTATGATGGGGAGCACGAAATGGACGTATAGCTAGCAATCCACCACCATCAACCATACCCATTACACTATGCACCTGAGTAACTTCAATTGCTTCTTCAAAGGTTAGCGTAGGCAGGATTGTAGGGACACGGCGGGCTAGCATGGTTTTGCCTGAGCCGGGTGGCCCGATCAGTAGAATATTGTGGCCACCAGCGCAGGCTACTTCTAGCGCGCGCTTGGCATGTAGTTGTCCCTTCACCTCTTGGAAATCGATACTGTAATGTGTAGCGGTAGCTAGTAGATTTTCTACATCAATGGCAAGTGGGGGCGGTACGGACTCTTGTTCAAGTAGATTGACGACATCGCCTAGTGTACGCACTGGATAGGTTTCCAATCCTTTTACTACTGCCGCTTCACGGGCATTCTCGGCTGGTACAATCACACGCTTAAGACCGGCAGTACGTGCCTTAATAGCAGCAGGAAGCGCACCCCGTACAGGTCGTATACGTCCATCCAGCGCCAGTTCTCCCAGCAGCAATGTATCGGTTAATTCGGCAAGTTTAAGTGAGCCGCTTGCACCTAGTATGCCAACCGCGATCGGCAGATCAAAACTTGATCCCTCCTTACGTACATCAGCAGGAGCAAGGTTTACAGTCATACGATCTTGTGGGAAAAAGTAGCCACAGTTGGTGATTGCTGCACGTATACGCTCACGACTTTCGCGTACGGCAGCATCTGGTAAACCAACCATTGTGAAAGCAGCGATACTCTCTGATTCCTTGGGACGCAACTGTAGATCGACCTCGATCTCCACTAGCGAAGCTTCTATTCCATAAACAGCAGCCGTGACCGTTTTGAACAAAGGCATGGCAATTCCTTCTACAAGAATTAATAGATAAGATATTTATACTGGTGTTCTGAATAGATGCGATGGCTGGGCTCTTCCTGGCAGTAGTTTTATCTAATACACGGAAATGTTCTTTCGTTTATCAGCACTGTCCTTTTACTAGCTCTACTAGCCGCTGATAAATTTTCCATTTCCAACTCGATGAAGCTCAGATAAATTATCTCTTCGGAGGATACTACCTTGCCAGCAGAATCTGTTTTAGCGAAAGACCAGAGCTACTTTATACCGATCAACATGATAAAAGATCGCCTATCACTCTTTTGGGCGCTACAGATTGTTGGTTGGACAGGTTATGCGCTGGATAGGTATCTTTCTGCTCAGCGTTTCTTTCCTGCCAACTTCATTTATCTATGTATTGCATTCTTACTCACCTGTTTTCTTCTGCGCCCAATCTATAAATGGTTCTGGGCAGGATCAAGATCAGTATTAGCAGTTGGATTACTAGCCGTATTCTGTTCATCTGTTGCCGGATTTCTTTGGTTAGTCATCTCATCGTTGGTATTTTGGTGTTTTAGTCTTGCTTCATATCCAGATGTCTCCTGGCAGATATACTTGGCAGATACATTACGATCCACACTTATTCATCATAAGCCATTTCTCTTTCTATCCTGGAGCGCGCTCTATTTTGCAATCAAATATTGGCAAGAGGCACAACAGCGCAAAGAACAGGCGCTCACAGCAACCGCACTAGCAAGAGAAGCAGAACTTAAGATGCTACGCTATCAACTTAACCCACATTTTCTCTTCAATTCACTTAATTCTGTAAGCGCATTGATCCGTGAAAATCCTGAGCGTGCCGAGCGAATGCTGAATGAGCTATCAGAGTTCTTACGCTATTCACTTATGCATACCAAAGTTTCGGAAGTGCCACTTAAGGATGAATTAGAAGCAATTCGTAATTACCTTAATATCGAAAAGATTCGTTTTGAAGAGAAGTTGGATGTACATTTTGATATAAAACCCTCTGCAGAACCGCTCTGTGTACCAAGTTTTCTCCTTCACCCACTTATTGAGAATGCCATTAAGTTTGGTATGCAGATGAACCATCTACCTTTGACTATTGAAATAAAGGCAGACTATACCAATGATTCACTCTATATAGAAGTTG
>JBFLVQ010000229.1:0-12762 GCA_040758525.1 Acidobacteriota bacterium
GGTCTGCTCAGCTTTGACCGGATATCCTAGTTGTCGCCAAGCATCGAATCCGCCCCCTAGTGGTCGGACTCGTGTGATACCGCGTCGTTGTAACATCAGTGCCACCCGGGCACTAGTAGCTTCGTTCGGTCAGGTACAGTAGAGGATAATGTCGCGGTCGCGTGGGATCTCGTGGTTTCGTTCTTCAAGCTCTTCTGCAACAAGATGTAGAGCACCAGGAATGGTATAAGGCTCAGCCTCAAAATCGAGTGAATGGCGTAGGTCTACAATAAAGATACTCTCATTTGCATCCATCATCTGTTTGAGTTGTTCTGGGCTGATGCGAGCTATTCGTAATTGATGCAAGAATTGTCTGCGACGAATATATTTCCAGGCAATATAGCCAATCAGGCTTGCGACCACAATCACTACAAGCAAGCTACCAAATTGCAAAGCATACTCTGCAACCTGCTCAAGTTGTCTGCTAAACAGATAACCGAGCGCTTCGAAGGAGAAGACCCAGACAAATGCTCCTAATCCGTCAAAGAGTATAAATCGTGATATCGGCATGCCGGTTGTTCCTGCTAGTGGCGGCGCCATAGTATTCCAGCCAGGAATAAATTTAGCTACTAGCAGCGAACGAGTACCATAACGAGTAAAAGCATTCTCAGTACGACGGACACAAGAATCGGGTTCAAGCGAAATACGGCAAAGAAAGTTCAACACACTGCTGCCACGATAATGCCCAATCTGATACCAGATAAGATCGCTTAGCAGCGAGGCAATAATTCCTATAGCGATTGTCAGGGTAAAGCTTAACTCACCATTGCTAGCCAATGCTCCAGCAGCAAGAAGAAAAGGAGCTGCCGGCAATGGCAGACCGATCTGCTCAATAAAGACTAGTAAGAAGAGCATGAGATATCCGTGCCGGACCAAAAAATTGATTGCTTCTTCCATCTACTTTCAACTCGACTTTATGCTTAACTTGATCGTGAACGGCGATAGTGTGCTGACACCTTCATTCGATTTCCACAGATATTCATACTGCACCATCGCCGTGCATGGTTTTTACTAGTATCGTAAAAATATAATACACATGCCGGATTTTCACACCGCTTGACAAGCGAAAGATCACCGTGGCAGAGCAGATCACTGGCCGATTCGGCGATAGGTACAATTAGGTGGATCGCTTCACTAAAATTTGGATGAAATTGCTTCTCGAACTTGCTATGGGCGCGAACCAGTTGAGTGTAACCAGGATGATGGCGAAGCAGTTCGTTGATCTCATCAATTGTCGTTTGCTCTACCTTCTTCCTATTGGTAAGCCGTTCCACCATTCTTAGCAGCATTGCTCGAAACTCTCGTGCTTGCTTGAATGCACGTTCCCCTTCCGTTGTGCCGCTCCATCGCGTTAGTGCCTCTTTTGCCTCTGCCTTATCAAGAATCTTGGCCTCGATCAACCAGTAGATCAGATCGTCAAAACCTCCTAGCAGATCCGTAAGATTACCTTTCACAATAAGTTGGGTGTTAATGAAATCTAGACACCGATGGTTGCCAACAAAAACAAATTTCGATTCAGTCTTTTCCGCCATCCTTATCCACCTCTTCGGGAAATCCGGTAAAATTTATTGTAACCAGCAAAAATAGATTTGACAAGTTAGATTAGATCTGATTTCATATAACCATCAATAGTTACTATTGATAGTTAGGTTAAAAATTTTAGTTTTAGAGGAGAGCAGCATATGGTTACAGGGAATATAGAGAGTCAGCTACCACAGACCGGTCATATAGGGTTAAATGTGAGCAATCTGGAGCGTTCAAAGAGCTTTTACCAGGCTGTGTTTGGTTTTCTAGTAATGGTTGACTCACAGCAGGAGGGGCGTCGATTTGTTTTTCTAGGTGATGGCAAGAAGCTGATCCTAACACTTTGGCAACAGAGCGAAGGTCGATTTGAGAAGAACCGACCTGGGCTTCATCATCTCTCATTTCAAGTAGAAACAATCGATCAAGTGAAGCAGGCAGAAGAGAAGTTGCGTACCTTGAACGCACGGTTTCTTTATCAGGGTATTGTTCCTCATGCAGAAGGGACAGAGTCTGGGGGAATCTTCTTTGAGGATCCAGATGGCACGCGGCTTGAAATCTACAGTCCAACTGGTGCTAGTGCTCATACCGCACCAGTATCAGCAGCGCCATCCTGTGGATTCTTTTGAAGGAGAAGGCGATGAGATCAAGATATCACTCAGGGGAATTAGAGGTTCAGAAGCGTGCTGGTGTGCGCTCAATAGCTAGTCGTATGGAAAATGGTATCCATTCTACAATTCCACTGATTGCGCAGGAGTTCCTGCGCAATCAGCCTATGGCAATTTTAGCTACGTTAGATAAGAGTGGTCGAGTATGGGCATCGCTGTTAATAGGTGAACCAGGATTTATGCAGATAATCGACGAGCGGACGGTACGTATAAATGCCACCCCAATTACTGGCGATCCATTGATAGAAAACTTGAAAGTGGGAAATGATGTAGGAATGCTTGTGATAGAGTTTGCGACAAGACGGCGTATGAGATTGAATGGCAAAGTAGAGATGCGCCCAGACGGAATCTATATAAATACGATGCAAGTATATGCAAACTGTCCAAAGTATATTCAAGCACGAGAGTGGAAAGAATCTGCTTATCAGAGATGCGCAACGACTAGCATAAAGCAGAACAGACTACTAACAGCAGAGCAGAAGCACCTTATTACTGAGGCGGATACATTCTTTATTGCCAGCTTTCATCAAGAGGGCGGTGCCGATGCCTCACACAGAGGAGGGTATCCAGGTTTTGTTAGGATCTCGAACGAAAATCTTTTAATCTGGCCAGACTATTCTGGCAATGGGATGTTTCAGACTCTTGGTAATATCTCAGCAAATCCAAATTGTGGTCTACTCTTCATCGATTTCGAGTATGGAAACACTCTTCAGATCACAGGAAGAGCAAAGATAGTATGGGACAAAGAGCGCGCATCTGAGATTGTCGGCGCTGAACGTCTAGTAGAATTTCAGATCGAGCAAGTGATAGAGATTGAAGGTGCAAATTTGCTGGGCTGGAGATTTATAGACTATTCTAAGTTCAACCCAGCATAATCGGCTTATCTTCTCTACGATGAGCTTGATGATCTTACCGGTTTGGTTACGAACATTTTACACAGGCTTAATGACGGCGTTACATAGCAGTAGTAGTATCACACTGTTTTTAGCCATAGATTGAGCGATTTTGCTCATGCATGAAATGTCCTAAACACAATTATCAGTAGCCAGCCGGACAATCTGTTCGTCTGGCTTTCTTGTGCTGGGTAACAAATTTTTTATCTAACCTTAATAGCTGGATTATGCTGAGCGAAGGGATAAAAATATGATAAATGTGCGGCTTGATTTCGAGAATGGAAAAAGAGCTTATGGCAAGCTACATCCTGGTGGTGTTATCAAGATCAGAGCGGCAGTTTGGCCAACACCTAAGGCAGCAGTATTTACTGATAGATATTGTATTGGAATAGCCATTGATGGATATCTGGAAGGTTCACCATCCTATCGAGCAAAGTTTAATAGTATGGTAAGCAATTACTACAACCGTTTACCACGATAATAGAGATTTTTTGACCAATCCTGCCGTTGAGTTATACAGGTATTATTTCGCTAAAAAGAGAAGCCAGACAAACAGTTTGTTGATCTGGCATATAGAGATTTTATTGCAAAATAATAGATTCGACAGAGTGATTAACTACTTGTTATTTGACGACAAGATGCCGCACATTTAACACAGGCATCTGCACAATTTTGCATTTTAGAGTCTTTGCCAAACTGATCACAATAATAAGCACATCGATCACATATCTCGGCACAGGTTGTACAGACATGTTTATGTAGATCGGAGCCTCGCATCATAAAATTGGCACTAGTTTGGCAAATTTCCGCACAATCAAGCAATAATCTTATCTGCTCAGGCCGTGCATGGCTACTACCTAATTGTAGGCAATATGATATTGTCTCTAAGCCGATTCTGTAACAACTTAGACAATTTTGTATGCATAGCTGTAATAAATTTTCACTGATCTTATTAGTTGCGCGGCTCGACATGATCGTTCCTCCTTGATATTTAGGATTTGAGCACGAGAAACGTCAGTACGCAGTAGCATATTGGCTGCAGTCATTGTGCAGGTAAGAAAAATCAACATACCTATAACTAGAAACTACTGTGGTCAAAAAAAAGGTCACTTTAATAGTGACCTAGGCCATTGTTCAGACTGGAAGATACCACGCCCGGTCATACGCACTCAGATTGACCGCCCGTTTTTGTCTGCCGCAAATTGCGGTGCTGAGATCTGCGCAGTAGCAGAATGGTCCACTCAGCAGTGGACCATTAAATAATACCAACTTAATGTAATAGAACTATTAAGATATTGTAAAAAGTTTGTAATCAAGTAGTGGAGCTACGCTTAGCAATCTCCATTGCAAAAATGGTTGGATATATTGAATTAATCTTAATTGAGGAAATTCTCTTCATGATCTTGATGATCTTGATGATCATGAATTTGTTGATCGCCAGGGCCAAAGAAGGTTGGCTCGCCACACTCAGAACAGCGATCATTAGCAATCAATCCATCAACAAGCATAATACGGGCATCCAATTGATTTGCAACATCAAGGATTGTATCGGTTACCTCTTCGACACTATCAATCTCATACTCTATTGGCCAGATATAACGAAAGAACGCACTATTGGTCGTACTCTGATATGCAGCCAATCTAATCTCCTCAACCTGATTATAATTTCCATGGTAAGAAACATATAATAATGCAGAGTCTGTGATCTCACTTGTATCAAGTTCTTGTAGGGCTGATTCTAATGCTATCTGCAAAGGAAGCCGCCGATATAATGATAACCCTACTTGTGGAATATCTTTTAGATCTAGCAACTGTGGGTAAATAAAGACACTCATCTCATCACTAATACCAAGGCTTTCAAGTTCTGCCGTAATAATATCTTCTATTTGCTGGTAGGCATCTTGAACCTTGGAGATATTGCTCTGTTTGTCTTCATCAAAAAGTATTTCTTCAACTTCTGAAGCCTCTTCTCCATCTTCGGCAATAGCTACTCCACATAAAACTCGCATAATCAAACTATGCCTTATTTCTCTACTATTAACCTGTCCAGTGGCAGCAAATCTGACCGCAGGAGGTTTTTTATACTCACTGCTGAGCGGTGGTATAGTTGAGGATAGTCCTGCCAAATAACTCAAACACCCTTCTAAATAACGTCGTACTGAGGATAGTTGCGACCATTCTGCATGATCTATGTGATATAGATGTGCATCCAGCAAAAGTGAAGGTGTTTCTCCAAGATCGCTTGCTTGTCGAAATAGTCTCTTTTCTGTTACTTCTTTTATTGTTTTAGGCAACGTAGTAGGAATTCTGTTAATATCATCTGCACGCACTATCACAGCAAATATTACCCCAAATGGAATCATCAGGCTCTGCTTGTACTCAACCCTATTATCAGGAGCAGTAGACTTCATAGTGATAGGATAACGATATCCTATCTCATATAGTAGAAACTCAAGAGTATCAATGGCCTCCTCAGTTAATTCTTCCTCCTCAATAAGCTGATAGAGTAGGTTTTCATGCCCACGTTCTATCATCCATTCTACCTTATCCCATAATCTTTCTGGTATGGTTTCATCTGTTATTGATTTGAGGATTTGGCAAATCTCCGCTAAATTCTCACGGGCACCTGGCTTACCCTGCCCTTTTGTTTTTCCTGTGCGAGATTTATTTGATTGATTGGAGGGATTGATCGGTCTGTTGTGTACAGTACCTACAGTCTCTTTTGAAGTAGACTTGCTGCCACGCTTTGCATACATATCACGAACCCAATCCTCTACAGGAGCCTTCCATGACTGGTTCTTGTTAGGAATATTCTTAATCAGTTTACGGGGGTTCAATCCCATCTCTTTTGCCATATTGACTGCTTCGTCTGAAAGACGGCAGCGCCGTTTAGCCTCAGCCCAATCAGTCTCTTTCTTGCTTTGCTGTGTCTTTTCTGCTTTCTCTTTTTTCATCAATAGACCTCTTGCTAGTTTGGCAGTAGGCAGTAATAATAACAGAACATTAGCTTACCACCATACAATCTTTGAAGCTTTTGCAAATGCAACAGAGAAAGATAGAAGTATTGGTTATATCACACTACGGAAAAAGCGGTAAGCAAGCTTGAGCGATCTGTTCGACATGGCGATGATCCGTACCACAGCAACCGCCCATCACATTCAATTGTGAGAGCCGCTGCTTAAGCTGGGCATACTGTACTGCTAGTTCAGTGGGATTACCAATATCGAGTTCAGCGGATTCGTTCAATTCTGCATGGCTCTTGCGTGAGGCATTCGCTCGAAGCCCATGAACTCTTGCTACCCAGGACTCTCCTTTAACAAGTACCTGATCAAAATGGGTAGGGTGGGCACAGTTGATCATGTAGTAGCAGGGATAGTATGAGGTGGCAGCATCCACTTTCTCGATCGCGGCTTTCAATGTCTGACCACTGGGAAGTCGGCCATCAGTTTCGACGGTAAATGAGATCGCGACAGGGATACTGAACCGCTGAGCAGCAAGTGCGATCCCAACTGCCTCTTCTACATAATTCATTGTAATGGCAGCAACCATATCAGCAGCGGTTTCGGCAAATGTCTCGACTTGCTCGCAGTGATAAACTTCTGCATCCCTCTCAGACATTGTGTGGACAGGATTGTATCCATCTCCACGAGGGCCTATGCATCCACTAATGACAATCTTGGTCTTATCCGTTTCACACTCATCTCTAATCTCCTCAAGCAAACGAATGGCGCTTCTATTTATATTTGCCAGTGTTGTTGCGGTGTAGCCTAGTCTGATACCCCAGTCTAAATTAGCTCGCCAGGTTGCACTTTCCAGAATCAGTCCTACACCACACCGCATTGCAATGGCAGTATAGCTATGAAAGTACTTACGAAGTGCTGCTTCTCCTTCAGGATGGTTTAGTAGGTTGAAAGCAGCGAAATCGGGAAGCTCAAGGCCTTCGTGGAAGATAAGAGTAGTTTCGATGCCACCATCCGTGAGGAAGAGGTTACCATCAAGTTGCGGCAATGCATTTCGATACTGAGCCATATGCTGCCTCCTGCTTTATAATTGGAAGAATTAAATTCTATTCGTCTAGTCCTACTAATTGCAAGTTTCCACTTATTTGCAATTATAATTCTGAGAAAAAGCGGATATTCTTCATGCCTATCAATGCGCAGTAGCTTGTTAAATAATGATATTGCCTTGATTCGGCTTATTGCCACCTGTTGTACTTGACGCAGACAGCTTCACAGCTTAGCTTTATCCATTAGCTACTAATTGTCTATAAGGAGTAGAGAGATGGATGCGATAGAAAAGTCGGTTAATCGAAAAACGATTGTAGGAATCAGTATACGCACGACAAACAGAGCAGAGATGAATGCTGAAACAGCTCAGATACCATCTCTTTGGCAAACTTTCTATCAAGAAAGATTGACTGAAAAAATACCAGAGCAGATTTCTGGCGGATTGGTCTATGGAGTCTACTCTTCGTATGAGTCTGATCTAAACGGAGCATATACATTAACCGCAGGACTGGAAGTCAAAGACGGCATTGATGTTTCGCAAAGATTTTCCAAAGTAGAAATAGCAGAAGGAAAATACCTTGTCTTTCATGGCCAAGGAGCTATGCCTCAGATTATCTTTGATACTTGGGGTAGGGTATGGGCTCTCTTTTCCTCCAACAGCCAGTGTAAGCGTGCATACACAACCGATTTTGAAGTCTATCAAGGTCAAGATGAAATATCGATTTATATATCAATCAAATAAATACCTAATTACTCTTTAGCAGAAAAATAATCATCTTTAGGCTTTCAACTATGGCTGGGGCATCGTCTGCTTTAAAAGTACTGAGCTTCTATTTACATTGACATTTGTACCACTTCTCCTTATCTACCTTCCCGCTCCCTGTTTATTAGCTATTGTGAGTAATGCGCTCTGCTGCGCACCTATGACTTGCTACACAAGCAGCCTCCGATTGAGGCAAGGAGATTGCCGACCTTACAAGATCTTACACTGCCGTATACAAGCCAACGATATGGCTCCAGTTGACATTACCAATAATTTATTCCTTCTCGCGTAGCAATAAGTTAAAGCCGCGTAGTGGTAATCGATGTCTCTTCTCCTGCCGTTGGTTTTATCTTATAACTACGATGTTGCTGAATATTAGTAAGCCCACTACGAATGGCATACTTGACTAAGCCAGCTAGATCGTGCAACTGCAACTTAATCATAATACGGGCTCGGTGTGCTTCTACTGTACGCCTTGATAGTAGCAAGATATTTGATGCTTCTTCATTAGAATAGCCATCTGCCAGCAATTTCAGTACCTGTTTCTCACGCTCAGTTAAGCTACTCACTAAAGTACTCTTACTAGATTTCCATGGCATGATTTTAACCTCCCTTGTATTATCTCGGTAGACCAACCAAGTGCCAATATAGTAGATTTACCAGGTTAGCAGTCTCTTCCTGAAATATTTTGCTTGCTATATCTAATAACGGTTTTTTTGAGGTTTTGTATTCTGACAGAACAATATTTTTTGAAAAAGTGTTAATTTATTACGATCCCCTGAGTTCTAAGGATGAAAGACAATAACTATGATAAACCCATCAGATACATTAAAAAACTTCTGGATAGAATTCTGTGATGCTTCTGGCATCAGTACCAACACTCCATATCAGGTCTGGTATTTTGGCAATAATCGAGAGATGGCCGATCAATTGGTACAATTAGTATTGTCCGGCAAGAAGCGAGCAACCGCTAGCCTAGGGTATTGTTGTGAGCAACAGCCTGAAATTGCCCCTCTGCCTAATGGTATCAGCATAGTCACTGATTTTGATGGCAATCCTATCTGTATCCTACAGACTACGGAAATTCGCACTATACCATTCAACCAGGTAGATGAAGCTTTTGCCGCAGATGAAGGTGAAGGTGATCTGAGTATACAGTATTGGCGCACGGAACATTGGAAATATTTTTCCCATGAGTGTGAGAATTTGGGTAAAGAGCCAAGCGAAGACATGCTAGTGGTGTGTGAGCGGTTTAAGGTGTTATACCCATTTGGTATTCACTGATTAATCTGCTAGCCTCCATACCTATATAGTCTCATCTAATTTCAAGACACATCTCTTTTGTGTTAATAAAATTTTCAAATCCTATGGAAGTATAAAAATCTATCGTCTGTTGTGCTAATTTATCAACATTAATTATTCTTGCTGGCTTATCAGAAGGTAGATATTTTAATAACTCTACCATAAGGTTACTACCAACACCTTTTCTACGATATCTTTTATCAATAGCAAATTGTGGTATATCACCAGTGGCAGGATAGATTACTCCATATCCTATCCTATTATCATTTTGCCAAGCGCTAATAATTACCTTATTTTCATTACTCCTTTTTATAGAGTTGATAGAATTTTGCCAAGATGGCTGCCAATCCCAGAAGCTTTTATATAACTCCCAATCGGGTTGGCTTTCAATTTTATAGTTTAGCTTTATCTGGGCTACTTTATCTCTGTTAATTCTGTCTAACTTTAAAATAAAACAGGCTAATTTTCTGACCTCTTTGAATCCAACTTTAGAATAGACTCTGATGGCTTTTTCATTAGTCTCGATAACCTCTAAAATATATTGTTTAGCATTGCTACTCTTTAATCTCCCAAGGCTAAAATTAAATAACTGATAAGTAATACCTCTACCTCTATATTCTGGAATAATGCCGGTAGAAATATCATAAATTGTTAAGCTTCTATTCCATTCATCAATACCATTTAAGTTGAATCCTACTAACTCTCCATTATCAAAAGCTCCTACTGACAGATCATAGTCTATCCCCCGTCTTGTCATCATTTCTAGTAATTGCTCTTGGGTAGGTTGCATCTTCACAATATAATCGGAAAATGCTTTCAGGTATGTCTTATGCAGAGTAGAAAAATCTTTTGCTTGTAAAAATCTGCATTCCATATTTTTGTTATTGAAATTTCAATTTGTCTATTGGTTGTCAACATTGCACTCTATCAGAGAAGATGTCAAGAAAAATTCTCCCCATCAAGTTAGATATTCTATTGTTTCACCATAGGAGGACAAATGCATGCAGAAAGAGTTTCTTAACCCTTCAACATTACCAAATTGGAGTCAGTCTTTCTCACAGATCGTAGTCGTCAAGAGCGCTGGCACTCGCACTGTGTATTTGGCTGGTCAAGTGTCAGTAGATGCCGAGAACAAATTAATTGGTGAAGGAGATCTTGAAGTCCAAACCGAGTACGCTTTCCGAAACCTGGCGACAGCACTAGCTGCCAGCGGAACTACTACAGCCGATGTAGTAAAACTAACAATTTATATCAAAAGCTATCGTCCTGAACAGGCGCCGATCATTAATAACGCATTAAGAAAATACTTTCCCCAAGACAATCTCCCTACCAGCACCTGGCTAGGAGTAGAATCCTTGGCGCTTGAGGGGTTGCTTATAGAGATTGATGCCGTGGCTGTTGTTGAAGGCTCTTAGGCTATTGCTATGTCTAACCTGCTACCTACCATCGTATAGATATAGAGAATATATCTATAACACGCATAGAAATTTGCTATGACACTTTGGACGTTTTCTCGCTCAATATCTTAGATCAAAAGAGAAAGACCATTGTTTATCAGAGCTTTAGGTGCTTTACTAGTAATAGCCTCAATGGGTTTATCAGTACCGGCAGTCTCTTTAATCTTTAATTAAGACCTTAACCCCACAAGAGAACCGCTCGGCTGCTTATACAGATGGTGTGCCGCGTATTTCTGTTGAGGAGGCAAAGGTCAAATTCGATAAGAAAGAGACTATTATTGTTGATGTGCGGGCATTTGTAACTACCACCATTAAAGGTGCGTTACATATCCCGGTTAGTGAGTTAGAGAAGCGACTCAAGGAGTTGCCGAAAAATAAACTCATTATTGCCTCTGGTTCTTGTGTTAACGAAGCAACCCATGGCCATGCTATTAAGGTGCTGCAATCTAAGGGCTACACTAATGTTGCTGCCCTTAAAAGCGGACAGGCCGCCTGGGAAAAAGCAACCTAGCGGATGGGATACTCGCAAGGAGATTAATAACAAAAAGCTGATAGACTGGATAGCAGAGTGTGGAAAACAGGTCGAAACCATCACATCTGTTTGTACAGGTGCTATGCTATTAGGTCAGGCTGGATTGTTGAATGGTTGACGTGCTACTACCCACTGGCTATCACTAAACTGGATGCAAGAATCTTTTCCAACGGTAATAGTAGAACGTAACTTACATGTAGTTGAGGATAGTAATGTAGTGACATCGGCAGGAATATCTGCCGGGATCGATATGGCGTTACGGGTTGTATCACGTTATTTTGGTGAAGATATTGGAAGAACAACGGTGCGAATTATGGAGTATCCATTTCCTGATGATAATACTCGGCGAGTTTAGCAGTACAGGGTTAGACTAATTGCTATGATTTGTATTAGGCTTTTCTCCGCTCACCTACTTCGCACAAGTATTCTAATACTGTCTCAAATGCCAGTTTCTGTATCCCGATCTCTATATGGGTCTCTGTCCAACATCCCCATTGCCATAATGACCTAAGCCTATCTTGTGATAGATGTGAAAACATCCGCTCTGCGATCTCACAGACCTGTTCTATAGTAAGCTTCCATTGGGGTGCCAGGCAGCGAAAAGAGATATGAATAGTTCTAATAACTACATGCTCAAAGCGGCCAATAAATTCTTGCCAAGCGGCTCGCAGTTGTTTGTGGGACTGTTGGGAATCGGTTAGTACCGCTATTAGCTCGGCATCGGTAAGCTGTTTGACCTTCATGGTATCCTTGCCCCCTATTACGGTCATTAGAATAGCATAATTGGTATACGAAGAGAATTGGTATAATTGGTATAATTGGTATAATTGGTATATTAGCGTGATTACAATACGGTTCTTACTTACTTAAAAGTGACGGGTGCGAACCGTAAGATCAAGCCGCAGCCTTGAATTTTAACCATCATAGCTGTCATATTACAGACAGGCTTCGTTTTTGATAATTCAAACAATTTATCGCAAGCTAACTTTATATCATTTTCAATTCTACAAACTTGTAATATATCTTGTAGTTGTAAATCGCTAATTACATCTCTTGTACATAAGAATATGATATCTCCATCGGCAATTTCTACACTACTAATAACTACATTGATTTTAGGCTGTGCCCCTAATGCTTGTAGCATAATATTTCTATATGGATGTGTTTTAGCCTCTTCTTCATTGATATGACCATCGTCAATCAATTGCCTGATTAATGTTTGATCTTTGGTAATTTGATTTATACAATCGTTTCTTATTAAATAAGCTCTGGTATCACCAACCTGAGCAAAAAATATTGTATCGTCTAAATGTATTGCAGCAGTTAATGCAGGAGATAACCATCCCAAATCCCAATCATTATTCTTTTTTTTACTGATCAAGGAGTTTAATAGTTCTATTGCAAGTCTCAAATATTCATAAAATGGTAAAGTCCTAAGTAATGGAATTGAAAATAACTGTAAAATCAACTCAGGCAATGCAATTGCAGCAAATTTAGCTATGTTTATACCCCCATCTCCATCTCCATCTATAACAGATAATAGAAGCCCATAAAGGCCTGTAGATAAACTAACCTTCTTT
>JBFLVQ010000230.1:0-12742 GCA_040758525.1 Acidobacteriota bacterium
ATCTCAAATGTAATATGCTGTTGTGCAACCGCAGCACGTGAAAATTGATCTAGTACTAGACTGCGTATATAAATAAGATGACAAGGTTGATAAACAGGCTTGTCCATAGTGAGAAGCATTTTATAACGATGTGCCACGGTTACCTTCTCAGTAAAACTACATTCTCCTATGGGAGTACGAACATATATCTGCAAGTTCTCTTCACCAAAAAGATCCGCTGGCACTGTCAATCTCAGATCTGCAGTACCATGACGATTGATAACTGCCTGTGCATTTACACTATCTTCCTTGGTATTGCCTAGAGTTAGCTGAACTGAGCCATTAGATACAGCTACACCGGTCTTTCCATCCAGCACCAGCAGGCGTAGAGAACTAGTAGAACCAGAGATAATTTCATGCTGTCCAATCAAACGAACCGTAGGATAGTTGAAGATCTGTTTGATTAAATATACCGAATCAGAGATCTTTGCACCATTGTTAGGAATAAAACGGCAACGCAGACGCTGCCAGATAAGATCTTCTGGGTTAATTCCTTTCACAGAGAGTTTCGCTTGCCAGCTATTTGTTGATCGTGCCAGCTCAGAACTAATAACCTGTCTGGCCAATACCTTGTCTTGTGTATCTACTATTTCTACGATAAGCCGACCTTCCAAAGCGGGAAACAGCCGTAGAAAAGGGATATTTACTAACAGATGATCAGCTAATTTAATGGCAACAAGATTATTCGATTTGGTGAATGCTGTTGCTGAACGATCATTGAGCAATTGGTATAGTAAGCAGAGAAGTAAGGCTACCGATGTAGCGGCAATACGAATTCGACTGTTTAAAATTTTCATGGTTTACATACCCGGTCTTTAATTGACATAGTTCAATAGAGTCCAATGACCGGAAAAAGTTCCTGAAAGAGATCATTAATATGGCCTGTAAGAGGCTTTTTCCCATTGCAAAACGCTTTCTTTGTGTTAGTTTATTGTCACTAATAGCACTCCAGACGATGGGATAGGTTAAATCTTATGAATAGGATAGAAGTAGATACCGCGATAGAATACTACAATCAACTGATCGCTGATAAATTTGCTGATGTAGCAGAGGAATTAACACGTGCCATTAAAGCAGAGAATCTCATCTCTGCTGGTCGCCCTATATCAAGTGTGCTACGACCATACTTTATTGATGAGACGACCTACCAGACCATTCAGTCTATCTCAACGCTGCTGATGCACACTCTCAGGGACTTAGTTAAATATATTAGTAATAATATGGAGCTGCTCTGTGAATTTAATCTTAGTAAAGAGGAAGAGATGCTCTTAAAAAACCTTCCTAGCCATCCTAGCATGATAGGAAGACTGGATGCTTTTTTGTCGCCACAAGGTGATCTTAGGTTCCTAGAATATAACTCTAACCCAGGCGACTTCACACTTGATGATAGGATTACCAAGGTTTTTCATTCACTGGAGGTTATGAAATCTTTCGGGAAAAAATATCAGGTTCGCTCGATCTATAATCTTAATATGACATTCTCTAGTATTATTTCCGCTCAACAAGAGATGGGTCATAGTGGAGTGCCAACTGTAGGAATAATTGGAGGCAAACAGGCTGAGAGTTTGAGTGAATTGTTATTGATGATCGAGTTTGGCAAGAGAATGGGTTGCCAAGTATTAAAAGCCGAGCTTGATCAAATAGGATATCGTAATCAGCGACTTTTAATAGAAAACAGACCCTTAGATATTGTCTTTGTACTCTCCTGGGAATCGCTATTAAGTTCTAATCTAAAGCTTGCTCTCTTTGACGCATTGATGAGAGGCTCGGTGCGACTTTTACAGAATCCTTGGGACTACTTTACCATAGGTCAAAAGGTGCTCTTTACGATTCTCACCGATACTAACTATGCACATCTATTTAAACCCGATACTATCAAAAGACTCTCCTCATATATTCCCTGGACGCGAAAGTTGCGTGAAGGTAAGACAAGCTACTATGATAACTCAATAGATCTTGTTCCTTTTGTTTACCAAAATCGTGACCGGTTGGTGCTTAAACCTATCCGTGGATTGGGTGGCGGTGGGGTTGTACTAGGTTGGGAATGCGATAATGACGCTTGGAATGCTGCAATTAAGAGGGGTCTGGATAGCTCTTACGTCGTGCAAGAACGGGTAGCGGTTGGACGGGAGACTTTTCCTATTGTGGTTGATGGGAGACTCTCTTTTGAAGACTACTATTTCGATATGGATCCGTATGTCTGGCAGGGATCAAAAGTAGAAGGTTGTTTAGTGCGTCTTTCCAAGACCGGCTTGCTTAATGTAAGCGCCGGGGGTGGCTCAATGACGCCATTATTTATTGTCAGCAAGCGAATTTAGTCACTGTTGCTGGTAATTCTGTATATAATCGACTTATACTAAAACCAGCGTTTCCCAGCGACGAATAAGTAACCTAGACTAAAATTGGAAACGGGATTATGTTCTGTCCTGTATGTGGCGCAGAAGCCAGAGATCAAGCTCGTTTTTGTCCAATCTGCGGTAAACAGCTACCGCCCAAGAAACAGCCTGCTGCCAGCAGCCCAACACTTCGTCAAAGGCTTCCAGGGGGCAAGGCTATGCCATTGCCAGAAGCATTGATTTTACTGCGGCAGATTTGCCAGCAACTTTCCCAGGCACATAAACAGGGATTAGTGCATGGCAACCTCAAGCCAGAAAAACTAAAGTTAGCAAACTCAGATGCTCCTCACCTGCTTGAGATTACTGATTTTGGTACTAATGAGGCGATCTCCTCAACAGAGCAACAGACAGCAATCTATCTATCGCCAGAACGATTGCGCAATCTACCTGCAGATACGCTTGCTGATATCTATTCGGTTGGTGTAATACTATTTGAAATGCTTACTGGACAGCCACCTTTTGCTGGAACTGTCAATCAGGTACGAGAGAAACAGCAGGCCGGTGTTCCTTCCCTACGAGAATATGATCTTGCTCTACCTAGCGCGGTAGATGCATTTCTTAGTGAACTGTTACAAGTAGAGAAAGCCTATCGTCCACGTAGTGTTGATGAGGTACTGCGCCGGCTAGATATATTGGAGAACAGCTTGGCTGCTGGTGAGACACTGCCTAGTAGGCCTAAGCCTGTGATAGATCTAAGTAAGCAGGGTAAGCAGGCTGCTGCCACTACACCAAGGGTCTCACCCTACAACAACCTGCCATCAGCCGATACTAGACAGGATAAGATAGGTATGCCGGCAAACGCGCCAGCAAAGCCCCAACCTGCTGATACAGTTGTTCTCCCTACATCCTCACCACCAGATAACCCTGTTACTAATGTTGAGCCACCTATGGCTGAGCTACCCGATCAAATGATGATGCTGAATGTTGAGCCTGAGCAGAAGACAACCAGCAGCCAAAGGATCTGGTTATGGCTGGGTTGTATTCTGCTGCTACTGGCCATTGCTACGCTTGTCTATTTCTTTGTCTTGTGGTGAGACAAGATAGTCTTTTTTAGACTTTCTTAAAACGGAAGATCAATTCACGTAAATTATCTATACCTGTTTGTAGATCATTAAGAAATATCTGATCGACCGGTTGACCATTGCTGGCATCGCTAATAATGATACGTAGTAATAATGAGACCTCTTTAGCTGCCTCAATAAGCTCATCCTGATCTACTGCTACGGTTTCCAAATCGGTGAACTGTGCCCAATAACCCCATTGCTGTTTCCAGTCCTGGCCAATAAATTCCAACATCAGACGAAACTGGTTTTCTTTACCAATACGAACATCTTTTACTATTACAGATGATTCAAACTGACGGTCGGCCGTCTTGAAATGGAGTTTTTCACCAATATTAATACGACGAGCCGTTAATACGGAAACGCCATTTTCAGCAATAAGGTCTGTTATCGTGCGCTCTAGTCCTACAATATTACCATCGATATCGAGAAGACCTAGGATCACTTCGACAGGTTCATTCAATCGTCGCATGTAGTGAGAGAGAACTCTTATTTTGATTATTGATAATATTTCCGATTACTTTCTCAATTATAAGATAATTGCTTCTGATTTATAAAATTATTCTTGTCGCTCGCTACTCTTGCCCGAAGTTTTGCGCTCTGGTATGGATTGACAATAGATAGTAATTTCGCTTATATTTCACTTCTATTAATGAAAGGAGCAATGGTCTATGGATAATAGCGAGAAATTTGTCCAGGGTACTATTGGTTGGATCGATCTAACGATAGATGATGCTGATAAGATCAAGAACTTCTATTCTGAAGTGGTAGGGTGGCAGGCTGAACCGGTTGATATGGGTGGATATAATGACTTCACTATGAAGACCTCTAATGGGGAGGCTATCACCGGAGTATGTAATGCTAGAGGAGTGAATGCCAATCTGCCCGCACAATGGCTGATATATATAAATGTTGTCGATATCGAAAAGAGTATCGATCGCTGTATTGGTTTAGGCGGTAAAGTAGTAGCAGCAATAAAAGTAATGGGTAAGCAGGGACGATACTGTGTTATCCAAGATCCCGCTGGTGCCGTGGTAGCACTATTTGAGCCTTCTCAAAAATAGTTTTAACAACAAGGCAAGAAGGTCTACAGCCAAATTTTTATTGGTTGTGAATGAGTTTGCCATTATGCTAGAAGCACAATAAAAGTCGCATAAATACAGGCTAATTTGTTGAATATGATATTATTGAATGGTAACATTTGAGTATGCGCAAAGCATTCAGATACCGTAATTAAGCAATAACGATATGTATGGTACCTGTTTAGAAGTATATGGTAAATTGGGTAGGTTTCCCAAGCTGACCTTCCAACATAAAATCGAAATGGTGTTGATCAAGGATCTCACTGACCAGTGTTAAACCAATCCCTTGGCCATTATCCTTAGTTGTAAAGAATGGAGTAAACAGATTTACCTGTACTTCGGGGGGAATGCCGCCACCAGTATCCTCTATGGTGATAAACTTACGACCATCGCGGTGTCCCACTCGAATCGTGATCGTGCCATTCTCACCAATTGCCTCTAGCGAATTCTTAAGGATATTGACCAATACCAGCTCCATCTGGCTTCTATCTAGTAGCACTTCTCCGGGTGGCGTTTCTATCTCCATTCGTAAACAGATGTTTCTATCGGCGCTCTGGGCACGCATCAAGACGGTGATCTCTTCCAGCAGTCGCTCTAAATTACAGGGGAGCAGTCTAGGTGGAGGAAGGCGTACCACATCGGCAAAACTTTTCATAAACGAATTTAACTGATCGGTTCTAGAGATCACAACATTAAGAGCATTTTCAAAGTCTTCACGATCCTCATCATTTAGCTGATCTTTATAGTGTAGACAAGAGTGTAATAGGGAATTGGCGGCACCAATAGAGTTATTGACTTCGTGTGACATCATACGGATAAGTTTTTCATAAGCAGCTTTTTCTGAATGTCGCAGTTCATCAGTCAATTCCTCCATTAAGATAAAGCTGCGTGGAAAGCCACGATCGAGGAAATGAGATTTCCAGCATTTAACTCGGCGTCTACCTAACAATGGCAGGACTTTGCTTTCACCTTCTTTAAGCTTAGCCAGTTCAGTAGCAAAAACCGTCCCCAGTTGGCAGAGTTTCTTACCGATTAGTTCGATTTCACTGATTTGCAACATACGTTGTGCCGCAGGATTGACTAGTGTGATGGTAGCATCGAAGTCGAGTGTAATAATACCTGAAGGCGAGACGACAACAATCTTTTCCAGAAAAAAGTGCTGTTCCTGCAGCTTAATACGCTCTTCGCGCAGATGATCGATCATCTTGTTGTAGATATTGACTAGACGATCCATTTCCGGTTGGCCTATCTCGCAGAATCGAGTAGTGAAGTCGCTATCACTAATAAATTGCGCACCAGTGTTGATCAGTTCCAATGTACCAAAGAGTCCACGTACCAGTCTGAGTCCAACAAATAGTGATAAGACAAAGATCAATTCCACTGCCAGCAGCCAGACCCGGTGCTTTACCAGTAGGTAGACGGCAATACTGGCAAAGAGTAGATGCACACAGATCAGATAGAAGATGAACTTGGTGCGTAAACTCATACGCGGTGTTGGCTTCTTACTGCACCTTTATGCCATATTTTTCAAACCGGCGATAAAGCGCAGCACGACTGAGTCCCAGCGATTCGGCCACTTTGCTAATATTGCCGGAATAGTGTTTAAGACATTTAATAATCATCGCCTTCTCAATATCATCTAATGTCATACTGCCTACCTCGGGTAGCGAACTCTTTTGCGTCTCACAATTCTCCATCTCTAAGGGGAGAAGAAAATCATCTACCTCAAGTACATCCTTGCTGCTTACGAGAATGGTTCTTTCTAGCAGTTGCCGCAGTTGTCGTATATTGCCAGGCCAGGGCAGTCCTTGCAGCCATTGCAAGGCAGCATCACTGATCGAGAGTTTATTACGGCGGTAGGCTTTTGCCATATTCTCTAGGAAATGGTTTGCTAATAGAGGAATGTCGCTAGATCTTTCACGTAGCGGAGGCAGGTGTATAGCGATGAGGTTAAGGCGATAGAGTAGATCTTCGCGAAATTCTCCTCGTTGTACCATCTCAGAGAGATTACGATTAGTAGCCGAGACAACTCTAACATCAACAGTGCGGCTGATACTAGAACCTAGCACCTCATAAGTGCGATCCTGCAACACACGCAGTATCTTTACCTGGGAGTTTGCATCTAGATCTCCAATCTCATCTAGGAAGATAGTACCAGCATGAGCCATCTCGAAACGGCCTTTGCGATCTTGGCGTGCATCGGTAAATGCACCCTTCACATGTCCAAACATCTCAGTTTCAAAGAGCGTAGCAGAAATACCACCTAGATTTACTTTTACAAAAGGACCGTTCTTACGGCCGCTATTACGGTGAATTGCTGCAGCAATCAACTCTTTTCCTGTGCCGCTCTCACCAGTAATCAATACAGAGGCATCAGTAGCACTAACACGCCCAACAATATCTAGGATCTTAAGAATCTTAGCATCCTGACCAATAATATCGCGAAAATCATAACGGGCATCAAGTTCATCTCGTGTGAGAGGTTTGCCTTTACTTGCTGTCGAATTAGCGGCTGCTAATCCCAATGCTGTACGAACCGATTGTAATACCTGTTGATGTGTCCAGGGTTTGGTAAGAAAATCTGACGCTCCTGCACGTACCCCAGCAACTGCTAGTGAAATCGATCCCCAGGCAGTAATCAGTATAACAGGTAGGTTAGGGCGGCGTGATTTAATCTCTCGTATCAACTCCAGCCCCTCTTCACCGCTGGTTTTACGAGAGAAGTTCATATCCTGTATAACCAATTGATAATTCTCTTTGGCAATTCGTTCCAATGCTTCAGCAGGAGAGGCAGCTACTTGGGAACGATAACCAGCCTGCTTAAGCAGCAGTGCCAATGATGCAGTGATAGAGGGATCATCATCGACAATCAGAATAAGTTCGTTTTTATAGTTGGTTGCCACCATAATTAGCAAGTATACACAGGGATTAATCTGCTTGCCATCATTCGTAATGTAATGCCTCTGCAGGATGTATACGCATTGCTAATCTGCTTGGATATAGACCACAAATCAGTGTCAGCAGGTAGATAATAGCAAGTGAAATAAGCAGACTAAGCAAGTAGACTTTAGCGCTAACAAATCCGATGATATTGAGCAAAGGGAACTGTAGTACTATACCAGTGCCAAACACCAACGCAATAGTAGCAATCAAAAATAGTTCACCAAGAATTTGACAATAGATATTGATTGCTGTTGCTCCTTTGGCTCGGCGTAGTCCGATCTCTTTAGTACGCTGAGTGACACTCTGCCAGAGTACCCCGGTTAAGCCCAGCGCTACCATTATCATTAAAAATATCGCCACTAGACCTAGTGCAATCAGCGGTGTGAGCCAAAACTTTAGCGACGATTCCCGCAATTCGATCAATGGCGTAATCTCAAAGGACCAATCTTTGGCTACTGCTTGTAATTTTGTGATCAACTTTTCCTCAAAGGAAGCCGTAGTACCAGCACGCAATTTGACAAGAAGATTTCGTGTTGGTCGCTCTTTGATATTACTCAAATCCTTACGTTCAAAGACATAGAAAGCTGGTGCAGCCAATTCGCCGTCTTTACGGAAATCTGTCACCACTCCTATCACTCTAATATCTTTCTTATTGTTAAAATTAGGTGGAAAGATATTTTTTCCCAATGGATCCTCATTGCCAAAAAGTTCACGGCTTAGCCGATAATTAATTACCACAGGCTTCCAATCAACACCATTATCTTGCTGGTTAAACCATCTTCCCTGGATCAGATTTAACCCCATAAGTTCCTTAAAGTTGTCGGTAACTTCATTAATCTGAAACTCCATACGACGACCATTGATCTCATAAGAGCCAGAACGTGCTCCACTTGTGTATGGACCCGAGAGTGCTCCCGCCACCATTTCCACTTCAGGGAACTCCTGCATTGATTGGGCTAGTTGTCTGGTAGTATGTACTTGTTCAGGAGTCCAAGTATCATCGGTGGTCTGTTTCATATCTATGCTAATATGCCAGACATTCTCATAACTAAAGCCTAAAGGTTGACGGTAATTATCTATATAATAAACCGCCATTACGATAACGATAAATGTTACCAAGAAAGAGAAGAAGATCTCTAATGTGATAAGAAAATTGATTCGCTTACGGTTCCATACCAGTTTGAGCATATGTTTGATCATCGCAAACCTCCTTTGAGGGCCTCAACGGGATGTAGTTTAGACATTCTCCAGGCTGGATATACGCCCGACAGTAGTCCAAAGAAGATCGCAACCGCCAGGCCGTAAAAGAAGATTCGATAGTTGAGTTGGAATTGGGCGTAAAGGATCAGATTACTCTTACTGATGGCTTTTAATATCAACACAGAGCCAATAAAGCCTATCACGCCGCCTAACAATGTGAGCAGAAGGTTTTCGATGATAAATTGACCTATCAGTACCCTAGAAGAGGCTCCAAACGCTTTCCGCACCCCTATCTCCGAGGATCGCTCCATTATTCTACTAAGATTGATATTGATCAGGTTCACCGTCGGCAAGAGCATAAAGAGCAACGTAAAAACAATAATCGAGATGATCATACGGTTTGGCTGATTACTGATACCATCTGAGCTGAAGACGGTGGAACTGAATTCAAAGAAGGTTCCTATCTGGGCTTTAATGCTGTTAAACATTTTAGTATCAGAAAACTCTACTTGTGACAGTCGCGCTTGAAATTCCTGCTTGATGAGAGGAAAATCAGCCGCACTCCTTGCCAAAAAAAGGCCTATATAATCGCCGACCAATTCCTGTCGATAAGAGTCCGACTTGGCGGTGCTGTTTGGCACCCAAATGTCAGAGAATGGAATCCTGCGCAATATTGGCACATCTTTGACTACGCCAACGACACGGAAGCGTTGGCCATCTACATCAATAGTCTTACCTAAAGCCGGAGCATCTTTAAAGAATTTCTTACGCGTAGTTTCATTGATCACAGCAACAAAATTACGATTCTGCTCGTCTTGTTGAGTAAATGGCGCACCTTCCAGAAAGTTGAATTCCATAATCTGCCAGAACTCACCATCTGTACGCTTGAGGTAGCACTTAATCTTTTCCCCATTATGATAAGAGTGGACACTGGTATACATCGTGGAGAAGGAGGTTTTTTCTACATTGGGTAGATTGCGAGTATAGCCATCAAGAAAGCGATATCCAGGACCACTGTTGGTAATCATTTCAGGCCCCGATATCTCAACAAAGAAAGTGCCTAAGGTACGATCCAATTTTTTCTCAGGCGGTTGTGGTCCATATGTATGGTCAAAGATCGCTGTCGCTACCATTAGCACAATCAGTGTAAAACTGATGGCAAATAGGCTGATAAAGGTAAAGAATTTTCTTCGTAGTAGCACTTTGTAGGCAATTTTCAGATAGTTCTTTAGCATAGATACACCTCAATAGACTTGACGGCCATCGAAAAGCCTAATTGTACGCGAGGTCTTTTCCGCTTGGTGTTGATCGTGAGTAACCATCACTACAGTGGTCTTCTCCTCGCGATTAAATTCCTTGAGGATATTCATAATCTCATCGCCCATCTGGCTATCTAAATTTCCTGTCGGCTCATCGGCAAGCAGGATTTTAGGATTACCTACAATGGAGCGTGCGATTGCTACACGTTGTTGTTGTCCACCAGAGAGCTGAGCCGGGAAGTGATGTACACGAGAATTGAGCCCTACACGGTCAAGCGCTTTAAGTGCACGCTTACGCCTTTCTGCCGCAGACATACGTCGGTACAGTAAGGGAATCTCGACATTGTCTACTACCGTGAGATCACTGATAAGGTGAAATGTTTGAAAGATAAAACCGATCTCTTCGTTTCTGATCCTAGCAAGATACCTGTCTTGATAAGAAGTGATCGATTTACCATTTAGTTTCACCTTGCCTTTGGTGGGGACATCAAGCAAGCCAATTACATTGAGTAGGGTACTCTTGCCTGATCCAGAAGGGCCCATTATCGAGATAAATTCGCCCTCCTGTACATTAAGATTAACACTCATCAATGCCACCGTCTCGATCCTGTCGGTACGGTATACCTTCTCAACATTCTCTAACTCGATCATAAATTCAATCCTCAATAGAAAAAGTTACTTCAATAACACTTCTTTCAAACTTAGGTAATCTCTCATATCAGAAACGATCACTTCATCGCCGGCTAGCAAGCCTTCTACTATCTCAAAGTGATCGAAACTGCTGATACCTAGATGGACAGGTGTTCTCAAGGCGCTATTACCACGTATTACAAAGACCTCATATGCGCCCTCGGAACTGGCAAAAGGGCCTCTAGCAACTCGTAATACTCGCTCCTTACGTGCGGTAACAATCAACACATCCACACGTAGATTGGCTTTCAAGCGTGTATCTGACTTCTCTTGTAACTCAATTAATAGTGTGATGACACCATTTTTTACCGTAGGAAGAACATTAGATATAGTGCCAGTGAGATACTGATCATCGACCTTTACATTAACCGGCATTCCTACACTAATCCTGTTGGCATGAACATCTGAGAGGGTGGCTTCAACACGAAATGAAGTAAGATCAGCAATCCTTGCCAGTATATCCCCTTTTTGTGCGGTGCTGCCCTCTTCAGTAATCACCCAAGTAAGGACACCATTGCGATCAGATTTGGCCGTTGCCAAAGAGAGTTGACGTTCGGCTTCAGCCTTTTCATTCAACAGATTCTTCAATTCCAATTCTAGTCCCGCCAGAGTTGTTTTGGTCACTTGTTCAGAATGTTGTCGGGAATCTTCTAACTGCTTTAGCTCGATACGAGCTTTTTCTGCTTCTGTCTCCGATTGACGGTATTTAGATTCTGAGAGTAGACCTTGCTGAAAAAGCTCCCGATCACGAGTGGAATTGAAGAGGGCAGATTTCATTTCCAGATTTTTGATCTCCCATTGACTCTTCAGGTTGATTAGTGTATTGGTCAATTCCAGTTTCGTCTTCTCCTGTTGATTCCATTTCAATTCTATCTGTTGATTTAGTCTTGTTAGTGTTAGCAGCGCTTCACTAGTATCCATTTCCAGGATCGCTTCACCCTTTGTCAGTAGCGCTCCGGGTTTTTTTAGAATCTTTACTACCTTGCTATTTATAGGACTGGATATCACCTGTTCAAATTGAGGAACAACTGTGCCAGAAGTGGTAAGAGTAGCCTCGATTGATCCTATATCGACTCGCGCCGTACGAATCCGTGTACGACTCAAAGATGGCTTGATCCAGCGGGGGCCATAGATAAAGGTTGCTACACCCAATACTATGATCAATAGACTGATTAATAAACGCCGCCAGCGTTGTCTGTTTCGATAATGGGAATCTAATTCGCGATCCATAAGGTACTCCTGGGGCTCTCCTGGGCAATCCTTGCACCAATGTTTAACTTGTTGATAATTAGATCTTTGATTGGCTAAGACAGGCGCTAGATCGTTCACTAGTGTACAGCTACTGTTCAACATCGGACAATTACAGTATCTATACCTGATTGCGGGGTGTTCGGTTTATTCGTGCCCTTCTACTAGGCTATCATTCTATTGCTAATTGTATTGGGGTATTCAGAAACATGATTATTAATAGACTATTCGGGTCACGTCGAAAGAAGTTCTTGATTGCTATAGTACTACTGTTTGCTAGTTGGTTCTTTCTACATATTCTTATCACAACCTGGGATGGCCTTTCTGATCAGATCCGCAAAGCCGATGTTGCGGTGGTTTTTGGTAATACAGTAGAGAAGAATGGTCAGCCCTCCGAGAGATTACGTGGTCGTTTAGACAAAGCGCTAGAGATCTATCGTAGTGGCTTTGTAACAAAGATCATTGTTAGTGGTGGTCGCGGTGAAGAGGGTTTTGAAGAGGCTGAGGTTATGCGCGATTACCTAGTCATAAACAATGTTCTTGTGCAAGATATCATTGTTGACAATGGTGGATTAAATACATTTTTAACAGCAAAAAATAGTCGTGCGATAATGCTACGTGAAAATATGCATAGCGTTATGGTTATTTCACAGTTCTTTCATATTTCGCGAGCCAAACTTGCGTTTGCCAAGTTTGGCGTGCAGGATATCTCTTCAGCCCATGCTGACTATTTTGAACTACGCGATATCTATTCGATCGTTAGAGAGTTCTTTGGTTTTTATGCCTATCTCTGGAAAAACTATACGTAAGGAATGGATAAGATT
>JBFLVQ010000231.1:0-12737 GCA_040758525.1 Acidobacteriota bacterium
TTCTGAAAAAGAAGCCGCAAAGTGTTATTCAAGCTGAAGATCTTGGTGCGGTTCAAGATTATCCTGTATTTATGGCCATCGCTGAGAAAGTTGGTCTTGACCGACGTGGTAACACACTTTATAAGCGAAGCCCAGATGGAGAAGAGATTCTTGAAGATACTGAAGAGATTGAGAGAATAAGAGTAAATGGAAATCATGTAATACGAACATTACGTCGGCGAAAAAAGATCGTTGATGATGATCTTCCGCAGATTGCAAAGGAATATCACGAATTCCGTAAATCTAATCCGGAGCCTGGTGCATGATAACAAAAATAATTCCTAGCATTTGGCTTCAACAAAATGGTCGGCGATTGGATTGTGGTCCATATCTATCAGGCGCACTCGAAGCAAGGGTTCAGCTTGAGCGTTTGTCAGTTCCAAAGCAATTGCTTCGAGAGGTTACAAAAGAAGGAACGGCTGGGATTTTCAATGGTCCACGGTTCGCACGTGAGTATGTAAATAATCCGTCTTTTGGAATTCCATTTCTCGGAAGCACAGAAATTCTATGGGCAGATTTAAGCGTTTTACCATTGCTATCAAAGAAGCAGGTAGCTGAGCATCCAGAATTGATAATACATCCTGGATGGACACTCATTACTTGCTCTGGATCCATTGGTAGAATGGCATATGCTAGACCTGACATGGAAGGAATGGTTGGCACACAACACTTCATGCGTGTTGTACCTGATACTACTAAAATTCCCTCCGGATACTTGTTCTCCTATCTAAGCAGCAAATACGGGGTTCCACTTATTGTTGGTGGTACTTATGGTGCCATAATTCAACATATAGAGCCAAACCATATCTCTGACCTACCCATTCCTCGATTTGGAGAATCGCTTGAAAACAGAGCGCATGAGCTTGTAGAAAAAGCGGCCTTAAATATTGCTAAATTCTCCAAACTTTGCCAAGAAGCAACTTGTTGCCTTTTCGAACGACTTGGTTTTGCTGATTCTGATGATTCAGAATGGTACGCGGATAAGCGAAATATAGGATGGATACAAAAGGCAATTAACAGTGAGAGCTTTAGAGCAATGAACTATGACCCAAGAGCGCGTGATTATTGGAAGCGACTCGAACAGCATGGTGCAGATCCATTAGGATCTTTGTGTGTGCCGGAATTTTTTAAAGGGAAAAATATATTCAAAAGAATAGATGTCTCTCCTGAATATGGTTATATGCTTGTCGGGCAAAGGAACGCTTTCCATTTGCGTCCGGAGGGACGATGGATTTCAAAAAAATCTGTAGAGGGTCTTGGCCTCTTAGTTCCCCCAATGACCACAATGATTCCATCACATGGAACACTTGGAGAACAAGAACTATATTGCAGAGCATTACTCGTAACTAATAGAACTAGTAAATTTGTGTTTAGTGGAGATTTTTTTCGTTGTATTCCACAACAAGAGAAAATTCGCCCTGGTTATTTGTTTGCTTTTTTGCGATCAAGGACAGCATTTCGAATGCTTCGTTCAATTAGTATTGGTGGCAAGCAACAAGAGCAGCATCCAGCAATGATGTGGCGCTTTCCAATTCCCCGCTTAAGTAGTAGTGATGAAGGACGAATTGCAGAAATGATTGATGAAGCTGCTCGTTGTTATGATTCTGGCCTTGATGCAGAGGATGAAGCGAGACTTATGGTAGAAAAAGCAATCGAGGAGGCAACCTAATGGCTTCAGTTCATCCCATCGGTGTGCCTGTCAATGAGTCAGAGCGCGAGGCGATTGCCTTCCTTCGCGATAATCTCCCTGGTGGTTACTTCATTCTTCATAACTTTGAGATCGCTCGCAATGGTGAACTCTTTGAAATAGACATTGCTATTGTTGCTCCACATGCAGTTTATCTCGTCGATGTAAAAGGAACACGAGGGGTCATTGATGTCTATGGATCAAAGTGGCACCCTCAAGGACGGCAGCCATTCACCTCGCCCCTGCCTAAACTACGATCCCATGCTAAGACCGTCAAAGGAATAATTGTAGATAGCCAACCAGCTCGCACCGATCTCGAAGGAATTTATGTTGACGCTGCCGTTATTCTTACTTCACCAGATGCCTCTCTGGTTGATGCATCAGGGCGAGACTCTGATAAAGTAACATCATTGAAGAAAGCAGCGGCTTTTTTTCAGAACTCATCTCGAATCCCGGCAGGCAGGTCAAAAAATATCACTGCTTTGCATACTATGGTACTTAAAGCTCTCAAAGGTATTGCGAAGCCGCGCTCTGGGCCGCAACGCTTTGAGAGTTGGGAGGTGATTGAGAGGCTTGGAGGCACAAGCGCATATACTGAATACCGCGCTTTTAATATTTATGCTGGCCGCCACACCACTGCTCTGCTTCGTGTTTACCAAGCAGATCCATACTTGCCACCTGATGAGCGGGAAGCACAAAAGCTAAGAATCTCAAACGCATTTCGCACTCTTAGTTCAATGCCGAGTCATCAATGCGTTGTCGGCGCTCGCGATTTTTTCCCAAATGAATCAGGTGACAACTATATTCTTGTTACGGAAGATGTGCCTGGGCAGGCGCTACGAATCAATATTGAAAAGCCGAACTTTGCCCTTACTTTCGATCAAAAGATACGCATCGCTAACGATCTGCTGAACTCTCTTGTCCATTTACATTGCTACAAGGTTGTTCACAGAAATATCACGCCAAGCACTATATTGATTGGCAGCGACGGACGTGCGCGGTTGATCAGCTTCGACTTTGCCCGCGCGGGAGCGGATCGCAGCCGCACCATTGCTGACCAGATTGTTGATGATCTCGAACCCGGATATATGGCACCAGAGGTTCATGGTGAACCAGTTCTGGCGAGTCCAGCATCAGATATTTATAGTGTGGGTCTAGTTCTCTACGAACTCTTTACTGGAGAACGAGCATTTGCAAATTCAAATGAAATCTTTGAACAAAAAAGTGTTTTTCCAGTCAAGCCATCCACTCATCGACCAGAGCTGCCGAAAGGTTTTGATGAATGGTTACAGCATTTCTGTTCGCACGATCCTGATAATCGCCCATCAGCCATTTTAGCTTTGAGTGAGTTGGAAGCTATTCTTAATCCCAGCAAGGCAGAGCCCATTGAAATCAAACCTGCTGAGCCTGCACCCATTATTCCACCTGAAGTTGCGCCAATTGATTACAGTCAACTGCAAGCGAATGACCAGCTCACTTCAAAGTATGTTGTGGTGAAATCCCTCGGTAAACCTGGAGCATTTGGAGTTGTTTATAAGGTCATCGATACGCTAGGTGACATATCTCGCGTGGTGAAGCTCATTCTTCGTGACCGTCATTCCACACTTGATAGATTGAAGAAAGAGTACCGCACACTGCTGCGCATCCCCGATCACCCTAATGTTGTTAAGGTGATCGATGCAGATATTCTGCCATCGGGTGGACCGCCATTCATCGTCTTCGAATATTTAGATGGACTCGATGTTGGAGAGATGATCGAGAGTAAGATGTTCGCTCCTGAGGACGCGCTTGACCTTGGGAAGCAAGTAATCGCCGGGCTTGTCCATTTGCATCAAAATGGGGTCTATCACTGTGACATCAAACCGAGGAATCTGCTTTGGACTCCCAAATTTATTAAGATCATCGATTTTAATGTTTCATTAATGCCAGCCCTCGGCAATGGTCATGGAGGTGGATCTCGCCGTTATTTACCACCTGATTTGGATCTCAATAGTGATCTAATCAATTCTGACCATGCTGACCGTGATCTGTTTGCGCTAGGTCTAACACTATACGAAGCTGTCACTGGTGGTCGATATCCTTGGGAACCTGCTGTTATTCCGCAATCTGATAAACCAGCTAAGGACTTGCGAGAGTTTTCCAATCTGATAGATCTTGCGCCGGAATTTGCCGATGCAATACAAAAAGCGATTGCGCCAAAACGCGCCGCTCGATTTTCTTCAGCATTAGAGATGCAATCAGCTTTGGCGCTTGTGCCTGCGGCTCGGCGTGCAATGCCGATAATTGATACCTCTTCATCTTGGACGTTGGGCGATCTGAATCAACAAGGCACATTTCCACCGAACACGAATCCTTATGTTCGTGATCTACAGACACTCTACAGTCAGAGTAAACGAAGCAACGCGGGAACCCGTGGCCTTGATGCGATAAGCGAAAAGTTATATGTCGCCACGGCGCTCGACCAGGAACTCTTGCCAACAGTGCTCAAGGGAGAATTTAGACTTGTTGTTATTTCTGGAAATGCCGGTGATGGTAAGACTGCATTTCTACAGAAACTTGAAAAAAGCGCTGAGGACGAAGGCGCATCCATTGATCGGTCATTGCCTAATGGTAGTAGATTTGAGTTGCGCAAACGAAAATTCATTTCTAACTATGATGGCAGTCAAGATGAAGGCAATGAAATTAATGATAAAGTTCTGCAACAATTTTTCTCCCCATTTATTGGCGATGATATAAGCACCTGGCCAAACAATGAGACACGACTTATCGCAATCAATGAAGGTAGACTCATAGACTTCCTGGAAACTCATAAGCAGGATTTTATTGCACTGTCCGATATTGCTCGGCGAGGGCTTATTACCGGCAATCCAGAACAGGGAATTGCTATCGTTAATCTCAATTTACGAAGTGTTGTTACTGATCCACGAGAACAAGATAACTCTATCTTTGAGCGTCTTATTCGTCTGATGGCAAAAGAAGATTTTTGGAAGCCTTGCTATGCTTGTGATCTCCGCGATAAATGCTATGTCTTCCATAACGCACAAACACTACAAGATGAAACGGCTGGGCCAAAAGTGATAGAGCGGCTTAAGACACTCTATACAATTACTCATCTTCGCGGACGCTTGCATATCACGTTGCGGGATCTCCGTTCGGCACTTGCCTTCATGTTGGTAGGAACACGCGATTGCGATGAGATACATGAGCTTTACAACACAGGCCGTCGTGAAGATATTATCCAGGGTTTCTACTTTAATAGTTGGATGGGTGGTGACGGTGGCAATGCAGACCGTTTGCTGACTTTGCTTCGTGACGTAGATATCGCAAGCCCTGATGATCCGCGCCTTGATCGCGCTTTGGATTTTGTATCGCCTAATGATGATAAGAGCCTCTTTCGTTTTGATCGCCGAGGGAATTATGATCGTGAGGTTTTGAAAAGACTGTTTGATGATCTGCCAAGGGATTACTCTGGACAGCTCTCTTCAAATCGCGCTGATGCTCATCGGAAATTTATTGGCATAGCACGCCGGCGAAATTTCTTTGAAAGGCGTGACAACGGCTGGCAAGTAATGCTTCCCTACAAGACTGCCGATCGCATGCTTTCGGTTATAAAAGGGGAACGCTTACCTGGACTGCTTCTCAACGAATTACTCTACGCTATCAACAGAGGAGAAGGGCTTAATCGGCCAGAACGCCTTGATAACAATCTGGCTTTAGAAGTACGCCGTGTCGAAGGTGGAAGTATACGAAGTTATCGGCTCTATCCCAAGGATCGCTTTTCACTGCAACTCAAAGATGAAGCAGTTCGCGCCAGATTTGTTGAGCATATGCCGACCGGTCTTGTACTCCATTACAACAGCGATGTCGGTAACAATGCAGAGTTGATAGTAACCCTGGATATTTTTGAAATGCTGCAACGGTTAAATGAAGGTTATAGGCCAAGCGTTGAAGAAGAACAGGGTTATTATCTCAGCCTCGCAGTCTTCAAAAATCTGCTTGGTTCTGCGCCTTATCAAGAGGTGTTGTTGACGACTTCTGGTCATGATTTTTACCGAGTTGCTCGCCAAACCGATGGCCGTCTTGAAATGAGTACTGTTTGAGAGGAGGTAGACTGATGCCATTGTCAAAGCGTGATCGCGAATTTCGACTTCCAAAGATCAGTTACCTCGATTTTAAACATCTGGAAATGGATCGAGTGCTCACTGCATTCTTTGCTCGGTTGGCACACAATGGTTTTCCCAGCCGCTTGCTCCGTAAGACGCCACTAACTGTTGAAGATTTTGCAGCAGAATTCCTGGATCACCCTGAATGGTTCACAGGTTTTCAAGATCACCGCGAAATCCTGGAGCGTTGGGTTGAAACACATCTTCTTGATGTCGTTAATAGAGGGAAATCGAACCAAGCGGTTGCAGCTCCACGACCACTACATGGTTTTACATATCGGTTTCGCAATCCTAAACATTCTCGTGATTATGGCGCTGCGCAGCATCTTTATGAGATGCTTTATGGCGCTCGTAATCGCGCTGGACAGAACGCTCTTGACCATTTGAAAGATTTTTTCTTTCCAGGGCAGGATAAAGTAATAAAGCAATCTGATACAGCCGTGTTAGATGTAGAGACGCAGGCTCTTTTACGCCTTCTTGATCAAGTCAGCGATGCTCCCGACAACAAGACCGACCGAGAGAGTTATCCGCCTCTTTGTGTAGGCTCTGCTGATCTCTTAGCCGAGGATATCCAACGATTACTCTTTTATCAAAATTTCATCCCGCGCTCAGTGATGGTTGATTATTTGAAAGTGCTGATCGCTTTTCATCTTGGACTCTATCATCTTCGTCTTATGAAATTGCTTCCGATGCTTGTGAAGCGTCATGGAGCTGATCCAATATGCGCGCCAAATTCTTGCCCGATGAATCCAAAAAGCGCTGATGACCCGCATGGCGATTGTCCTTATCGAATCGGTCTGCTTGTAGATGTCGCAAACAGACCAGACACACCAATGGCGATTCTTGCGGAAAGAAGCGCCGATACTCATTATCGTCGTATGCCGACTTTCATTTGTGCTTATTTTGCTACGAGAAAACTTGATGAATTTGCTAAAGATCTTGTGCGTCGTGGAAAGCTGACAAAACCTACATCAGGCGAGTTTACTGTTGGCGAAGTTTTACAATTGCTTGAGCCCCCTTATAAAGAAGAACGAAGAATATTCTTTGGACAACGTATTTCAAGCCTTGTCGAAGATACCTCTGGGGATGCAGAAATTGATCCTGAGATCAAAGCTGTCACTGAGATGGGATTGCCGGAATGCGATACTTACATTGAGATGCTGATAGCGCTACGAGGGGCATTCCATAAAAGGTATTTAACAGACTCTATTGATTCTCTGCTGCTCAAGAATCGCCCTGGGGCATTAGTGACACAGGGCCGCACTAAGAATGCTTCTCGACGCTTTATTCTCGATAGCCGACTTTTAGAAGTTTTACTTCAGATTGCGGTACTCAAGCCAGGCGGGGCACGCGGTTATCATACAGCAGAGATGCGTATTGATGATCTGCTGCTGTTTCTTCGAGAGCGGTATGGATTGTTTGTCGATAAACTACCACGGGGCGATGGATTCAACTCTACGAGTATCGATGATCGCCGAGCCTTACGAGAAAACTATGGGGCATTTATTGCTCGTTTGCGAGAGGTTGGTTTCTACCGTGACCTTTCCGATGCTCATGTAACACAAACGATCACCCCAAGGTATCAGATCGCTGCTGAGATAGAAGCGACCAGTATAGGAGAACAATAGTGACACAAGGACTTATAGAACTTAATTCTGTAGACCTGGTCGCAGAGCTTGAAAATATTGCTTTGCCATTTCTGATTGAGAAACTGCGTGCGAGATCCGCTGGACATTGTATGCGGGTATCCGATTTGGATTTGGAACTAATGGTGCGCCTTTGTGGTCGGTTAAGTGCGGAAGTTCCGACTGCAACTGTTGTTGTTCTCTCTGATGGTCGAATCCCGGTGCCACAACAATTTGCCGTTTCCAGCACCAAGCTTGTTGAACTTCGTAATCCTTTGCCAGATGGCAGCCTTAGACCACCGCTATTAGTTTTTGTCCCAAACGATGTACGAGCTTCGGCAGAAGACTCATTTGGTGTAGCAACATTTGAAGAAGTCTCTATCAATGGGCTTTATGATAAATTACGCAATCGACTTTTGGAACAACTTCCAAATGGGTTGCGCACTGCAATTACGGAATCCTTAAGACGCATTGAACAAGATGACCAACCTTGGCCATTTGCTGATTCCCTGAGCATTGCGCGCTTTCTCCTAACTGGTAAGATAAACGGCAATGATCCTGAAGCGTTAGGAGCGGCTCTCTATGAGATCGGGCTTGTACCTGACTTTGAATGGTTATCACATCCTGAAAATGCGCCTCAACGGCTGATAAGAAATCGCAAATGCGTTAAAGATCTTACTTGGTCTGTACGCTCGGAGCGTGGCAGAGTAAATGATCTTCGACTCTCCAACCGTGCATTTAGAAAACAACTTGGAGATTTTCTCGCCGATGCAGGCGCAGACGATCCGAAAGCATTGACTCGGCGAATTGTTCTTGATAGAAGTTGTTGGCCACTATCTTTCAATAAGTGGGAATTTGAGGATAGAATGGTTCAACCCGAAACCATCTGTATCAGTGAAGTCGAGACTAATCTTCAACCGCTCACCGAGGATAAAGCTGATAAGCAATGGGAACAGCTTATTGGACAACGTATCTTGCCTCTAGGTGATAATGGCTTACGAAAATTCAGCGTAACTTTTCGCGTCAAGCCGGTCCCATCACAAGTTCAAGGTCTGGCAAAGTTTGTTGCTCGAATAATCTCCAAAGATGGAGGCCCTGTTGGCTTAGCACGCAGCAAAACAGCCTGGAAAACAGGTACAGATCGCGCAACGATAACTTTCTCATCTCTTGGCAAGCCGGAGAATTGGGAAGAAGGTTGGCATTTTGTCAGGATAGTAGCGCAAACAGAGAATGGAGATCTTATTCCTCTTATTGATGAAACGGGTCAATCAATTCCTTGGAATGTTGATAGTGAGATTGTAGGAAGGCGTGCAAACGAAAGCGACCTCTTCTATGTTATCCCTAAAAGCGATATCGATGCTGTACCGGCTCAAAGAGCAGTTCCACGAGAAGCAAGCGTAGTTCATGCTTTATTAAGTGCAAAATTTTCCGCCATTCTTGCTGGCCGAGATCCAGAAAAAATTTCCATCAAAAATATAAGTTGGGCAGAGAGGCAATCACGAAGTCGAATGACTGGAAGTGATATGCTGGAAGTGCGCCTTGGTAGTGAAGGCATTGTTCATGTGCCGGTTTCTCGTGCGTTAAAGGTGCTGGAGCAGAAGATTCTCGCCAATCCAGATGGACCTATCAGTTGGCGGATCTCTATCTCTCTTGGTGTTCCTGAAGAAAGCACTCCAGTACTTCACGATTGGCCCGTTGGTGATACCGCCGAGCAATTTCTCGCTTCCCGACGCCGGTATTTCGAGGCGATCCGAGGCGGTACACAGGAGCTTATTACACAAGGTGTAAACCCTTTTGAACTACTTGATATTGTACGAGATTATGCATCTACCTACTTGTCATTAATAAACGAACTTGCCCGACGAGCCGAAGTGGCTTCAAAATCAGATTCTCGACAGGCTTTTTCGGAATTGCGGCGTATTCTGGCCATTGACTCGGTTCATTTAGCAATCAATGATCACCGCGGCCACAGACGTGATGCAACTTTGGTTGCACCAACACATCCTCTGCGAGCACTCTGGTTTGTGACCTGGGCATATCTTGGTCGGCAATGGATCGATGCAATAAAGAGTTCTCCTAAAGAATATGCCGAGCCAACCCGGGATGCGTTGCTCAACATGCTTACGCCAACCAATTTTCCATCTGTTTTGCCAACAGAGATGGGCCAGGTGCTCACTGCGATTGATAGTATAAATCCATTCTGGTCGCTCTTTGCTCCATTTACAGAAAAAGATCCGCGTGGATTAGTGGGTGAGGTATGCGCGGCACTCGGCCTACCTGAGCCTGCGATCGGAGGGGCACTGATCGACGGAAGATACCTTGCTTCACGTGTCCGCCGTTATTTAGTACAGCACCCATATGTTCGTACACTGACCATAAATGTATTCAATCCTGGTCGAGCAACAATTATTGCGGATATGCTTCTGGATCTCCAAAAGGACAATGTTTTTTCTGATCTTCGATATGATATAAGGCTCTTTGTGCCTGATCCGGATGCTCCTGGTGTTGGTGAAACGCTAATCGCTCTACTTTCCCCTGATAGCACTGTTGCAGCACGCGAAGCGGACGCATTTTCAACGCCCAATGCAAGTCATTTACAACCGAAGCTCCGCATTGCAATTCGCTCGAAAGAGGATTTCCGCAATTCACCAGAGGTTCATAATGCCCATCTTTCGCTACTCTTCGATATGTTTCCTGCGGAAGAGATATCTGCGAGGCGAGCTGACCCGTGCCATTCAACAGCCTTTGTGCATGGATTGGTACAAGATTTTTCTGTTGAATATGAAGAGGATGAGCTAACGGTAAAATGGCGGCGACAGCCGCGCCACGGTAATGCTCAACCATTGCCGGGTGCAGAAGAACTTTCTGATCTTATCAGCACACTTGCTGCAACACTTTCCAGCACAACTACAATTGTAGCAACTGGACAAACTGGAATAGATCTTCGCCCGGAGATAAATCTCTTTCTTAATCCTGAAGACCGAGCGCTATTGCATCAGGTACATGAAGTTAGTGATTGGGTATTCACTCTCGATCGCAATCTTGGTATCGAATTCTTCGATCATGGAGGGCGAAAAAATCGACCGGATTACCTTATTGATCACTCTCCTGGTCTAACAAACACACTGAGCCATCGGCTCGTTATAACATCAAGATCCAGTGCGGAGATCGAAGCACTTCTGCGTCCAGTCCTTGAGCAATATAGACTTGATGATCTAACAAAGCACACAGGGATTTTGCTCAATCAACTCCGCTCGCTTTCTGGTCGTCTCGCTCTTAAATTGATCTCTGCGCCTACGCAGCAAGCAGAAGCAATGGGACTTGCTCTTGCACGTTTGTACCTTGAACATCAAGGTGTATTTGAAAATCAAATGGTTGTTCCTCTTGATGCACATTTAGATCTTTATCGTATTTTGAAAAATCATGCTGATGAGCTTGGTGATGAAGTTAGTTTCAAGAGAACCGATCTTGCGTTTTTCGATTTAGACGTTACTAAGCGATTAATTACGTGTCGGCTTGTCGAAGTGAAATGCTATACCAGCATTGGCAATTTGGGTACATATAATGTGCTGAAGGAAGAGATTACTGAACAGATAGCACAAAGCGAAAAAGTGCTTTCATTCCATTTTGACCCGCACCGCACAACGAAAGATCGGCCAGATCGAGCTTTTAAGACGAGAGAATTGGCAATGCTATTAGAGTTCTACCTTGAGCGTGCAGAGCGATATGAGATAATCAGCGCACAGGCTGCCGAGGAAGCTCGGTATTTTCTGCGAACACTCGATAATGGTTATAAATTAACCTTTACACGTAGTGCTTTGATCTTCGATTTTGAGAAACCTGGCACAGAACCAGCCGAGATTGAAAGCGGCATTGAGTATCACCGGATTGGTGTAGATCTTATTCGGCAACTAATCGAAGCAACATCTCCCAGTACAGATTCTTCCTCAAGCGATGGTAGCGGCGGATCAGACGATCCAATGCATCGTAAAGGAGTGGCTGAAGTCCGCAAGCGGCGTGAGCGAGCGCCATCTGTTTTGGCTCTTAAGACAGCAGAATTTCTGAGTAAACCGCGTGAATACTCTATAACCTGGGATAATTTATCCGCACAACAATCTAGCCATTCGGAATTGAATGACAGTAATGAATCAATAGAAACCCAAACTAATAATTTAACTCAAAGAGAACCTGCAACCTCCGAAGTATTCGAACACATACAGGAAGGCAATTCAACCGTAAGCGTCGAAACATCTGTCAATGAATCAAGCATTTCTAAAATACCGTATGATGTAATGTTGGGAGTAACTGGAGATTCGCCTCAATATGGTTTGCTTGGAGAAGTCTCTGGGCGACGTATTGCAATCGATCTGAATCAAACTCACACTATTAGTCTTTTCGGCGTCCAGGGAGGCGGCAAAAGTTATACTCTGGGTACTATAGCCGAGATGGCAACATTGCCCATTCCGAACGTCAATGTTCTTCCGCACCCTCTTGCGACAGCTATCTTTCACTACAGCCCAACTATGGATTACCGTCCAGAATTTACTTCAATGATATCTCCGAACTCAGAGGCGTCACAGATCAAACAGTTAGCTGAAACCTATGGAGCAGAGCCTAAAGCCCTAAAGGACGTTCTTCTTCTTGTTCCAGCTGATAAATTAAATGAGCGGAGAGCCGAATATCCAAGTATTGAAGTGTGTCCTCTTAAATTCTCTGCTAGTGAATTGCAGGCAAGCCATTGGTACTTCTTAATGGGTGCTGTCGGCAATCAAGCCACTTATATTCGCAAGCTACGGCACATTATGAAGTCATTGCGCAATAACCTAACACTAGATGGCTTGCGTGATGGCATTGAGACATCTTCGCTACCAGATCACCTAAAAGATATGGCAAAAATGCGTCTCGATCTCGCCGCCGAGTATATTGATGATACGGTCAAACTAAGTGCATTGATTCGGCCAGGCCGTCTCATTATCGTTGACCTTCGAGATGAGTTCATTCAAAAGGATGAAGCGCTTGGTCTATTTGTCGTTTTGCTGCAACTGTTCGCAGATGCCAAATTTGAAGAAAAGAGTTTCAATAAGCTAGTAGTCTTCGAGGTCTGCCAGTCGCAACCAGTAAAATTGACCTGGCGTCCCCTCAGGTACGCCGGATTCATTATGAAATACCTGAGGGGCAGAGTCAAAAGGGAGGACAAAATAAATATCCACATTTTGCCCTGTT
>JBFLVQ010000232.1:0-12722 GCA_040758525.1 Acidobacteriota bacterium
AGGCAATCCAGTAGCGGGATGCTGAACTACTGCTTGCCTGATTACGCGCTGCCGCCATTTTTGCTGTTAAATCTGATCCTGGTACATTAATAAAATTGGGATTTTGTGCGACCACGACTTTGCTAAAGAACAGTATTGTCGCAAGTAATATAATGGAAATCAGCTCTCGCATTTTATAACTCCTTTCTAAGCTGAATTTGCACAGATCTACCGATTAGACATATGAGTGTCTTAGAAACAGCCTTAGACAAATTCAGCGTGTTGTTTAGGGTAAAAGGCGAAGCCTTAATAGGTCAGCTTCGCCCACGTCGGTTACGACCGTTTGAGGATATCTTCCAGGAGTTTAGTCGCTTCAGGATCATTGCTCTTGCCAAGCCAGTAGATTGCTCTTGCCCTCAATTTGAAAGAGGTATCGCCCTTAGCAATCTCCATCAGTTTCTTGAGCGCAAGCTTATGCTTTGTGTTGCCTAACGCATCAAGCATACCCATTTTGATCTTCTCTTCCTTCTCGGCCTCATATAGGCGCAATACAGCATTAATGAGTCGATCTTCACTACCAGACTTTTCTGCCAATCTGTACGCACTACGTCGTGTCAGGGCGTTAATGACATGTAGCCGAATATCGATATCCTGACTGACTTCATATATTTGAACTAGTTCATCGATAGTTATATCGCTAGCTCTGTTTGATAGGCAGGAGATCGCAGCCTTGCGTATTTCTGCTGATTTAGCGGTTTTCGCGATCTGTACAAGCGGCTCATGCGCTTCAATCTTTTCGAATTGGCATAGTGAGCCAAGCGCAGTGCGGGCAATATCGGAATCTTGCGAAGTTAACACAAGATCTTTCAAGAACCCTAGCACTCTGGGATCTTTAGTGTAAGAGAGCCGCGCAATTGCTTTGGCTCGCAATTTGGGATCCTGCTCACTACGTGCCAAATCCATTAATATCGGCACTGCCTGTTTACTATCCGATCTGCTCAACAGCGTGATAGCGCTCTCTTTGAGTGGTCGGCTGGCATTAGAGTTAGGTTTGAGAATATCATTGACAAGTGCTAAGGCGCGTTCTGGATTGGCTTCAAACAGACTCTGCAAAGCAACAATCTTGATCTCTTCAGGGCTGCCTTTACCTGTCTCTTCAGGGGGTTGTTCATAATATAAATTGTCAGGTAGCTCGACAGGAATCTCTATTTGTAGTCTGGTTGCCTCTTCAGCGATCCTATGGGTATCTGCTAGTAATTTAGTTGCCTCTTCAGCGATCCGTTTAGGATCTCCTATCTGGCGAGCAATCTCAAGCTGCAATAGGCGTGCATCATCATTCCAGTTGGAATCAGGAAAATCCTGTAGCAGCCGTCCCAACACCTGATTGGCATCCTGAAACATGCTCTGCTTCTTCATGGTAAAGGCGAGCCAGTAGAGTGCATCATCCATATATTCGCTCTTAGGAAACTGTTTCACGACTTCAGAGAACTTATCCATTGCCTTCGCCCAACGCTCTTCTGCAATCAGGTCGCGACCTTCACGTACAGTCTTTACCGCAGGATCGGAAGATGCTGATGATTGCAGCAGTCGGTTGAATTTTTCCCGATCCCTTGCTTGACCCTTTGTTTGACCATAGACGGGAACATTGAAAAGGAAGAACCCGCAAAGCATCAGTATTAAACTTACGAGCCAGCCATTAGCATTAGCTCGATGAGAGATTAATGATTCGACAGTATGCGGCATAGTTATCATCCTATATTAATTAGAAACCTTGGTTGAGAGGTGGCACCGTATAAATCTGCAGTGCCGCAATAATCTCGTTCTTCTCTATGCGTTCTTGAATGGAACGCACCTCATCTAGTGATGGATTACTCTCTAAGTTGGCAATATCAAGTAGGAAAGGCTCCAATGTGCTGAGTAGATCTTCTATGGGTATATTACCTCTGGCTTGTGCGTCATTACGCAACAAGACATTTTCAATAAGCAACCGCTGTGATAGGTCGCGCTCATAAGAGAGATCAAAGATGGCATCATCCATAGAAGGACGTGAATTCTTGATCGAACGCAAGAGCAGTTGAGCCTTCTCAATATGCTCGGCTGTCTCTACATCAAAAATAGAGGTTTTAACAGCCAGATCAGACATCTTTTGCGACGCTCTGGAGGTTGTAGCGTACGAAGATTTTGCTAAAGTGGCTTTGTGTCGTTTAAGTCTCTTCTCTTTTGGTACAACTGCAACCGGAAGCGGTTGATCCATTACCTTTACTGGCACCTTTACTGGGGTGATATTGCTCCCATTTACTGCACCGTCTTTCACCATTGGCGAAACAGTGTTATTGGTATAGCGCAGTAAAGTAAACCACAACCCTACCATCAGTGTTAGCAAGATAAGTGCTGCGGCAGCTGCAAAGCCATACCAATGACGTTTAGGTGGCGGCACAGGCAGCGGCATAGGCAAGATTCTTGCCGAAGGTTGGTAACGATATCTCGACAGCACATCTTCCAGGTGTTCAATTTCAGGGTCAGGTTCACCGGTGCCGTCCCATAGATAGTCGTCATTCATAGGCTTTCCTCCAGGCCTAATTTATCACGCAACAGTTTCATACCGCGATGCAGATTGACTCGTACAGAAGCTGGTGTGAGACCTGTACGTGCCGCAATCTCAGGTCCTGTCATACCTTCTACTAACCTCAAGATCAATGTCTCGCAATAAGCATCTGGTAGTGTACGTATCGCGGCAAGCACTTTAGCCGCTTCTGTTGCCATCTCTGCAGGGCTCTCATCAATGAGGTTCTCATTGAGCTCCTCATGTGTGCGAGTCTGTCGGTGGAAGTCATTAGCGCGATTGCGAGTGATCGCGGCCAACCAGGGCCCGAATGCAGCACTATCGCGCAAAGTGTGAAATCTCTCTAATGCGAGCAGGAAGACATCCTGCACAAGGTCACTTACTTCCCCACGCGGTACACGTGCCAACAATATGCCATGCACCATAGGTGAGTAGATAGCATAGAGTTTCGCACAAGCGGCGCGATCACCAAGACGAGCTGCTTCTACCAATGCAACCTCAGGGGATGTTTCCGTCTGGGTTGTCGCTACCTCTGGTAAAGGTTCGATCATAAGTAGCAACTCACCACCTGGTCTGATCTTGTACATTGGTATCTCTCGCACCTTGATAGTATTGTCAGGTCAAAGTCTTGCCCGGCCAATCCTATCATTCTCCCTTCCAGTTGATTTGTGCTTCATACATTAAGACGTGGGTTTAGAAAAACTGTTAACAGATTATTGATATTGCCAGCACAAAGAGATTACTTAGCGCTACGTCAGATCTTCTCTTCTATCTGCAAACGACGGTAAGCTTCGCTTTTGCTAATACCCAAAACCCGCGCGACGGCTTTTAGGGCTGCCATTTTATCAAGATTTTCGGACTGCATCTTCTCCGCTACAGCATCACGTAGACTGGTTGTCTGTTGAACTGTTTGTGGCTGCGCTGCGGTCGCTCCTTCAATAATAACAACCAGTTCCCCACGTGGGGGCTCTTTTTGTAGTTGTATCAGAAGTTGATCTAATGTGCCACGTAAGAACTGTTCATGCACTTTGGTAAGTTCACGCGCGATTACGGCTGGTCGTGGGCCGAAAATCTTATATGCATCAGTGAGTGTGTGTAGGATACGATGTGGCGCCTCATAGAAAATCAGCGTAGCACGAATAGTAGTAAGTTCATTCAAGCGTCGTTGTCGCTCACCAGTACGGGCAGGCAGGAAACCAACAAAAAGAAATTCATCGGTCGGCAGGCCAGAAGCTGTTAGCGCAGTTAGTAACGCCGATGGACCGGGGATACTGACAATAGGAATCTGGTTTGCAATCGCTTCGTGTACCAGCAGAAAGCCTGGATCAGAAATAGCTGGTGTGCCTGCATCACTCACTACTGCGATCGATTCACCGGCAATAAGCCGCGCCAGCAACTGTGGTGTACGGGCATGCTCGTTGTGATCGTGATAGCTGATCGTAGGTGAGTCTATCTGATAACGTTGTAGAAGTTTGTTGGTCTGGCGGGTGTCTTCACAGGCGATTAGCGCTACTTCTTTAAGGATACGTAAGGCACGTAGCGTGATATCTTCAAGATTTCCAATAGGTGTTGCGACTAAATAGAGAGTACCGGCCATAATTATAAAAATGAAAAAGCGACGAGTGACAAACGCAAAAGCTCGTCACTCGTCGCTGGTCACTTATCAGTAAAGACTAGTTGTTATCGTCGGACTGATCACCACCCCCGGACCGTTTTAGTTTAGGCCGGTTAGAAGGGCTAGGCGATGATGAGTTGTTATTGTCATCAGCCGCCGGTGGATCTTGTGTATTATCATCTTGGCTGTCAGTCTGGCCACCATCACGCCGCTTGAGGGTAGGCCGGTCACGTGGTTCCGGTGGCGCTTGATCATCTGCATCAATATCACCACTACCTCCGTTGCCATCATCACGACGCCGTTTTAGAGTAGGCCGACGTGAGCCGCTGTCACCACCATTGGGGCCACCTGCTAGTGTGGAACGACGTGATGAAGCAACTGCCTGTAGTCGCGATTTAATCTTGTTAAAGTCTGAGGTATTGAGGATATATTCCTCGCGTTGAGGGAACAGGCTGATCAGTTGGCGTACCTTTTGAGCACGATCACCTGTAGTTGGGTGAGTGCTGAAGAGTTTGGCCGTTGTTCCCGGCTTCTTCTTCTCTTTGCTATCCAACTTCTCGAAGAAGGTAACCATTGCCATTGGGTCATAGCCGCTTGCCCAAGTATATTGTACTCCAAGGATATCGGCTTCAGTTTCAGCGCCACGGCTAAACTTCAAAAAGGTCAGCGGTAGAGCAAAGTTAGCGGCTGAACGTGCCGCAATACCGCCAACGCCGCCAAGAAAGATCAGTGGAATTGAGCCAAATTGGAGTAACTGTCCTTTCGAGACCTGTTCGGTACCATGACGTGCGGCTACGTGTGCAATCTCATGCGCCATCACACCGACAACCTCTGCCTCATTATCAGCAGCCAGGATCAGTCCTTTGTTAACAAAAAAGAAACCACCTGGCAGCGCAAAGGCATTCACTTCTTCGGAATCGACTACCTTAATAGTGAAGGGGACTTTTGCGTCGGAATTGAGTACAATGTTCTGGCCGACCCGGTTGATATATTCGGTAACAACCGGATCTTCAACGAATTTGAGCTGGCGCTCGACTTCACCAGCCAACTGTTGGCCGATGCCAATCTCTTTCTCGACGGAATAGAAGTTAATTTGGTGTTTGTTGATATCGCGTTTCCCGACTTTTTCGGGATTCTCTTTGTCGTCTAGCTTAGAACTAGCGGGACGTGCAGTGCTCTTGTTTTTGTCCTTGTCCTTGTCGTCAGCAGAAACGGGTATTGTGGATAACAATAATAGGGCCACTAGGGGCACTAAAAAGATTTGGCGGATATGGCTCTTATTCATAAGCTTCTCCTAGATTCCTAGATAATACGGTTATCTTAATATTTAATTTAGATTGTCTCCCCACCGCTGGGGTTGCTGTAAGGTATTATACAACAGCAAAAATTAGATTTTGATTAGAAAGATGTTAGTAATCAATTAGTGATCAAAATGGATTTGTCACAAGAGCAGGAAAGAGCGGCGATTTTTGTTATTCTAGGGTAAAATAGCAAATTTTATGCTGACCAATATTATTAAACAGTTCCCGCGTTGCCGGTTGCTGGTTATAGGCGATCTGATTGCAGACGAATTTGTCTATGGCGAGATCGCACGCGTTTCACGTGAGGCGCCAGTTATGATCTTGCGCTACGAACGGACTGAAACAATGCCCGGTGGCGCTGGTAATGCGGCTGCCAATGTTGCTGCGTTAGCGGAGCGTGCCGCCTTAATAGGAGTGATAGGGCGTGATGTTGCTGGTCGCCAACTTACTTTAGGTTTGCGTCGGCGTGGCGTTACTACCAGCGGTGTTCTTACTCTGTCTGGGTATGCTACTCCCACCAAGACACGTATTCTTGCCGGCTCGGTCCATTCCACTCGCCAACAGGTGATTCGTATAGATAGAGAACCTACACTAGAGCAACCTACCGACTTTCACACACGCTTGATTGCTCAACTTAACGAAAAGATTGCTGAGGCTGATGCTGTAATAGTTTCAGACTATAATTATGGTGTTGTCAGTGAGACATTACTGGCTGCACTAGGAAAAGCCTCTAAGGCACGCGCGATCCCTGTAGTGGTCGATTCGCGTTTCCATCTACGAACCTGTCATGGTTTTACCGCCGCCACTCCTAATCAGGCAGAACTAGAAGCCCTGGTTGAGACACGTTTGCTTAATGAGGTGGACTTGAATACGGCAGGATTACAATTACGTGCCCAATTGGGGCTATCAGCACTGTTGCTAACACGCGGTAGCGAGGGAATGATCCTTTTTGAAGAAGGACGATTACCATACAAAATTGAGGCGGTAGGAAGTAAAGAACCGGTTGATGTAACCGGTGCTGGTGATACTGTGATTGCTACTTTTACACTAGCGCTGGCTGCTGGTGCCAGTTTCCAGGATGCTGCCCGTATTGCTAATTATGCTGGTGGTCTGGTGGTAATGAAACGTGGCACTGCCACTGTAACTCGCGAGGAGTTGCTCGCATCTATAGCACAATAGTCATCATGTATAACTCTGATACCAATAAAAAGATTCTTGATCGTGCAACATTACTTAATATAGTGGCAGCAGCGCGTAGTGCAGGTCGCTCGATAATATTTGCCAATGGCTGTTTTGATCTATTACACGTTGGTCATATTCGTTACCTACAAGCGGCGCGTGCGCTAGGCGATCTGCTCGTGGTGGGCATCAATAGCGATCGTGCAGTACATCAACTAAAAGGCAACGGTCGGCCAATAATGCCTGAAGAGGAGCGTGCAGAGATTATTGCCGCGCTCAGTTGTGTTGATTACGTAACGATCTTCAATGAACTTACTGTTGCTGAGCTATTACTGGCAATTAAACCGGATGTGCATGCTAAAGGCACCGACTATACTGTCGATAATGTACCTGAACGCGAGATTGTCCAGACCTATGGCGGCACGGTTGCGATTGTTGGTGATCCCAAGAACCATTCCACCTCAACTATCTTAACAAAACTTTCTCCCCGTTAGCTTTAAAGATTAACTTACTGTGTAAGCAGGAATCTGTATCTTAGTGACGACCTGATGGATTTCGCGCAACTGCTCCATCATCTGAACAAACATATTTGGTAACAGTGCCTGTGGCCCGTCAGAAAGGGCGCGTTCTGGTTGGCAGTGAACTTCCACCATAATACCATCAGCACCTACTGCAATACCTGCACGCGCCATAGGAATAACCTTTTCACGGCGGCCTGTACCATGGCTGGGATCGACAATGATAGGTAGATGGCTAAGCCTTTGTACTGCTGGCACAATGGAAAGATCGACAGTATTACGAGTGTGATCGGCAAAGGTACGTACACCACGTTCACAAAGTACTACTTGATAGTTGCCTTCTGCCATTACATACTCAGCGGCCATCAGGAACTCTTCCAATGTTGCCGACATTCCACGTTTCAGCAGCACTGGTTTGCGAGTTTGACCAGCCCGACGTAAGAGGCTGAAATTCTGCATATTACGTGCGCCAATCTGGATCATATCAGCATATTGCTCTACCAATTCTAGGCTCTCGTGATCGATCGCTTCAGTAACGATTGCCATGCCAAAGCGTTCGCGCACCTCAGCTAATATCTTCAGACCTTCCAAGCCAAGACCTTGGAAGGTATAGGGAGAAGTGCGTGGTTTGTAGGCGCCGCCTCGGAAGAGTCGTACACCACAAGCAGCCACAGCTTCGGCTACCGCCAAGGTCTGCTCTCTTGATTCGACTGAACAAGGGCCAGCAATCACAGCCAGGTTACCTCCTCCTATTGCGCCTGAGCCAATCTGCACAACAGTACGCTCGGGTTTAATATCACGGCTGACCAGCTTGTAAGGCTTAGAGACACGTATTGCCTCGGCAACTCCTGGTAGCAACTCTAGCGCAACTGCATCAATTTCACCGGTGTTGCCGGTAATGCCAATTGCTGTGCGTTGTGCGCCTGGTATGGGGTGCGCTTTCAAGCCCATACCTTCAATTGTCTTCACTACTTCTGTTACTTGATCTTCAGTTGCCTGCGATTGCATTACTATTAGCATAATATTTCTCCCCATAAAGATTGAGATGCTTCTTTGGCTCGGCAGCACGACCCTTTACAGATGCATGCATTTGCGGCGTAATAGCGCTCTGTCGGCAGATCTCAGCATAAAGCTCACCACTCGATTTGACAGTACGTACCTGTGTCTGGAAATCGACTGCTACTAGTCCGAAGGGAGTGCGATAACCTTCTGCCCATTCGAAATTATCAATTAACGACCAATGGAAATAGCCATGCACATTGACCCCTTCCATTATTGCGCGATGTAGCGCTACCAAGTGATCTAGCAGTACACGCGGTCGCTGCTCATCGGTCTCGTCTGGCAGACCATTCTCAGTGATCAAAATAGGACGGCGATAGCTAGCCAGTCGTTTACAGAATCGGTAGATACCTTCTGCATAGATCTCCCAGCCAAAAAGCGAAAGTTCTGCCTCCGGTGAAGGAAAATTGTTTCCAAAGAACATTCTAGGTTGACGTATATCAAATGCCACCAAGTCACGCGAGTAGTAATTCAAACCTATGAAATCGAGTGAGTCACGCCCACCAGGAACCTCATCCATCCCCAGTGGTAAGTGCAGACGTCCTTCTGTGAGGGCGATAAGCACGGTCTCATTAAAAATATAGTCCTGTAGCGCCGCTACCTTACGATCCAGCCAGCGACCGGCATTGGCAGGATCAAAGATCCGCATATTGTGAGCAATCCCCACTAACGGCGCTAGCTTAGTTGTCTCATGCAATATCCGATAAGCTGCCGCATGCGCACGCATCATATTAGCGACACAGGCAAACCCTAGCTCAGGCCGGCGCTTTGCCGGTGGCCAGGCTGATAGCATGTAGCCTAATACAGCATAGACCATAGGTTCATTGATCGTCACCCAATAGCGCACCAGATCGCCATATTCACGCGCCACCAGACGTGTGAAGCGTTCAAAATATCGTACTACCGCACTGGTCTCCCACCCACCTTTAGCAACCAACCAAAGAGGATTAGTAAAATGATGTATTGTAACAACAGGCTCAATACCATAAGCGTGTAGCTCTTCTAGCACAGCGCGGTAATGGGCAATAGTTTTAGCATCAAAACGCCCTTCCTCTGGTTCTATACGGCTCCATTCTAGTGAGAAGCGGTAGGCGTTCTGATGTAGTCGCTGCATCAATGCGATATCTGATTGGTAAAGTTGGTAGTGCTGACAGGCATTGCCTGAGGTGGTACCGTCATGAATACGGCCAGGCTCTTGCTCGAACGCCCACCAGTCATTAAGTTGATTGTTGCCTTCTACCTGGTGTGCGGCAGTAGCTGTGCCCCAGAGAAAATTTTTGGGGAAATCGAGCACTGCCTTGGTAGGGTTTTCACTCATTTAGTATCTTCCTCTCTAAAATCCTCTGCAAGTGGATAGAAGCGTTGCCGGTATTCAGGTGATCGCTTGCGCAATTCGATCCAATCTGCAAAAAGATCTGGAGTGCGTAGCCAAAGACTAAACCAGAAAGCGATCTCCTCTTTAGCGGTACGCTTCTCCACTGCCACGCGGCTATTATCAGCGATCAAGCGAGCACGTAACCGGCAACGCTCCGCCACTTCGCGGCAACGTATCATACCCTCTTCATCATTGGCAGACTGGCAGCGATGAAAGAGCCGATCAATAACGTGTAGCGACTGTTCCGCATCTTCTAGGGTGTCAAATTTCAGTGCACCAGCAAACTCTACATTGTAATCCTCAGGGTCACTCGCTACATTGATCTGATCCTGAATATGTACACGTTTACCGGCAGAGATAAGTGTGTTAGCAATGTAAGCAGGCGAAGCCGCGCCACCGCGACCATAGGCCAGCACTAGCCGCTCATTAATAATCTTGATCTCAGATTCGGAAAGCTCTGCAAAACCTTCCGCCTCAAAGATCTCCAAAATAAGCTCTCGCTTCGTTTTGCGCGTCATCGCTAGGGTTCAAGGAGGTGTTATTGTAGCGCTTCGCACACAGGGTGGTCAAATATGCGTTCACAAGCATTTAGCAAAGACGTACCCAGCTATGACTTGTCACTGCTCTGCCAGCAGGGTTAATATTAAATTACGCTCCCATATTTAGCCTGATAGGTAATAAAGTTATAGAGAAGCCAGTAATGTTTCTTCAATCAATCTATATCGTAGCATCACGTATCTCGCTACTATTTTTGTTGGTAGTCCTCACGGCTTTATCAACGGCTTGCAAGAGCGAAAATTTAGCTGCTGCCAAACAACAGGAAGGCCGTATTGCCGTCCCTAAAAAGGTTAAGACGGCACGAGTAGCCGAATTGCCGGTTGCTCGCGCAATCAATGTGACTGGTACACTGGCCGCTTATGATCAAGCTACTCTCAGTGTAAAGGTACCAGGAAGATTGAGCAGCATCTCAGTAGATTTAGGTAGTGTGGTACATCAGGGTCAACTGATTGCACAGATTGATCCACAAGATTACCAACTACGCTTGCAGCAAGCAGAAGCGGCACTAGCGCAAGCACGCGCACGACTAGGGCTATCGCCCAATGGCACGGATGAGTTGGCTGATCCAAAACAGGCCAGTGTGGTTAGGCAAGCACAGGCTGTATTGGAAGATGCCGAATCGAAACGTGAGCGCACAAATGCACTACTTAAACAGGGAATAATCTCTCAGGCCGAATACGATACGGCTGAGACTGCCTATAAAGTTGCCCTTAGTCGTTATCAGGATGCTATTGAGGAAGTGCATAATCGTCAGGCGCTACTGGCACAACGCCGCTCCGAATTGGCATTAGCACGTCAGCAGGTTGCCGATACCGCTATCTATGCTTCATTTGATGGAATCGTACAAGAGAAGCGAGCTAGTTTAGGTGAGTATCTTGCTGCTAGCGCGCCAATTGTTACCATTGTACGTATGAGCCCATTACGGCTGCGTGCCGAAGTTCCTGAACGCGATGCTACCAGCGTACGTGCAGGGCAACGGGTCGAAGTCACTATTGAAGGTGATACCAAGGTTTATACAGGCCGTATTGAGCGTCTTAGTCCTACCATTGCAGAACAGAATCGTATGCTTATGGTTGAAGCTGAGATTCCCAATAATGGTAATCTACGTCCTGGTTCGTTTGCACGCGCTGATATTGTTGTAGAAGAGCAGAAGATGGTGATGGCAGTGCCCTCACTGGCAGTAGTGACCTTTGCCGGAATAGAGAAAGTGATTACAGTGCAGGATGGCAAAGCGGTAGAGAAGGCGGTTACTACTGGGCGTCGCCTTGCTGATAATACAGAAATAGTCTACGGCTTAAGCACGGGTACTGAGGTAGTTGTCGAGCCAGGCAATCTACAATCGGGTCAACCCGTAGAAGTGATGAAATAGCAGCTTATGCAGAAACTCGCAGAAGTCTCTATCAAGCGGCCTGTCTTTGCAACCATGATAATCCTTGCCTTGGTAGTGGTCGGCGCAGCAAGCTACTTTCGCTTAGGTGTTGATCGCTTCCCATCGGTTGAGTTACCTAATGTATCGATTCGCACTACCTTGCCAGGGGCTTCACCTGAGGAGGTTGAGACAGAGATCTCTCAGCGTATCGAAGAGGTTGTTAATACTGTTGAGGGTATCTATGAACTACGCTCGATCTCAGGACAAGGCGCATCGGTCGTGATTGCGACCTTCAATCTAGATCGAGATGTAGATATCGCCGCTCAAGATATTCGCGACCGCGTTGCCACAGTAGTACGCGATCTACCTCAAGGAGTTGATCCGCCCATTGTTTCCAAGTTCAACAATGATAGTACGCCAGTCTTAACGATTGCTCTTTCTGGGGATCGATCTGTGCGTGAGCTGACGGAATTAGCCGACCGTATTGTGAAAACCCAGTTGGAGCGCTCTACAGGGGTTGGCGAAGTGCGTGTAGTAGGCGGGTTGGAGCGAGCTATTAATGTATGGGTGGATGCTGATCGACTAGCTGCCTATAAGATCCCTATTACCGCGGTGCGCAATGCGATTGTGAATCAGAATGCTGATGTACCAGGTGGTAATGTAACGGCCGGTGCACATGAACAGACATTGCGTACAATGGGTCGTATTACTGATGCCAAAGCCTTTAATGAAATGGTCATTGCCACTGTTAATGGCATGCCCATACGTATAAAAGATATTGGTCGGGCGGAAGATGGCACTAAGGAGCAGCGCTCTGTCTCGCGCTTAAATGGTGTACCAACGGTAACGCTAGATGTACGACGCCAATCGGGTGCCAATACGGTTGCCGTGATCGAGGCAGCCAAGGCGAATCTCACTCGTATTGTTGGTCAATTGCCTGCGGATGTGAAATTGGAAATAATCCGTGATCAATCTCGCTATATTTATTCAGCGCTTCATGAGATCAATATACACTTAGTGCTGGGTAGTATTTTGGCATGTCTAGTAGTGCTTGCCTTTATGCGTAGCTGGCGTTCTATGATTATTGCTGGCATAGCAATTCCCGCTTCAGTGATCGCTACTTTTGGAATGATGTGGGCACTCGATTTTACCCTCAATAGTGTAACTATGCTGGCCCTTGTGTTGATGGTAGGAATTGTTATTGAC
>JBFLVQ010000233.1:0-12718 GCA_040758525.1 Acidobacteriota bacterium
AAGATAGTTATTCATAGAGAGGAGTGGAGAAGAGGCCTGGAGAGTAGCCTGCTTTTCAAAATGGTAAACAAGTTTTCCAAACCGTTTCAAACTGAAACCCAAAATGAAAAAGTCTGATTGTTTCCATTGCCTTAGCTGGTTAGAATATCTCTGGCAACTCTGAAGTCGGCTCTAGTTGTGAGACCGACAACAAGATTCAAAATATTCAATAATAAGGATATTTATGGTCACTATTAGCGAGCGTGAAACCGGCAATGTTGTAATATTGGACGTCAATGGCAAGCTGACTGGTAGTGAGAACTATAATGTACTCTCTACCAAAATCATGGAGTTGATTCATGATGGACATGCATTGTTTGTTTTCAATCTTAGCGAAGTTGCCAATGCCGACAGCACTGGGATCGGCGAGTTGATTGTATGTTTGAAAAGAGTTAAAGAGCGGGGTGGCGAATTGAAGATTGCCAATCCTTCACAGAAGCTGGAAAATCTACTACGCATCACCAATTTGGAAAGAATCTTCGATATTCATCCAACTGAGCGGTCTGCTTTGCGTAGTTTTGGTCACTGATAGCAGAGTTCTACTCTTGCCGGGATACTATTTTAGTTTGAGTAGGTTCAACAATAACTGGGACAAACTCCTGTATCGTGTCATGTACGGTGAGCTTGTTAACTAGCAGCCGTCCAGCTTTGTCTCGTACCAGTTTCAGTTTGGCAGTAGTGCCAGGAACAAGTTCTTCCAAATAAGCTTTGCGAGTTTTATACGGTGGCCGACGATGTTTTTTGCGTAGTTCTGAGTAACGAGTAAGCCAGACCACCATCTGTTCGCCACCTGTATCGCTAATAATCAAGTAGTCTTGTTTGGTTTTTAGCAGTGTTGCGCGTAGTATTATTTCCGTTCCTGTTGCATATACTGCCGCACGCTTCGTATAATAATCACGTTGTGCAAAAGTGGGAGTATTACTGACTAATAACAAAAGTAAAAAGATCATTGCAAGCCTCATAATTTCAGTCCTCCAACAAGGGATATTGCAAAGCCTGTTCCTAGTGGTACAGGTAGTCTATTTTCACTTATCTTTACTGAAAAATTAGGATATATTGAAAGACAATAAAATGTTTGTCTAACAGACCTTCGCCGGTAGGTTTGGATAGCTATGATAATGCAGTGTCCGCAATGTCTAAAGGCATTCCCTCAGGAGAAAAGTTTTTGTCCTTTTGATGGTAGTCCTCTACTAGAGGCAAAGGACCGTGCCGATTACGCTGGCTATATTATCGATAATAAATATGAACTAGATGAAAAGATCGGCGAAGGTACGACTGGCACTATCTACAAGGCTACTCACCTACAGCTACAAGCACCTGTCGCAATCAAGCTGATGCGGCGCGATCTGGTAAACAACCCTACCGCAATTGAACGCTTCCGCCGTGAAGCTTATGCTGCCATGAAGATCCGTCACCCAAATGCAATTGCAGTAATGGATTTTGGTATTACTGCAGATGATCTTGTTTATGTGGTGATGGAATTTCTTGTTGGTATGCCACTCTCAGACCGTCTCAACGAGCGTGGACGACTCGGTTTCTTAGAAGCCAATAACATAATTCAGCAAGTCTGTGCTGTCCTTAATATCGCACATTCGCGTGGTATCATCCATCGTGATCTAAAGCCAGATAATATATTTTTGCATTTTGAAGATGGCCAAGAGACGGTCAAAGTAGTTGATTTTGGCATTGCTAAACTGATCCAGGTGTTAGATGGTATGGTGGCTAATAATCTCACTGGTATGGGATCTGTGATCGGCACACCACATTACATCTCACCAGAACAGTGTACTGCACGCAATATAGATCCACGCTCGGATATATACAGCCTAGGAATAATTCTCTATCGCATGCTTACTGGTCAATTACCTTTTGAAGGACCAAATTCAATGTCTGTTATCTACAAACAGGTAACCGAACCCCCCAAGCCTCTTTATGAGGTAGCCGCAGATATTCCGGCATTACTCAATGCTGTGGTAATGCGTGCATTGGAGAAGGACCCCGAGCTACGTCCGCCTGATGTGATAACCTTTGCGCACGAGTTGGCAGCTTCGGTCAAGGTAGTTACTGAACAAGAGTTCCAGAAAGTCTTTCTTAATGCTACCGATGAAGATTTGGAGGCGGCGGTACTGCTTACCCTAGATGTCTCTGGTTCTCCACTAGACCGCAGTGGACGTTTCCGTTTTGATCCTAACAGCGGCAAATTACGACTCTTCAGTGGTGATCTTAGCCAAGCAGAAGTGCACGAGGCGCATGCTGTCGATATTATCCCCGATCCTGATTCACCAGAACCACCAATAGAGCACACAGGCAGTTTTGCTGCTATCTCTACAGCGGTGCATAATCCACTGCATGGCCGCTTTCCTGAATGCGATCTTGCCTCAGTAATTCATACATTGATAGGTTTGCGAGTGACCGGATCACTACTTGTCTATACAACTAGTGGGGCCGCACGCGACTTAGTGAAAAATAATAGTCATGAAGCCCTGCCACCCCCTTTTTGTAGTATCTTTTTTGATCAAGGTAATGTGCATACCGCTAAGTTGGGAGTGCGTATGGGCAGTGAAGCCTTCTTTCAGCTCTTCCAGATGCCTGTACAGGGTAGCTATATCTTCAAGCCTGCTCTTTTAATAGATGAATTGCATAATCTTGAGCCGATCACATTGAGTGGCGAAGATCTTTGGCAAGAAGCAATCACCTTGAAGATAGAATTGGAAGAGTATCGCGAGATCTACCCTGATCTATTGACCCAGATTGAAGTCTGTAGCGAGCGACTGATCTGGAAAGATAAGTCTACCTATTCTCTTGCTGATACTATTTGGTATCTATTGCAACAAGGTGAGCCAAATCTTGCCAAACTGCTTGCTAAGGCGCCTTGTTGTAATGCTAAAACCTTTCGAATTATCACTCTGCTACTATCTACCGAACAGATCCGTCTTATTGAGTAGATCGAATTAACTATTACCTTATTACTATCCTAGAGAAAAATATTTCTCATATCTGAGCCTTTTTTAGTTCTATTCACGCTCTTTTTACTATAACCAACAATATTAAATTTAACTCATGACGAGATTCAACTAAGGAGGTATTCTATGTATTACACATAGTGAGACTAATAAGATAACAACAGTGAGTAAACTATTATAAAGTTCTCCTCAGTCAAGGCATATCTCTAAAGTATAGAGGTGAACCTGGCTGGGTATGTGTACGTATACTATTCGACAACACCGCTTTCCGCTTTATTTCAAATGGAGGATAAATATTATGTTGAGAAAGAGTGCCAAGCTCGCTCTGTGCAGTCTGGCCGTATTTGCCATCCTGGTCTTTACCAGACTCGCATCCGGACAGGGCACAGAAATTAACATCCCTTACCAGAAGTTTGTTCTTGATAATGGTCTTACACTCATTGTCCATGAGGATCGTAAAGCGCCTATTGTCGCCGTCAATGTCTGGTATCACGTCGGTTCCAAAAACGAGAAGATTGGCAAAACCGGCTTTGCACACCTGTTTGAGCACCTGATGTTCAATGGTAGCGAGAATTATAATGATGACTATTTTCAGGCCTTTGAGCGTATAGGCGCCACCGATCAGAATGGCACCACCAACAATGACCGCACCAACTATTTCCAGAATGTGCCCACCTCCGCACTAGATATCGCACTATGGATGGAGTCAGATCGTATGGGGCATCTACTAGGCGCTATCAATCAAGCAAAACTTGACGAACAGCGTGGCGTTGTACAGAACGAAAAGCGGCAAGGCGAGAATCAACCCTATGGCTTGGCTTACAACCTGATCACGGAGAACACTTATCCAGCCTCTCACCCTTACTCCTGGACTGTAATCGGTTCTATGGAGGATCTCAATGCGGCCTCTCTTAATGATGTGCAGGAATGGTTCAAAACCTATTATGGCGCTGCCAATGCAGTGATTGTACTAGCCGGAGATATTGATGCTAAGACTGCTAAGGAGAAGGTAGAGAAGTATTTTGGTGATATCCCGGCAGGGCCGCCAGTGGCCAAGCATCAGACCTGGATTGCCAAGATGACTGGCACAAAGCGCCAGAAGATGCAAGATCGTGTCCCACAAGCGCGTATCTTCAAGGTCTGGAATATTCCTGAATGGGGTTCGCTAGCATCCAATTACCTTAATTTAGCCAGTGATGTGCTTGGCAGTGGTAAGACTTCGCGACTCTATAAACGACTTGTCTATGATGATCAGATTGCCACTAATGTTTCCGTCTATCTTGATCTAAATGAGATCGGTGGACAGTTTGTCATTGATGCAATGGCACGCCCAGGTGAAGATCTTAGCAAAGTTGAAAAGGCGATTGATGAGGAATTGACCAAGTTTCTTGCCGAAGGTCCTACCCCCGCAGAGTTACAACGTGTGAAAACACAATATCGTGCCAACTTTATACGTGGTATTGAGCGCATAGGCGGTTTCGGTGGTAAGTCAGATGTGTTAGCACAAAATCAGATCTATGGTGGCAGCCCAGACTTCTATAAAACCACACTACAACGTATACAAGCAGCAACGGCAGTGGATATAAAGGGCAGTGCGAACCGTTGGCTCTCTGATGGCACCTATGTTTTAGAGGTGCATCCTTTCCCAACCTACAAAACAACTAATGCCAGTGTAGATCGCTCGAAATTGCCTCAGGCAGGCACACCACCTGAGTTAAAGCTGCCTAAGTTGCAACGTACTACCCTTTCAAACGGTCTCAAGGTTGTGCTAGCACAACGGCAGACGATCCCTGCAGTCAATCTCAACCTTATGGTTGATGCTGGTTATGCTTCTGATCAGTTCGCCATTGCTGGCACTGCTAGTCTCGCTATGGGTATGCTTGATGAGGGCACTAAGACCCGTAACGCACTTCAGATCAGCGAACAACTAGATATGTTAGGGGCACAACTGTTTGCTGGTTCAAATCTGGATATGTCCACCATCTATATGTCTGCGTTAAGAGAAAATCTCGATACCTCATTGGAACTGTTTGCCGATGTAATCTTAAATCCCTCATTCCCTGAAGAGGATTTCAAGCGTCAACAGAAACAACAATTGGCAAGGATACAGCGCGAGAAGGCTCAACCTGTGCAAATAGCCCTGCGTATCTTTCCTAGCCTGCTCTATGGTAAGGGGCATGCCTATGGTAATCCCTTTACCGGCTCAGGAACGGAAGAGACCGTCTCCAAACTTACTACCGCAGATCTACGCAAATTCCATGAGACCTGGTTCAAACCTAACAACGCAACCCTTGTAGTTGTAGGTGATATCACTTTGGATGAGCTTAAACCTAAACTTGAGAAGCTCTTTGCTGGTTGGAAACAAGGCAATGTGCCCCAGAAGAACCTCAATACTGTTAACCACCAACCCAAATCGACCGTCTATGTGGTGGATAAACCCGGTTCTATCCAATCAATTATTCTTGCTGGTCATATTGCTCCCCCCACTGCCAATCCTAATGAGGTTGCCATTGAGACAATGAATAACATTCTTGGTGGGCTCTTTACTTCACGAGTAAATATGAATCTACGCGAGGATAAACATTGGTCCTATGGTGCGCTTACGCTGCTATTTGGCGCACGAGGACAACGTCCCTTTATTACCTATGCGCCAGTACAGACCGATAAGACAAAAGAGTCTATGATGGAATTGAATAAAGAGCTACGTGGACTGCTTGGGTCACGACCAGCCTCTGCAGAAGAGTTGGCCAAGGTGCAGAATAATCAGACCCTCAGTCTGCCTGGATCACGTGAGACTATGGATGCAGTAATGTTCTCTATCAACGATATCGTCCAATATGGTCTACCGGATGACTATTATGAGACCTACCCCAATAAGGTGAGATCGCTCAAGCTTAACGATATTGCCAATGCTGCTAACCTGGTATTGAAGCCAGATAATCTAGTCTGGGTAGTAGTAGGCGATCGTGCCAAGATAGAAGCAGGAGTGCGTGAACTAGGTCTAGGTGAGATCAAAATTATCGATGCGGACGGTAAGTCCACACAATAATAGTTATGAACGACAAGTGACGAGTAGAATTAATCTCTCGTCACTTGTTATTTAGCCTATTTGCCTTGGGTTTTGTTCCAATCAGCAAGGAACCGTTCAATACCTATGTCGGTAAGCGGGTGCTTGGTCAGTTGTTCAATCACTTTGAAGGGCAATGTGGCAACGTGCGCGCCCAATCGTGCGGCTTCAACGATATGTATAGGATGACGTACACTGGCCACCAAGATCTCGGTAGTGAAACCATAATTCTTAAATATCTGTACTAGATCTGAGATCATAGCCATGCCATCGTGGGCAATATCATCAAGCCGACCAACAAAAGGGCTAACAAAAGACGCGCCCGCTTTGGCTGCTAGTATTGCTTGAGGCACAGAGAAGACCAGGGTTACATTGGTCTTGATCTTCTCACTACTCAACTGGCGTACAGTTTTAAGACCATCTTTTGTGAGGGGAACCTTCACTGTGACATTTGGGTGTATTGCGGCTAGTTCATGAGCTTCGCGCAACATTCCTTGATAATCAAGCGCGACCACTTCGGCAGAGATTGGACCGTTTACAATTGAACAAATCTTATATATATGCTCCTTAAAATCGACACGTCCCTCTTTAGCAACTAACGAAGGGTTGGTCGTAACACCGTCAATCACGCCTAGCTCATTGGCTTCTTGAATCTCGCTAAGATTAGCGCTATCAATAAATATTTTCATTTATCATCCTCCTAGATGGGATAAGCTATATTGTAACAATTTATAAATACTGAAAACAACGAGGCTAAGGTTTATGAATAAGATCTATCTTGACTATAATGCCACTACACCACTTGATACGGCTGTGCTCGACACTATGATGCCTTATTTAACTACACATTTTGGTAATGCCATGAGTTTTCATAGCTTTGGTCAAGAGGCTGCACATGCGCTAGACACAGCGCGTACACAGATCGCAGCATTGCTTAACAGCAGACCTGCCGAAGTTGTCTTTACTAGCGGAGGCACGGAGAGCAATAACATGGCTATTCGTGGAGTCGCTTATGCACGGCGAGCACATGGTAACCATATAATCACAACTCAGATTGAGCATCCCTCGATTATCAAGGTCTGCCGTGAATTGGAAAATGAAGGCTATCAGGTGACTTTCCTCAGTGTAGACCGTTTTGGTCTAATAGATATCGAGGAACTACGTGCGGCAATAAATGCACGTACTATCCTAATTAGTGTTATGCACGCTAATAATGAGGTAGGCACTTTACAACCAATCGCCCCCATAGGCGAGTTGGCACATAAACACAAAATCTACTTCCATTGTGATGCTGCTCAGTCAATTAGCAAAGTCCCTATTGATGTAGCAGCATTACATATAGATTTATTGACTGTAGCCGCACATAAGTTTTATGGCCCTAAAGGCATTGGCGCACTGATAGTACGTGAAGGAGTGGCCCTGCATCCCTTTATGCTTGGTGCTGGTCATGAAGGCGGTAGACGTGCTGGTACAGTCAATGTGGCAGGAGCAGTTGGTCTAGGTAAAGCTTGTGAAATCGCCCACAGCAGTGGCGCCACCATCATAGCCGAGGTGAAGAGACTGCGTGACTGTTTTCATGCTGCGCTTGCTCGCGAGTTACCCAATATTCTGCTCAATGGCCATCCTACTGAACGTCTGCCTAATACTCTCAATCTCAGCTTCCCTGGCTGTGATGGTCAAGAGATTCTCATCTCAAGTGGTGTCGCGGCTTCGCTAGGTGCTGCCTGTCACACCAGTTCACGTGAGCCCTCAGCAGTATTGTCAGCAATGGGTGTGAGTCGTGAAGATGCTCTAGGCGCAATACGCTTCAGTTTCGGCAAAATGACCGACGAGAATCAGGTCTTGCGCGCTGCCTCGCTGATTGTTCAGGCAGCGCGCCATAACCAATAATTACCCCAGACTCTCTTAGGCAACTGCGCGACCACGTCGCCGACGCTTATCTTCAACTTCGGTTACTTCGGTTGCTTCTGGCGGTTCTACTACTTTTACTTTTGCCGCTGACTCCTTAACAGGCGCCTCTTGGCGTGATTTGGGGACAAGCTGGTAACGTAGTATCAGTTCCTGCTTGGTAAGAAAGATATGTTTTGGCTTTCTGCCTTCATCGGCTGCTTGTAAGATCTGCTCAAGGCTCATCACCTCGGCATGGTCATCCTGTCCAATCCAAACATATGTATCGCTCATCTTTCTTAAGACCTCCAGTGAATATTGAATTATTAGCAGCGAGCCGGGCGGCAATTGCCTATGTGACTCGATATAATCGTTGACCAGCGCATCTTGCGCGCTACGATTGTGTGCATAAAATGCTTGAAACTCTGAGCAGCGATCGCGCAATGAACAGCACAGGCTGCATACCATTGTGTTCTTAATATGGTTAAAGACCGGGCAATGAATGTTGAAACTGCGTGGTGCCGCAGGTTGCTCTTTGATTAGCGGTGGCTTGGTTTTGGTTTTCATAACTTCTGCTCAATGTTGTTACCACCGCCGGCCCGGCTAAGCGCTTCTAAACAAGAAAGCGCTGCCTGCAGCTCGGCGCGCAGTTGCGCCCGTTGCCGAGCATTCAGTTTGGGATCACTAAGATCCCGCGATAACCTGTAGATCTTCTCTGACAATGTACGCTCGCGCTCCATACGCTCAGCTTGAGAAACTGGTAATGTCGATTGTGCCATCGCTTTGACTCCTACAGGAACCTATCAGACATCAATGTATAATCATACATCCGAGAAATAACCGACAATAGTTGAGAAAAAAATATCTAGTAATGCCGTATTACTGCCTGTACCACACCCTGTATTTCGACTCGCGTAGCAGCCAGCGTAAGAGGACGCAGACGCTGATTGGCAGGTTCAAGTATCACCTGTTTTCCACGCTGATAAAACTTCTTTACTGTGGCAGCAACACCATCCATTAAGGCTACCACAGTCTGGCCCTGCTCAGCTTGACGACAATGGCGTATAATCAGCAGGTCGCCATCAAGAATACCGTCTTCAATCATTGAATCGCCATGTGCCCGCAGTGCATAACAGTCACCTCGTACCAATTCTGTTGGTACATAGACCATTTCTGCAGATTGATTAACTACTTCTAGCGGAGCGCCAGCGGCAATCTGTCCATAAAAAGGGATTGCTACCATTCGAGGAATCTCTTGATATTGAGGTAACTGCACCAATGCGCCCTTCTTACCACGAATAATCATACCCGCTTCCTCAAGTGCCTGTAGGTGCTCGCTGACTGTCGAAGTAGCACGCAATTGGAAATGCTCAGCAATATCAAAGACGGTTGGTGAATAGCCCTCACGAGTAATAAAATTACGTAAAAAATCGTATATTTCACGTTGCCGTCGAGTCAGCGTTTTCACAAACAGTCTCCTGAAAGCAATTAATGAAACCGATAAATAACCGAGAAATATTATTGCCTTGAACTAACTGCTTGTCAAGCCTGTCTAGATACTAAAAATGTAAATGGGCGGATTTGAACTGGAGCTTTCATCTTTGCACTCTATCGGCTATGATCGGATTAATGGACAAGCGGCCACAAGATACCCAGGAAGTAAAGCGTTATGAACTCGAGCTGCCTACTTGTAGTCCCTTAGGCGAGTTTGATCTAGAAGCTTTTCACCTCTTCTACCATGATTTACTGAAGAAGCGAGATGATGATGCGATCTCCTTGCTTAAGGTTACACATATGCTGGCGCGCGATGATCTGCGTAAATGTATACACTGTTGCGCAGTACAGCGTGAACTGCTTGGTCGTATGTTCAAAGAGGCTCGTTATAGAGATCTGCTACTCAGTTTTCCTTCTACAACCAAGAATGTCTATGAACTGATCTTTGACTATACACGTGCCTATCCAGGACCCGGTGAGACACCAAAACGTTGGCTTACTGAGCAAGCAAGAGATTTTCTTGACTGCACAGAGATGTTTCGCTTGGATCTAGATGCCTTGCTTACCCGTGTTCCATCAATGTTGTCAGGAGATAAGCAACTACTACAACGAGAACTGGTCCACGGCAATCTCCTAGAAGGTTGTAAATTCCTCTTACTGCTGCTTGCCGATCAACCTTTTATCGTGTTATTGAATGGGCGTGAGCAATCTGGTAAAGGACTTTTGAAGATTGAGGCTTTTCTTAAAGAGCAATTGGGCAGTCGTCTGGAGGAGCAGTTGGTGGAGTTTTTTCTTATTGGCGGAGGATTTTTGCGAATTGAGAATGGTCGTTTGCTCTTGGGTGGCCGTAGCGTGAAAGTTGATCCTATTATTGCCAACCCCAATGACCGTCAACAGTTAGATTTTCTTGCTCTCTTTCATCGTCACAAGTTTACCTTAGCCAAAGGTATATTGGAAAATGAGACAGACATTGAGGTTGAGGTTCGCTTACCGCTAGGACTGGCCGATGCGTTTTAGCGATACAACCAATACCATCTATTCTCCTTCCAATTGCCTTGATCTTTCGCTAAATCTGTAACAGATTAAGTTTGAGGTCATAGGAGGCACCATGAAAACATCCCCCCAGAGAATCCTAACTGCCACGCTACTAACACTGCTGATGCTACTTAGCCCTGACTTGACGATGGCTTTTCAACAATCGCCGCTTACCAAAGCAGAAGTATTAGCACGACTGCAGGCAGCCAAACGGCGCGAGATTCTTCAAGGAGATGTTGCTGCCGAAATTCAAGAGCGAGGTGTTAGTTTCCAACTGACTGACTCGTTGCTTGATGAATTCCGCCGTGCCGGCGCCAAATCGATTGTTATAGACGCACTCTTACGTGCCAATACACGCCAAAGCGCTACACCTGCAGCTGAAGAAGACCTACCGCCTACACCACCATCCCAGCCCATAGATAAAAGCCGACCAGCCGATATTGAACAGGAGCTAGCATCGCTGCCTGTGATCGAGCAGGCGCGTTACCATGCACTTAGCTACACACAGGAATTGCCCAACTTTATTGTGCATCAACGGGTGAAGCGTTATATACGCGAGCCTGCCGGTGGACAATGGCAATTGCGTGATACATTAGATCTAGAAGTGACTTATGAGGTAAATCGCGGTGAGCAGTACAAACTGCAATCAATTAATGGCCAGCCCACACGTGGTAACTATAAAGATGTAGGTGGCGCCAGTTCAGCAGGCGAGTTCGGCTCATTACTAGTAGCGCTATTTGCTCCTAAATCGAAGGCTGAATTTCAGCGTGGACCAGCCGAACGTATCAATGGCCGTGCTGCCACCGTTTATGATTTCCATGTACCTACTGCCACTTCTAGTAACCAGATCACAGAATCGACTTCAGGACAAACCGTTGTCTCAGGTTACCGTGGCAGTGTCTGGATTGATCAAGAGACTAAACGGGTATTGCGTATAGAACAGTCTGCTGATGATATACCAGCTAGTTTCCCCATTACCGTGGCCGAGTCGGCAGTCGATTATAGTTGGGTAGAGATTAGTGGTAAGCGCTTTCTATTGCCACAACGCGCTGAACTGATCATAGGTTCAGAACAGCGTAGGCTTTATAGTCGTAATGTGATTGAGTTTAGCGATTACCGCAAATTCGAAGTAGATGTACGTCTAAGCGGCAGTGAGGAGACCGAGGATCAATAAAAATATTAGGGTAAAAGCCCTAGAAATATTCGATCAAAAGATGCCCCGGGAGTCTTTATGGAAAGGTATCGCGGTTAATGCACTCAGTCCACACCCATACCTATTTTGGTTTGTCGTGGGAGCGCCCATTATCGTTAAAGCCGTACAAAATAGTGTGCTTGCCGCGGCATTCTTTACAGGCAGTTTTTACTTCTTCCTAGTCACGTCCAAAATATTTGTTTCATTCATCGTAGAGAGGTTCAAATTATTCTTGTGTGGTAAGAGTTATCGAAACCTCATACGAATTCTGGGCATTTTGTTACTAGTTTTTGCCCTTCTCTTTTTAAGAGATGGCTTGCATTTTTTTAAGTTGGTTTAAATTTGCAAAGGACCCGTCGGGTGCGGCTTTCTTCGTGTAAGCGCGCCGCACCCTTCCGTCCAGGTTCAGCACATGAATTGAGGCTTGTCGCTGATAATCTCATAGAATTAGAATGAGATTATCAGCAAACAACATTTAAGACCGAGCCAGTCAGATCGGGAATATTTAAAGTCGTTATTGAGTAATAGTAAACTGCCAGCCAAGATGTACAAACATACCACCACACTGCTAGAACCAGATCACAGGAAAAGTTTACAAGCGGTGGCACAAACAGTAGAATCAGCCTATCTGACCGTAGCAGTCTGGCGTAATAAGTATAAAGCAGTAGGGCTATAGTGCTTACAAGACAAACCTCGCTCTGGTAGGCGCTCTTTATAAGAAAACTTAGTTTATGGAGTATTCATTATGTTTGTTTTAAGTAAAGGAAAATCCACTGGCAAGATAGTTAATAGTCTGGATACTAATGGCGTCGTCATAAGCACTACGTATTATTCGGTTGAAGAATGCAGTCAAGGAAGGCACTATCATGAAAATCCGCATATCTGTTTTCTATTGCAGGGCGAAGATATAGAAAGCCGCAATAATCTTTCATATCAGCGAAAAACCGGAGATATCTACTTTTATTACGCGGGAGAAGTTCACGCTTCGATTTCCCGCAAAGATATTTCAAAACACACAAATATTGAATTTGGAAAAACCTT